>NZ_JBFTEG010000008.1:0-198136 GCF_041027545.1 Pseudomonas zhanjiangensis | reverse complement strand
GGCGCTCGGCGATGTCGAACATCTTGCTGCTGCTCTGCTCGGCGGAGAGCTCGCGAGCCACCTCCTTGATCACCTTGTTGCGCGGATCGCTGACGGTGTAGACCGGGTGACCGAAGCCGATCACCACTTCCTTCTTCTCGACGCGGGCGCGGATATCGGCCTCGGCCTCATCCGGAGTGTCGTAGCGCTTCTGGATCTCGAAGGCCACCTCGTTGGCACCGCCATGCTTGGGCCCGCGCAGCGCGCCGATGGCGCCGGCGATGCAGCTGTACATGTCCGAGCCGGTACCGGCGATCACCCGCGAGGCGAAGGTGGAGGCGTTGAACTCGTGCTCGGCGTAGAGGTTCAGCGAGGTATGCATGGCGCGCACCCAGGACTCGCGCGGCTGCTCGCCATGCAGCAGGTGAAGGAAATGACCGCCGATGGAGTCGTCCTCGGTCTCCACCTCGATGCGCTTGCCGTTATGGCTGAAGTGGTACCAGTACAGCAGCATCGAGCCCAGCGAAGCCATCAGCTTGTCGGCGATGTCGCGGGCGCCCGGGTGGTTGTGGTCGTCCTTCTCCGGCGACAGGCAGCCGAGCACGGAGACTCCGGTGCGCATCACGTCCATCGGATGGGCCGACGGCGGCAGCTGCTCCAGCGCCGCCTTCAGCGCCGCAGGCAGGCCGCGCAGGGCCTTGAGCTTGGTTTTGTAGGCCGTCAGCTCGGCGACGTTGGGCAGCTTGCCGTGCACCAGCAGGTGAGCGATTTCCTCGAACTCACAGCTGGTGGCGACATCGAGAATGTCGTAGCCGCGGTAGTGCAGGTCGTTGCCGCTGCGGCCGACGGTGCATAGCGCGGTGTTGCCGGCGGCGGTGCCGCTCAGGGCCACCGACTTCTTCGGCTTGAAGCCCGGGGTGCTGGTTTCTGGGGTAGCGCTCATCGGGTCTGTCTCCTTATCAATACCGTTTCGGGGCCGTCTGCAGGCCGGTTATTTCTTGGCGGCGAACAGCGCATCGAGGTGCTGCTCGAAGGCGTGGTAGTTGATGCGATCGTAGAGCTCCATGCGGGTCTGCATGGTGTCGATCACGTTCTTCTGGGTGCCGTCACGGCGCAGCGCGGTGTAGACGTTCTCGGCCGCCTTGTTCATGGCGCGGAAGGCCGACAGCGGGTACAGCACCAGGGACACGTCGACGCCGGCCAGCTCCTCGGTGGTGTACAGCGGGGTGGCGCCGAACTCGGTGATGTTGGCCAGGATCGGCGCCTTGATGCGGTCGGCGAAGGTCTTGTACATCGCCAGCTCGGTGATGGCCTCGGGGAAGATCATGTCGGCGCCCGCCTCGATGCAGGCCTCGGCGCGGTCCAGCGCGGACTCCAGGCCCTCGACCGCCAGCGCGTCGGTGCGCGCCATGATCACGAAGCTGTCGTCGGTGCGCGCATCCACCGCCGCCTTGATCCGGTCGACCATCTCCTGTTGGGTAACGATCTCCTTGTTCGGCCGATGACCGCAGCGCTTGGCGCCGACCTGGTCCTCGATATGGATGGCCGCAGCGCCGAACTTGATCATCGACTTGACCGTGCGCGCCACGTTGAACGCCGAGCTGCCGAAGCCGGTGTCGACGTCCACCAGCAGCGGCAGGTCGCACACATCGGTGATCCGCCGCACGTCGGTGAGCACGTCATCCAGGCCGGTGATGCCCAGGTCCGGCAAGCCCAGCGAACCTGCCGCTACGCCGCCGCCGGACAGGTAGATGGCCTTGAAGCCGGCGCGCTGGGCCAGCAGCGCATGGTTGGCGTTGATCGCACCGACTACCTGCAACGGATGCTCTTCGGCAACCGCATCGCGAAAACGCTGGCCGGGAGTGTTCAGACTCATGACTCACCTCTGGGTTTGGCTGTCTTGGATTGCGCGTCCTGGTAGTGACGCTCGATATTGCGCTTGGAGGCGCCGATGTGACGGCGCATCAGCAACTCGGCCAGTTCACCGTCACGATCGGCAATGGCATCGAGAATGCGGTGGTGCTCGGCGTAAGCCTGGCGCGGCCTATTGGGCGTCGCGGAGAATTGCAGGCGGTACATCCGCACCAACTGATACAGCTCGCCACAGAGCATCTGGGTCAGGGTCTTGTTGCCACTGCCCTGGATGATCCGGTAATGGAAATCGAAATCGCCCTCCTGCTGGTAGTAGCCCACGCCAGCCTTGAAGGCCGCATCCTGCTCATGCAGCTCAAGCACGCGGCGCAGCTCGTCGATCTCCGCCTGGCTCATGCGCTCGGCGGCCAGGCGGCAGGCCATGCCTTCGAGCGATTCGCGGATTTCATACAGCTCGATCAGCTCGGCGTGATCGAGTGACACCACCCGGGCGCCGACATGGGGCACACGCACTAACAGGCGCTGCCCCTCGAGGCGATGGATCGCCTCGCGCAGCGGCCCGCGGCTGATGCCGTAGGTGCGGGCCAGCTCCGGCTCGGAGATCTTGCTGCCCGGGGCGATCTCGCCCTTGACGATCGCCGCCTGGATGCGGCGAAACACATGCTCGGAAAGTGTTTCCGAGTCGTCTTGGACGGCTAGAGATGATTCGGTCGAATCCGACATATTGTCGACACCCCACTTGGTATTTGCCAAAAAATTTACGCCTATGCGGGGCGTCAGTCAAATACGACCTTAGGATTGTCGACACCACCCTTCTAGCAACAAGTTCTATCTCAGCGTCGCCCTCTATAAAAACGCTTATAAGGGCCTGTCGCAGCGGTAAAATCGCCATGCTAGAATGCCGCGCATTCGTGTAAGCCCGAGCACCGTCTTGATTGCTCGCTACCGCTCAAACCAGGTATGGCACCCCAGCGTGCCACCTGCCGGCCTTGCTGACCCAATGACTGCGCGACACCTAACGGGACTCATGAGACTCAAGCCCTTCCTTCTGCCGCTGTGCCTGCTTCTATTGCCCGGTTTGAGTGGCGCCGCAGAAAAAACCGTCTACGGTCTCAACGAGTACGCTCAACTGCATAACCTCGGCCTGCGGGTACCCGCCAAGCTGGACACTGGCGCCAAGACGGCCTCGCTGAGCGCTCGAAACATCGACCGTTTCAAGCGCAACAACGAACCCTGGGTGCGCTTCTACCTGGCGATTGACGAAGCCCACAGCCATCCGATCGAGCGTCCACTGGCACGCATCAGCAAGATCAAGCGCCGCGCTGGCGACTATGATCCAGAGGAAGAAAAAACCTATACCGCGCGCCCGGTAATCGAACTGGACATTTGCATGGGACAAGCCTTGCGCACCATCGAAGTGAACCTGACCGACCGCAGTGCCTTCCAATACCCGCTGTTGATTGGCTCCGAAGCGCTCAAGCGCTTCAGTGCACTGGTCGACCCAAGTCTTAAATATGCAGCGGGGCAACCCGGCTGTACCCCTGACGCAACCCCTGGCGAGTAACTCCCATGCGCTCTCTTAACCTGCATCTGAAAGTCCTGATCACCCTGTTGGTGGGTCTGGGCATTCTGATTACGGCCTACCAGATCTTCATTCTCGGCATCCCCTTGACCGAAGATGAGACTGACTACCTGTGGAATATCGACGCCAAGGTCGAGTTCCAGGCCAACCCCCGCGAGCCAGTCAAGTTGCAGATGTTCGTGCCGCCGCTGAATCAGGATTACGTCAGCCTCAACGAGAGCTTTATCTCCAACAACTACGGTGTGAGCGTCAATCGCGTCGAGGGCAACCGCAAAGTCACCTGGTCGGCACGCCGCGCCAGCGGCAAGCAGACCCTCTACTACCGCCTGGTCCTGACCAAGCGCTACAGCGGCGAACAAACCAAGGCCAAGGGGCCGATCTTCCGCGACAGCATTCCGGTTGAAGGCGCCGAAAAGATTGCCGCCGAGGCCCTGCTGGCGCCGATTCGCCAGCACTCTGCAGACGTCGAAACCTTTATCAGCGAGACCATCAAGCGCGTCAACGACGTCAACGACGACAACGTCAAGCTGCTGCTCGGCGGCGACGCTTCGACCGCGAACAAGGCCAAGGCCATCGAGTTGCTGCTGTCCATTGCCCACGTGCCGATGCAGCGAGTGCACACCATCCGCCTGGCTCCCGATGTGCAGCAGAGCCCCGAACTCTGGCTGCGCAGCTTCAATGGCGAGGCCTGGCTGTACTTCAATCCCGAGTCGGGCGAACAGGGCATGCCCGCCGATCGCCTGACCTGGTGGATCGGCGACGAGAACCTGGTCAGCCTGGAGGGCGGCAAGCAGCCCCAGGTGAGCTTCAGCCTGAACAACAGCGAGATGAATGCCATCCGCCTGGCCAAGCTGACCGACGAGAACACCGACGTCGACTTCCTCGAATACTCGCTCTACGGCCTGCCGCTCTCGACCCAGAAAACCTTCCAGATCATGATCGTGATCCCGATCGGCGTACTGGTGATCCTGATACTGCGCAACCTGGGCGGCCTGCAGACCCTCGGCACTTTTACCCCGGTGCTGATCGCCCTGGCCTTTCGTGAAACTCAACTCGGTTTCGGCATCGTCCTGTTCACCATCATTACCGCCCTCGGCCTGTCGCTGCGCTCCTACCTCGAGCACCTGAAGCTGCAGATGCTGCCGCGGCTCTCGGTGGTACTGACCTTCGTGGTGGTGCTGATCGCGGTAATCAGCCTGCTCAGCCACAAGCTCGGCCTGGAGCGTGGCCTGTCGGTGGCGCTGTTCCCGATGGTGATTCTGACCATGACCATCGAACGCCTGTCGATCACCTGGGAAGAGCGTGGTGGCGGCCATGCCTTCAAGGTTGCCGTGGGCACCCTGATTGCCGCGACTCTGGCGCATATCTTGATGAGCATCCCGCAGCTGACCTACTTCGTCTTCACCTTCCCTGCGGTGCTGATGATCCTGGTGGGCTTCATGCTGGCGATGGGACGCTACCGCGGCTATCGCCTGACCGAACTCTTCCGCTTCAAAGCCTTCCTGAAGGATTGAGCCATGCTAGGTCTCTGGAAAACCTGGAAGGCCCTCGAAGCCAAAGGCATCATGGGCATCAACCGGCGCAATGCGGACTACGTGCTGAAGTACAACAAACGGCACCTGTACCCCATCGTCGACGACAAGATCATCACCAAGGAACGCGCCATCGAGGCCGGCATCCACGTGCCGGAAATGTACGGTGTCATTTCCACCGAGAAAGAGATCGACAAGCTCCATGCGATCATCGGCGGGCGCAACGACTTCGTGATCAAGCCGGCGCAGGGCGCTGGCGGCGACGGCATCACGGTGATCGCCGACCGCTTCGAAGATCGCTACAAGACGGTGTCCGGCAAGATCATCAGTCACGAGGAAATCGAGCACCAGATTTCCAGCATCCTCACCGGCCTCTACTCGCTCGGCGGGCACCGCGATCGCGCCTTGATCGAGTACCGCGTCACCCCCGACCCCATCTTCAAGAGCATCAGCTACGAAGGCGTGCCCGACATCCGCATCATCGTGCTGATGGGCTACCCGGTCATGGCCATGCTGCGTCTGCCGACTCGCCAATCCAACGGCAAGGCCAACCTGCACCAGGGCGCCATCGGTGTCGGCGTCGACCTGGCCAGCGGCGTGACCCTGCGCGGCACCTGGCTGAACAACAAGATCAGCAAGCACCCGGACACCACCAACTCGGTGGATGGCGTGCAACTGCCCAACTGGAACGGCTTCATGAAGCTGGCAGCCGGTTGCTATGAGCTCTGCGGCCTCGGCTATATCGGCGTGGACATGGTGCTCGACCAGGAGAAGGGCCCGCTGATTCTCGAACTCAACGCGCGTCCCGGCCTCAACATCCAGATCGCCAACGACTGCGGGCTCACCCATCGCGCCCATGCGGTAGAGGCACACCTGGCGGAGCTGAAAGCCAAGGGCACGACCGAGACCGCGGAGCAGCGCATGCATTTTGCGCAGCAACTGTTCCGCCATACGCCCAACGCCGGGATCTGATCTTCGGCCAAGACAAGGCAACAGCAAGCAGAAGGCCCGGCCAAGCGCCGGGTTCTTCTCCTGCTAGCCCCGCGAGCGAACACTCCAGTCGCTAGCTTGACCACCTCGCCTCACTCCGCACCCCTGCTTGCCACTGACAGCACGCCCCCCCCTACCCGCCTGGGTGAGCGGACCTCTCGACGAAACCACGACACTGGCCCTAGGATCAGCGCGACTGGCGTTCTACAATCGCCATCCGCGTCCCTCTGATAGCCCTTGCATGCCTAGCTGCTCATTCCACGCACTGCCTTACCGTGCCGATCCCGCCGCTTACTTCAGCGCCCTCTGCCATGCCCCCGGCGCAGTGTTGCTCGACTCCGGCCGCCCTGCCGCCCAGCGAGGACGCTATGACCTCATGAGCGCCTGGCCGCTGGCCGAGCTGGCGCCACAGGCCGACGAGTCCGCCTGCGCCTTTGTCCAGCGCCTGCGCGAAAGCCTTGGCCGCCTGGGCCGCGCCGATGCGCCGGCGCAGCGGCCACTGCCCTTCGTCGGCGGCCTGATCGGCTACCTGGCTTATGATTTCGCTCGTCGCCTGGAGAAACTCCCCACCCAGGCCCGTGACGACCTCGGCCTGGGGGACGCGCGTTTCGGCCTGTATGACTGGGCCCTGATCAGCGACCACCAACTCGAAACCAGCCAACTGGTGTTCCATCCGTCCGTGGCCGCCGAACGACGTCAGCGGCTGATCAGCCTGCTCGAATCGGAACAGCCTCGGCCCGCTCAGCCATTTCGCCTGGACCAGACATTTCAGGCGGATATCAGCGAGGCGGATTACCACCAGGCGTTCGAGCGGATCCAGACCTACATCCAGGCCGGCGACTGCTACCAGGTCAACTTCGCCCAGCGCTTTCGCGCCCCCTACCAGGGCTCGCCCTGGGCGGCCTACCAGGCCTTGCGCGCGGCCTGCCCGACGCCTTTTGCCGGCTACCAGGCTCTTGGCGACGAAGGCGCGATCATCAGCCTGTCGCCGGAGCGCTTCCTGCGGGTCAGCCAGGGCCAGGTGGAAACCCGCCCGATCAAAGGCACCCGCCCGCGTGGCGGCACCCCCGAGGCGGATCACGCCCAGGCCGAGAGCCTGCTTGGCAGCGCCAAGGATCGTGCGGAAAACCTGATGATCGTCGACCTGCTGCGCAACGACCTCGGTCGCACCTGCCAGACCGGCTCGGTGCGGGTTCCCGAGCTGTTCGCACTGGAGAGCTATCCAAACGTGCATCACCTGGTCAGCGCGGTGACCGGCGAGCTGCCCGCGGACAAGGATGCCCTGGACCTGATCGCCGGCAGTTTTCCCGGCGGCTCGATCACCGGAGCACCGAAGATCCGCGCCATGCAGATCATCGACGAGCTGGAGCCGACGCGCCGGGGACTCTACTGCGGCTCTCTGCTCTATCTGGACGTGCGTGGCGAGATGGACAGCTCTATCGCCATCCGCAGCCTGCTGGCCAAGGAGGGGCAGATCAGCTGCTGGGGTGGCGGCGGCATTGTCGCGGACTCCGACTGGCGCGCCGAGTATCAGGAGTCCATCACCAAGGTGAAGATACTGCTGGAGACCCTGGAACAGTTCTGCCAATGAAAAAAGCCCGCAGCTGCGGGCTTTTCCATTAAAGCGGGATTAGCGGCTCAGCTGGCGGCTGGAAGCCTTGATGAATTCGTCCTTGAGGTCCTCGTAGTTGTGCACCGCCGGAAACTGCGGAAACTCGCGAATCACGTTGTCGGGGGCATGGAACAGGATGCCGGCGTGGGCCTCACTGAGCATGGTGGTGTCGTTGTAGGAGTCGCCAGCGGCGATCACTCGATAGTAGAGGCTCTTGAGCGCGATGACCGACTGGCGCTTGGGGTCTTTCTGGCGCAACTGGTAGCTCACCACCCGACCGCTATCGTCGGTGACCAGCTTGTGGCACAGCAGCGTGGGGAAGCCCAGCTGACGCATCAGCGGCTGGGAAAACTCGTAGAAGGTATCGGACAGGATCACCACCTGGAAGCGTTCGCGTAGCCAGTCGACGAACTCGACCGCACCGTCCAGCGGCTTCAGGGTGGCAATGACCTCCTGGATATCGCTCAGCTTGAGACCATGCTCATCGAGGATCCGCAGGCGCTGCTGCATCAGCACATCGTAATCCGGAATATCCCGGGTGGTCGCTTTCAGCGCGTCGATGCCGGTTTTCTCCGCAAAGGCGATCCAGATTTCCGGGACCAGTACGCCTTCCAGGTCGAGACAAGCAATTTCCACAGGACACTCCTAGATTGGGCTTGAGAGAAGGCCGCACAATAGCGGCTCGCCCGGGGCGGCGCAACGCGGCGCTTATTCCTGAACTACGCACTCATCCTCGAACTTCGTTATTTAGATGCATAACACCTTTTTGCTACCATCCTGGCACTGAGCGCTCAGCGTGCATGGACAGGCGCCAGCCTGGCATTGCCCCGCCTGTGCACGACACCATAACCAGGAACTTTGCCGATGAGCCATCCCTTCGATGTAGCCGAACTGGCCGCGACCTATGCCAGCAAATCACCCCAGGACATCCTCAAGCTCGCCTTCGAACACTTCGGCGACGACCTCTGGATTTCCTTCAGTGGCGCCGAAGACGTGGTGCTGGTCGATATGGCCTGGAAACTGAACAAGAACGTCAAGGTCTTCAGCCTCGACACAGGTCGCCTGCACCCGGAGACCTATCGCTTTATCGACCAAGTGCGCGAGCATTACGGCATCAATATCGAAGTACTGTCCCCGGAGGCCGAACCGCTGCAGGCAATGGTCAGGGAAAAAGGCCTGTTCAGCTTCTACAAGGATGGCCACGGCGAGTGCTGCGGTATCCGCAAGATCGCTCCACTGCGCAAGAAACTGGCCACCGTCACCGCCTGGGCCACCGGACAGCGCCGCGACCAGAGCCCCGGCACCCGCAGCCAGGTGGCCGCCGTGGAAATCGACAGCGCCTTCTCCACCGAGCAACGGCCACTATACAAATTCAACCCGCTGGCGCAGATGAGCAGCGAGGAAGTCTGGGCCTACATCCGCATGCTTGAGCTCCCCTACAACAGCCTGCACGAGCGCGGCTTTATCAGCATTGGCTGCGAGCCCTGCACCCGCCCGGTGCTGCCCAACCAGCACGAGCGCGAGGGTCGCTGGTGGTGGGAAGAAGCCACCCAGAAGGAATGCGGACTGCATGCCGGCAACCTGATCGCCAAGAACTAGTCCCCTCCTGCCAGCAAGCAAAAAAACAGCCCGGCACCTGGCCGGGCTGTTTGCATATCAGCCCCTCAATAGGTTGGCAGCTCCACATCGCGAAACAGGTCTTCCAGCTCCGACTTGTTGTGGCATTGCACCGCCTTGGCCAGCATGTCGCGAGTCAGGTGCGGGGCGAACTTCTCGATGAAGTCGCACATGAAACCACGCAGGAAAGTGCCCCGACGAAAACCGATCTTGGTCACGCTGGCCTCGAACAGCTCGCTGGCATCGAGCACCACCAAATCCGGGTCCAGCTTCGCATCCACCGCCATTCTGGCGACAATCCCGACACCGAGGCCGAGCCGCACGTAGGTCTTGATCACGTCGGCATCGGCGGCGGTGAATACCACCCTGGGGGTCAAGCCGCGGTGACTGAAGGCTTCATCAAGTTTGGAGCGGCCGGTGAAACCGAAGACGTAGGTCACGATCGAATGCTCGGCCAGGGCTTCCAGGGTCAACTTCGGCAGCTTGGCCAGCGGATGTCCCTGGGGCACCACCACGCAACGGTTCCAGCGGTAGCAAGGCATCATCACCAGGTCGTTGAACAGCTCCAGCCCTTCGGTGGCAATGGCGAAATCCACGGTTCCGTCGGCCGCCATCTCGGCGATCTGCATCGGCGTGCCCTGGTGCATGTGCAGCGCCACATCAGGGTACTGCTTGATGAAGCCGCTGATCACCGGCGGCAGCGCATAGCGCGCCTGGGTATGGGTGGTCGCGATCGACAAGGTGCCCTTCTTCTCGTTGGAAAACTCCTGGGCGATCTGCTTGATGCTCTCGACCTTGCGCAGGATTTCTCCGGCAGTGGTGATGATCCGCTCGCCGGCGGGGGTCACGCGGGTCAGGTGCTTGCCGCTGCGGGCAAAGACCTCGACACCCAGCTCGTCCTCAAGCAGGCGTATCTGCTTGCTGATGCCCGGCTGCGAGGTATAGAGACTTTGTGCGGTGGCCGAAACGTTGAGGTCGTGATGCGCGACTTCCCAGATGTAGCGCAATTGCTGGAGCTTCATAGATATCCCTCAAAGCAGATAAACGGCCGTGCCGAGACCGGCGTTCTTATATAACCATATACTTGGTTTAATCGAAGAGTTTAGACGATTAATTTAGAAATTCTGGTTATTCGTCGCCTACTGCTCGCTGCGACTGCGGTGCTGCAGCATGGGCACCATATAGACAGGCACGTCGGCAAGCTGCACCAGCTGTGCAGCCGTTCGCCCCAACGGGACTTCCTGCCCGGTACCGTGGCTGTGACTGCCGATGACCAGCATATCGACGCCCAGCTTCTCGGCCACCTGCAAGATCATCAGCGGAGGGTCGCCCTGCACCACCTGCACCGCGCGAATCACCTCGGACTCGTGCTGAGCCTCACCCAACTCATCGCGAAACCCCTCCAGCACGCGCTCCTCGATACTCGCCATGACGGTATTCAAGCCCTTGCTGCGCAGCTCGCCCAAGCGCTCCTCATCCAGATAGGTTTGCAGTACCGACTCCGCGAACAGGCCCATGGGCTCGACGGCATGCACCACGTACAGCCCGGCGCGAAAGGCTCGCGCCAGGGCCAGGGCATGCTGCAGGACGTAGGGTGCATAAAGACCAAGATCGGTGGCGTAGAGAATCGAACGGATCATTCAGCCTCCTCGACTGCCTGCCAGACAGGCCTTCATTGAGCTTAGCAGTGCGCCACGCAAGTCAACGAGGCAGCTGCCGCGCGGCATGGCCGCAGAGGATCGGCAGCCTCTCCAGGCGACTCAGAAAGAACGATTTCTCAAGACAGGCGCACTAACCAGGCAAGGTGCGGCCCCCACTCCTCTGCCCAGGAGCAGAGATGCGCTGAGCGGGCGACGCGAATCGAAGCACGCCGCCGCTGCAACAGCAGCAAGGCCGGACAGGAACGCACCAAGCCCGGTGCGTCAGTAACCCGGGATTAAGCAAAGGCTCATATAGCGCATCCTGGACCACATCGCTCGCTGACCTGCAGGGTTGACAGATGAAACACCGCATAACGCGAAACCGGGAGGGCATTGCGAGCAGCACCGCTGCAGAGCAGTCGCAGCGGCGGCGCCAGCTTCGGCAGCACTTCAGCCGCCCTGCGGCGACTGGCACTGCCTGCGCTCGTGACTATCACCGGTGAAACAGCTGACAACTGGAGTGAACGAAAATCTGCATCAGAATCCGTAAGTTGCAGTTCGTTAACTATACTGATCACAACGATGTCGGTTTAATGACACGGAAGGTGGATGTGCATGCGCCGTTTCCTGCGTCATCCCAGTAACATGCCGGTGGAGTTGGTCCTGCGCAAGCAGGCTTTCCTACCCACACAAAGGCTGCACAACATCAGCCTCGGCGGTGTGGCATGCAACTCCAGCCGGGGCTTTCGCCGCGGCACGGCAATAGAACTGCGTATCCCCTTGCTAGGTGAACTGGCACGCTATGCCGGCGTCGTCGCCTGGTGCCACAAACAGACCGACGACTATCTGGTGGGCGTGGCCTTCCTGGATGAAGACACGCTGTTCCGCGCACGCATGGTCGAGCAGGTCTGTCAGATCGAGCAATACCGCCAGCATCTAGAGCAATCCTCGGGCAAACAATTGCCAATCGAGGCAGTAGCCCAAGAATGGATTGCCCAGCACGCTGCCGATTTCGACCAGGTTGCCCCCTAAGCTGGCACATCTGTCGACAAACTCACTGAGTATGCGATGGCGCCTGCGGCTTGGCTGCGCAGGGCCTGGGCGGATTAAGCCCTTCGGCCCATTGTCTAGCCGGCCCTTTACGCGCTAAGGTTCAGCTTCCCCGTTGTGCTCATTAATGCTGCGCTCCGCCACACGGGGATCGCTGGCGGCCGGCTCCTGTGACCTGACGATTCTGACCTGATGAAAAGCACGATGGCTGATTTACCGATCGATGACCTGAACGTTGCCTCCAACGAAACCCTGATCACCCCGGCACAACTCAAGCGCGAGATTCCGCTTACCGATGCGGCCCTGCACACTGTCGCAGAAGGTCGCCAGGTGATTCGCGACATCCTCGACGGCAAGGATCATCGCCTGTTCGTGGTGGTGGGTCCCTGCTCGATTCACGACGTCAAAGCCGCCCACGAGTACGCAGAACGCCTCAAGGTGCTTGCCGCCGAAGTCTCCGACAGCCTGTTTCTGGTGATGCGCGTGTATTTCGAGAAGCCGCGTACCACGGTCGGCTGGAAAGGCCTGATCAATGACCCTTACCTGGACGACTCGTTCAAGATTCAGGACGGCCTGCACATCGGTCGTCAGCTGCTGCGTGACCTTGCCGAGATGGGCCTGCCGACGGCCACCGAGGCGCTCGATCCGATCTCCCCGCAGTATCTGCAGGACCTGATCAGCTGGTCCGCCATCGGTGCGCGTACCACCGAGTCGCAGACCCACCGCGAAATGGCCTCCGGCCTGTCCTCCGCCGTGGGCTTCAAGAACGGCACCGATGGCGGCCTGACCGTGGCCATCAATGCCCTGCAGTCCGTCTCCAGCCCGCACCGTTTCCTGGGGATCAACCAGGAAGGTGGCGTCTCCATCGTAACCACCAAGGGCAACGGCTACGGCCATGTGGTGCTGCGCGGCGGCAACGGCAAGCCGAACTACGATTCGGTCAGCGTTGCTGTGTGCGAGCAGGAGCTGACCAAGGCCGGCATCCAGCCGAACATCATGGTCGATTGCAGTCACGCCAACTCCAACAAGGACCCGGCCCTGCAGCCACTGGTGATGGACAACGTGGCCAACCAGATTCTCGAAGGCAATCGTTCGATCGTCGGCCTGATGGTCGAGAGCCACCTCGGCTGGGGCAACCAGTCGATCCCCAAGGATCTGAGCCAGTTGAAATACGGCGTCTCCATTACCGATGCATGCATCGATTGGGACACCACCGAGAAAACCCTGCGCGGCATGCACGCCAAGCTCAAGGATGTTCTGCCCGTCCGGCAACGCGGCTAGTACAACTTGCAGACATGAAAACGCCGGGCTTGCCCGGCGTTTTCATGTCGTCCAGAGGGCGTGAATACCGCCCGCAACGCTTCAGCTTTTGGCGTGCCGCTGGCGCCGCTCCATATAACGTTCCACGTAGGAACACGAAGGAATGACCGTATAGCCCATCCGCTCGGCGTAGCGCAGGGCATCCTCGGTCAGCGCTGCCGCGATGCCACGGCCGCGCAACGAATTCGGCACGAAGGTGCGATAGATATCCAGCGTCTGCTTGCCCAGGTCCATATACGCGAGGTACGCACGATCACCGTCCACGGTCGTCTCGAACTGATGACTCTTCGTATTATGGTGAATGGACAACACCTCGCTCATCTTAACTCCTCGAAACGTTCTTATTCGGCCTGCGTACCCTGAATTGCCTTAATCATCACATCGGGCCAATGCCCGCCGAGTACCTGGGCGCTGAAACAGCCCGAGCCATTAGGCCTCCCGTGCGAAACCGCCTGACAATACCCAGTCATGATAGACAATCACGCAACGCGTCGACCGGGATCTTCGCCACGGTTCAAGGCATCGACGCCGACCGCAGCAGTCACTCACCGCCTGCCGCCCACCATGGCTCCTGAGCTTAACAGGCGAGCAGTGGCTAAGCCACTGAAAAGCCAAGGCTTAGGCCAAGCTTAAGACGGCAATACAGGCCAATACGGCCACCACCGGAATCAGCACGGTGATGACAAAGATATCCTTGTAGGCCTGCTTGTGGCTCAGCCCCATGATCATCAGCATGGCAATCACCGCTCCACAATGGGGTAGCGAGTCGAGGCCACCCGCGGCGATATTGGCAATGCGGTGCAAGACCTGCGGCTCCATGCCCATTTCCAGGTAGGTCGGCGCCAGAGTCTGCATGAAAATCTGCAGCCCTCCGGATGAAGACCCGACAATCGCCGAGACCACGCTGACAGAAGCAAAGACCGAGAGCAGCGGCGGCAAGTCGACCGACAGTATCCACTGAGCGAAATGACTGAACCCAGCCGTCTTGGTCACCACCCCACCAAAGCCAATGACCGCCGCGGTATTGAGCAACGGCATGATTGCATCGTCGGCCCCCTGCCCCAGGATAACCAGGGTATTGCGGCGCAAACCAGGGAACAGCAAAAGCGCGGCGGCCGAGGCAATGACCAGTGCCAAGCTGGGCCAGAGAATAGGCTGCGCCAGACTGAACGCGACAAGCGCCCCCATCGCCCCCTCACCGGGAGCAACCAACCCCGTCAGCAGCAACAGACGCGGTGACATGATGATGCCCAGCACCAAAACGATCGGCACCAGCGCCAGACGCCAGCTTGGAACGGCATCCGGCGTACTGGCCAACTGTTCCATGCGTGCATCCTGCGCATTGGCCTCGAACCCCTCGCCGCGCAGCGCCGCCAGACGCCACTCACGCTGCAGATAGGCCATGCCCAGCCCGATCATCAGCGCACTGGCGGCTATACCGATCCAGGCACCGGCAAACAAATCGGTGCCGAGGGCGCTGGCGGCAATCACGTTGTGAATCGAAGGCGTTCCCGGCAGGGCCGTCATGGTGAAGGTGCCCGCGCCAAGGGCCGTGGCGGCACAGAACAGGCGCTTGGGCAGGTTAGCCTCACGCATCAGCGTTATACCCAGGGGGTACATGGTGAAGATCACCACAAACACCACGACGCCACCGTAAGTCAGCACCGCACAGACCAGCATCGCCACCCACAGCGTCCGCCGAGTGCCAAGGCCTCGGGTAATGGCCTGGGCAATGCTGCTGGCCGCCTGACTGGCCGCCATGACCTTGCCGAAGATTGCTCCACAGAGAAACAGCACAAAGAACTTCCCGGCGAAGGAAAAAGCTCCAAGCGGACCAAATGGGAAGTATTCGAGAAGGGCTTGGGTGACCGGCAGGTCATTGCTCAGCGCCACCAGCATCGAACAAGACAGCGCGGCAATAAAGATGTTTACGCCCCGTAGCGCCATGAATATCAATAACGCCAACCCGGCCAACAAGCCCACATTTCCCAGCATGGGTACTTCCCCTTGTTATGCAAATCTCCATGGCAGGTCGCGTCATGCGTCGCCCCCGCCGATTATTCAACCGGGCACACCCTGCCACGGCACGACAACCCATGGCAATAAACGGCGGCCGTACAACGCAATCCAATTGGCTGTTTTTCATCCAGCCCAGAATTAATTTCAGTATCTGGCCAGCGAACCCTAAAAAAAATCTGCTGCGCTTGCCTCGCCTCCGTTTACTTACTAAAAGTTATGGGTAGTATGTACGCCGGCTAATTTCCTATGGTTGGAAATTGCTTTATGGAAAAACTCCATCTCAAGGGGAACCCGATGAACAACGCTCTGAAATTCTCTGCTCTGGCTCTGGCCGCAGTTCTGGCTACTGGCTGCAGCAGCATGTCCAAAGAAACCGAAGCTCGCCTGACCGCTACCGAAGACGCAGCAGCTCGCGCTCAAGCCCGTGCCGACGAAGCCTATCGCAAGGCTGATGAAGCAATGGCCGCCGCTCAGAAAGCTCAGCAGACTGCTGACGAAGCCAACGAGCGCGCTCTGCGCATGCTGGAAAAGGCAAGCCGCAAGTAATAGCTGTCAATGCTATGCCGGCCGACCCAGTCATTGGGTCGGCTTTTTTATTGCCTGCGTTCTTGGTCCGGACAAACACGCAAGCAATAAAAAACCCACTGACGTCTGCACGCAGTGGGTTTGGAAGATAAAACCGATGTTATCAGCGCTGAACGATTCCCCGCGCGCCAACGCCCCGGGCAGGACCTGCAATCCTCACCGGCAGACCGTCTTCCGCGGCGACCACTTCTCGTACCAGCTCCCAATCAAGGCTCAGTTCCGCCATATCGTCACGCTTGAGTAGCGCATTGATCACCGCGCTGTGCTTGTCGACTATCGAGGGTGTTCCCTGGTCATCAAGCGGGGCGTGGGCCTCCAGGTAGATCTTGCCATTGCTGCGGCCAAACTTGTACGGCTCGTTGATGATCCGCACCGCAGTTCCGACTGGCACCATACTGCCCAACTCGACGACGTTGTGATTGAGCATGCGGAAACAGCCGTGACTCACGCGCATGCCGATACCGAACTTCTTGTTGGTGCCATGAATCAGGTAGCCGGGAACCGACAGGGTCATCTTGTAGGGGCCCAGCGGATTATCCGGACCGGGCGGCACATAGCTGGGCAGCGGATCGCCGTTGGCCGCATGTTCCTCAAGAATCGACTTCGGCGGAGTCCAGCCCGGATTTGGCACCTTGCCAGTGATCCGCGCCTCCGCGACCGGTGAGCCCCAGCCTTCCCGGCCAATCCCGAGCGGATAGGTGTGAACCACGTTCTGCCCCTTCGGGAAGTAGTACATCCGATACTCGGCGAGATTGATCACCACACCCTCACGCGGACCGGGCGGCAAGATGAAGCGCGTCGGCAGGATGATTTCGGTCCCCTCGCCAGGCAGCCAGGCGTCGACACCGGGGTTGGCCGAGATCATCTCCAGGTAGCCCAGATCATTGGCCACGCCAAGATCGGCGAACGTATCCTCGTACTTGGCTTTGACTACCTGAATGTGGCCAACGATATCCTCACCAGGCGGCGGCAAAGGCAGCTCCATGGCAACGGTTGGGCCCATGGCGAAAAGCATGGCCAGAGGCAGATAACGGCCGACGGCGGCAACGCGCGACAACATCTGATGATCCTTGGTGAGAATGGCTGGCGAAATAGCCGCGATATTGTACACCCACGCCCGACGCTCGGGGAGGGTTCAGCGCTCCGGCCACAGCGGGCGATCGCCGCGCCGCCGGGCCTGCAGCGTGGTGCGACAGCCAGGACACAGGCGCTTGTCCCGCAGCGTCGCCTTATCCAGCTCACACCAACGCGGATTGGCCGGCAACAAACCGCCACACAGGGTCCGATCGGCAAAACCGCCCAGCTCGAGCTGACGCGCGACCAGATGCAAACGCACCTCTCGACAGGCGAACAGATCCAGCTGCTCATCCGGTTCGATCAGTTGGTAGGCATGCAAGGACCAGGCGAGACGCGGCATCGAGTGCTCCAGGGCGGGGGCGCAACCTTAGCCGAAAGGCCGCCCGCGGAAAAGCCTGTCAGAGCAGCGGCTGCAGGTGCGGCCAGACATTTTCCAGCAGCCGCGACTGGGCCTGCGCGGTCGGATGGATGCCATCGCGCTGCATCATGGAAGGTACGCCACCTATGCCCTCCAGCAGAAAGGGTACCAAGGCGGCGCCGGTCTCACGGGCCACCTTGGGGAAGACTTCGGCGAATGCGGTCGTGTAGCGCTGGCCGTAATTGGGCGGCAACTTCATCCCCAGAATGAGCACCTTGGCGCCTGCCTCCTGCGACTGCCGGACCATGTTGGCAAGATTCTGTTGCAATTGCGCCGGTGGCTGGCCACGCAGCCCATCGTTGCCCCCCAGTTCGACAATCACCAGGTCTGGACGGTGCTCGACCAGAAGCCCGGGAAGCCTGGCGGCGCCGCCTGCGCTGGTGTCGCCGCTAATCGATGCATTGACCACCTGGTAGTCATAGCCACGACCGGTCAGGCGCGTTTGCAGCAAGGCGACCCAACCTTGCCGGGTATCCAGCCCGAAAGCCGCGCTGATACTATCGCCGACGACCAGCAAGGAAGCCGCCGATGCGCCCTGCCCCCATAGCAGCAGGCAAAGAACGGTCCCGATCACCCCTGCACGCATTGGATTCTCCATGAGTTCTAGCATTCTCACCGCGCAGAACCTTAGCAAAGTGGTCCCCAGCGCGGAAGGCGAACTGGCCATCCTCCATGATCTCTGCCTGGAGCTCCAGCCTGGCGACAGCCTGGCCATCGTCGGCAGCTCGGGATCGGGCAAGTCCACCCTGCTCGGCCTGCTGGCCGGTCTCGACTTGCCGAGCAGCGGCAGAGTGGCGCTGGCCGGACACGAGCTGGACAAGCTCGACGAGGATCAGCGGGCGCGCGTTCGCGCCGAGCATGTGGGCTTCGTCTTTCAGTCCTTCCAGTTGCTCGACAGCCTCAATGCCCTGGAAAACGTCATGCTGCCGCTGGAGCTCGAAGGCCAGCGTGACGCTCGCGAGCGCGCACGAAGCCTGCTCGAGCGGGTCGGCCTGGGCCAGCGCCTGAACCACTACCCGCGCCAGCTGTCCGGGGGCGAGCAGCAACGCGTGGCCATCGCCCGCGCGTTCGTCGCCGCCCCTGCGGTGCTGTTTGCCGATGAACCCACCGGCAATCTGGATAGCCATACGGGCGAGCGGATCAGCGATTTGTTGTTCGAGCTGAATCAGGAGCGAGGGGCAACCCTGGTGCTGGTCACCCACGATGAGCGCCTGGCCCACCGCTGCAGGCGCCTGATCCGCCTCGAATGCGGCCGCCTGGTCGACCGCGTGGAACCCTGATGACGCGCCTGCCCTTTTCCAGACTGCTGTCGCTGGCGACTCGCCAGCTGGTGCGCGACCTGCGTAGCGGCGAGTTGCGCGTGCTGTTTTTCGCGTTGCTGGTGGCTGTGGCGGCCAGCACCGCGATCGGTTACTTCAGTGCCCGCCTGAATGATGCGATGCGCCTGCGCGCCAGCGAGTTCCTGGGGGCCGACCTGCTTCTCAGCGGCAGCTCGCCCGCCAGCGCAGAGCAGATCGCAACGGGGCGGCGACTGGGCCTGGCTCATGCCCAGCTGGTCGAGTTCTCCAGCGTGATCGCCGGCGATGCCGGCATCCAATTGGTCAGCGTGAAAGCCGCAGGCAGCAACTACCCACTTCGCGGACAACTGAAGAGTGCGCCAGCCCCCTATGCGCCGGAACAGATCGGTGCAGGCCCTCGGCGCGGAGAAGCCTGGGCCGAGACCCGCCTGTTCGCCGCCCTGGATCTGGCCGTCGGTGACAGTATCGAAGTCGGCGCTAAGTCGCTGCGCCTCAGCCGCGTACTGACCTACCTGCCCGATGAGGCCGGCGACTTCTACAGCCTGACGCCACACGTGCTCATGCACCTGGACGACCTGTCCGCCACCGGTGTGGTGCAGCCCGGCAGCCGGGTCAGGTACCGCGAGCAGTGGCGCGGCACGGCCGAAGCCCTGGCGGCGTACCGCCAGGCGATCGAGCCGACACTCGCCGCCAATCAGCGCCTGGAGGATGCCCGCGACAGCAACCGTCAGATCGGCGGCGCCCTGGGCCGTGCCGAGCGCTACCTGAACCTGGCCAGCCTGGCCGCGGTCCTGCTCGCCGGCGTCGCCGTCGCCCTGTCTGCCGCGCGCTTCGCTGCCCGGCGCTTCGACGCCAGCGCCCTGTTGCGCTGTCTCGGCCTGTCGCGCAGCCAGGCACTGACCCTGTTCGGCCTGCAACTGGCCATGCTCGGCGTCGCGGCCAGCCTGGCCGGCGCCCTGTTCGGCTGGCTCGGCCAGTACGGCCTGTTCTTCCTCTTGCGTGAGCTGCTACCCGCCGAGATTCCCGCCGGCGGCCCGTGGCCGGCACTGGCGGGCATCGCCACGGGACTGACCGCCCTCGCCGGTTTTGCCCTGCCACCTCTGGCCGCACTCGGGCGGGTACCGCCGCTGCGCGTGCTGCGCAGGGACCTGTTGCCGGTTCCGGCCAGCACCTGGCTGGTCTATGGCGGCGCGCTGCTGGCGCTCGGCCTGATCATGTGGCGGCTCAGCCTGGACCTGCAACTGACCTTCGCCCTGCTCGCCGGTGGCCTGGTCGCCGCCCTGTTGCTGGGCGGCCTGCTGCTGGTCGGCCTGCAAAGCCTGCGCCGCCTGCTCAGTCGCGCCGCACTGGCATGGCGCCTGGGCCTTGGCCAGCTGCTCCGCCACCCGCTGGCGGCGGCGGGCCAGGCCCTGGCATTCGGCCTGATCATCCTGGCCATGGCCCTGATCGCCTTGCTGCGCGGCGAGCTGCTCGACTCCTGGCAGCAACAGCTGCCGGCCGACGCACCCAATCATTTCGCCCTGAATGTGCTGCCGGCCGAGAAGGACGCATTCGCCGCGCGCCTGGCGGAACTCTCGCCGCACAGCGCGCCCCTCTATCCGGTGGTGCCCGGCCGCCTGGTGAAGGTCAATGGCGAGCCGGTAAGGCAGATCGTCAGCAAGGACTCCCAGGGCGAACGGGCGATTCGCCGCGACCTCAGCCTGACCTGGGCCGCCGAACTGCCGGACGACAATCGGCTGAGCGCGGGCAGCTGGTGGAACACCGCTGAGGCCGCGCAACTGCCCGGGGTTTCGGTGGAAACCCAGCTGGCCGAGAGTCTGAAGCTGAACCTGGGCGATCGCCTGAGTTTCAGCGTCGGCGGACTGGAACGCGACGCCCGGGTCACCAGCCTGCGCGACGTCGACTGGAACAGCTTTCACCCCAACTTCTACATGATCTTCCAACCCGATACGCTGCGGGACCTGCCGGTCACCTACCTGACGAGCTTCTACCTGCCGCCGCAGCAGGAACGCCAACTGGTGGCCCTGGCCCGGGCCTTTCCTGCGGTCACCCTGCTTCAGGTCGACGCCTTGCTGGCGCAGCTGCGCAGCATCCTGGCACAGGTCACCCTGGCCATCGAGTTCGTCCTCCTGTTCGTCCTCGCCGCCGGTCTGGCCGTGCTGTTCGCCGGGCTGCAGGCCACGCTCGACGAGCGCATCCGCCAGGGCGCGCTGCTGCGCGCGCTCGGTGCCGAGCGCCGCCTGCTGGTCAAGGCGCGGCGCACGGAATTTGCCTTGCTCGGCGCGGTCAGCGGCGTACTGGCGGCGCTAGGCTGCGAGCTGATCAGCTTCCTGCTCTACCACTACGCATTCGACCTGCGCTGGCAGCCGCACCCCTGGTTGCTGTCACTGCCGCTGCTGGGCGCCCTGCTGGTCGGCGGTGCCGGCATCATCGGCACCCGCCGCGCCCTGAACGCCAGCCCGCTGACGGTGCTGCGCGAGGGCTGATAAGATCGCTTTTTTCCGAAGCTTGCCCAGCCAATGAGTCGCTATCGCCCTCCCCGTACCGCCGGCACCCCCCTGATCACCCCCGAAGGCGAGGCGCGCCTGCGCGCCGAGCTGCACGAGCTCTGGCATGTACGCCGGCCGCAGGTAACCCAAGCGGTCAGCGAAGCGGCGGCGCAAGGCGACCGTTCGGAGAATGCCGAATACACCTACGGCAAGAAGATGCTCCGCGAAATCGACAGCCGCGTGCGTTTTCTGAGCAAACGCCTGGAGAACCTGAAGGTGGTCGACGCGCGCCCCAGCGACGCGGACAAGGTCTACTTCGGCGCCTGGGTCACCCTCGAGGACGAAGACGGCAACGAGTCCCGTTACCGGATCGTCGGTCCGGACGAGCTGGATCTGAAACTCAACCTGATCAGCATCGATTCGCCCCTGGCCCGTGCCTTGGTGGGCAAGGCGCTGGACGCCGAAGTGCGGGTGCAGACACCAACTGGCGAAAAGACCTGGTATGTGGTCGCAATCGACTATCCCTGAGTCTGCTACAGCAAACCGCGAGCCGTGGCCAATGCCGTTTTAGCGGCGCGTGATCAGCCCTTGGCGGGCGATTCGAGTCAGCTCGCGCAGCGTATCGTGCAGATCCTCGGCCCGAGGGGCTTGCACCACCGCCATATCGAAGCTGTCACTGGCAAAACGCGCCAGCGACTCGAGCTCATCAGCGAACTGGATCAGAAAGGCCTGCGAACCCTCGCGGCGCATCGGCCAGCCATCGAGCTGACGCAGCAGGGTCGGCTGGTGGCTGCCGCCGAGTAGAATTCTGGGCGTGCCGCGCGCCGCACCGGAGGTGATCGGACGCAGGCGAATAAGCGGTTGGGGACAGGTCATGCTGATGTCTCCGCCTCGGAAATTCCGCTGGGCAGCGGTGAGAGGCGACACCGTACCAGCGCTTTAGCGGTATTTCGAAGCCTCCCGGAGGACTTCTCTGAACCCCGCCATCGGCAAAGGGATCGGCGCCCCGCAAGTAGCTGTTTAAATCGGCGCCCGGGCATCCTAGAGAAGCCTGCACGATACTGTCAAGAAGGCCCACAGCCGGACCCTAGCCAATGCAATGCGAACGCCTGAGGCTGTTCTTCGCCCTGGACTGCCCTTCCGGGCTGGCCAGCGCCATCTCCCACTGGCGCGATGGCCTGCACCTGCCAGGCCGCCCCGTGGCGACAGACAACCTGCACCTGACCCTGGCCTTTCTCGGCAGCCAACCGCTCACCCGCCTTGCGGAGCTGCGCCAGGTCGCTGCATCGCTGCACCTGCCCGGTTTCGTCCTGCACCTCGATCGCCTGCAACAGCGCCGCAATGGCCTGCTCTATCTGGCGCCGAGCCAGCCCCCCGAGGCGCTGCTGACTCTCGCCGATAGCCTGCAACAAGCCCTGCGCGAGCTAGGCATAGCGCTCGATGAACGCGCCTTTCATGCCCACCTGACCCTGATGCGGCGCTGCCCGCGGCGGCCAGCGGCGGCTGCCCCATCCTTCACCTGGACGGTCGACCACTTCTGCCTGTTTGCGTCGCAACAGGCTAGCCAGGGCATCAATTACCACCGCTTGCAGCAGTGGCCGCTGCTGCCGCAAGCGCATGCCGCCGAAAGCGACGCCTCCTAGCCGCCCGCCCCGCTAACGCAAAAGACCCGCACGGGCGGGTCTTTTGTCGGTGCTCGGCGAGCCTTACCCGGCGATGCGCCTGTCCAGCGACAACCGCCCGGCCCCCTCGAATACCACCGCCAGGCTGATTGCCAGCAGCGCCAGGGCAAACTCGTAGCCGTTGTTGCTCATGAAGAAGCCGTTGGCCAGGTGCACGCTGGCAATGGCCACCAGCATGGTCAGCGCCAGCACCGCCGCGGCAGGCCGCGCCAGCAGGCCGACGATCAGCGCCAGGCCACCGAAGAACTCGGCGCTCCCCGCCAGCAAGGCCATCAGGTAGCCCGGCGCCAGGCCGATGCTCTCCATCCACTGGCCGACACCGGCCAGGCCGTAGCCGCCAAACCAGCCAAACAGCTTCTGGGCA
The DNA here is from genome assembly GCF_041027545.1 of Pseudomonas zhanjiangensis. NCBI lineage: Bacteria > Pseudomonadati > Pseudomonadota > Gammaproteobacteria > Pseudomonadales > Pseudomonadaceae > Pseudomonas > Pseudomonas zhanjiangensis. The sequence continues at coordinate 175,010 of NZ_JBFTEG010000008.1, read as the reverse complement.
CCGTGGGCGGCGAAGGTCAGGCCGGCGATCAGCCGCAGGATGGTCAGGCCATAGCCGGCCTGGGTGGAGACAACAGACTTGATCAGGGTGTTCATGTGCGGCAGTCCTTCGGTTGAGGGAAGTGATGGCGCACATATTCAAACAAAACAATCGATATTAATAACGGATAATTCCGCTGTTAATTATCCACAAAAACGATATATCTGCGACCTTCAAAGCGCCCTATCGCGGCTCGAGCGAATAGCGCTCCCGGGCATAGGCCAGGTAGTACTTGTTGACGCTGTTGACGTAGCTGACCACGCCCATTCCGACCTGCTCCATGGCGATTCGCTCGACCTGAAAGAACCACTGATTCGGATTCAGCCCGCGCCGCCGCGCCTCGGCGCGCATGCTCTGCACCCGCTGCGGGCCCATGTTGTAACCGGCCAGGACAAAAGCCATTCGCTCGCGCTCGTTGAGCTGCGGGCTGTTGAAGTAGGTGCGGCGGATCTGGGCCAGATAGCGCGCACTGGCCTGCACGTTGTTGTCGAGCACGCCGATATTGTCGACGCCGACGCTGCGCGCCGCCGCCGGCGTGATCTGCATCAACCCCGTGGCGCCACCGGCACCGCGCGCGGCCGGGTTGAGGGTCGACTCCTTGAACGCCAGCGCCGCCAGCGCCAGCCAATCGAAGTTCTGCTGCTGGGCATGTCGCTGCAGTACCGGCCGCAGCTTGTCCAGTTTGTTGCGCTCGGCACGCCCCAGCGGATAGTGCACCCGATACAGGCGCCGGTAGACCCGTTGAAAGGCCGCATCCTGATCGGCCGGACTGCGATAGGACTTGAGAAAGCGGTCGACGTCTGCACCCAGCATGGGCGCGTCGCGGCGCACGAACCAACGCAGGCCGCCGTCCTTGGCCAGCAGCAACTGCGGCTCGAGACGCAACCTGGGCATGACCTTGGCCCAACGCTCGGCGATCGGCTGCTCCACCGCGGTCAGGCTGTAGATGCCGGCCTGGACCATCTCCAGCACGTCCTCGACCGCCAGGCTCGGGTCGACCCACTCGACGATGATCGGCGCTCGCTTGCTCTCGACCAGCTGCCGGTTGATCTGGCGCAGGGCCTCCCCGGCGACGCTGCCGGTGGGCAAGGCGAGGCTGCGCCCGGACATCTGCTCGAGACTCTGGTAGCGCCGGTCGCCCTGGCGGGATACCACGATCAGCGGCACATTGGCGACGATAGGCGTGCTCGCCCTGACACCACCGCCGCGCACATTGAGCAGCTCACCCGGCGCCACCAGGTCGCCTTCACCGCGCAGCAGTGCGCCGAGCAGCTGGTCCTTGGCCTTGGGGATTATTTTCAGCTTGAGCGTGCGACCGTTGCGCGCCGAGCGGTTGAGGTACTGCTCGAACGCGCGCAAACGGTGGTACTCCACGCCGATGCTCTGGCCCTTGACCTCCCCAGAGCTGTTGCGGCTCTGGTTGACCAGTACGCGCAGTTCGCCGCTGCTGCGAATACTGGCCAGGTCTCGCGCGTTGCTCGGTCGCGTCACTTCCTGCGGTCCGGCCACGCGTGCCGCGGCCGGCAACGGCAGCAACAGCAGCAGCAGGCAGAGGACAAACAGCGATCGCGACATGGTGTCTCCAAGGCCGGACGGCACGCTCTTGGGCGTTGCTGACCGAGTCTGAGTCTGGCTACGCGGGAAAAACAGCCTCGCGCCGGGCGCGGAGGTTCGCACAGGCCGCGCCTGGTTTCCAGCCAGGGTCGCGACCGACAGTCGCGAAGTGCCAGCATTTCCCGGTGATTTCGCCCTTTTTCGCGCGCTCAAAGGCTCTGCTATCCTGCCTGCCCCAACCAGCAGGTAGCACCATGCAGCTCATCGACATCGGCGTCAATCTGACCCACCCAAGTTTCGCCGACCAGCACCAAGTCATACTTGACCGGGCCTATGCCGCGGGGATCTGCCAACTGCTGCTGACCGGCACCAGCCAGGAAGAAAGCGAGCAGGCGCTGCTGCTGTGCCGTCGACTGGATGAGAGCGGCCAGCGCCTGTTCAGCACCGCCGGCATCCACCCGCACGATGCCAGCAGCTGGAACGGCGAGAGCGCCAGTCGGCTCAAGGCCCTGCTGGCCGAGCCCGAGGTACGGGCCGTGGGCGAATGCGGCCTGGACTTCAATCGCGACTTCTCGCCACGGCCGCAACAGGAAAAGGTGCTCGAGGAGCAGCTGGCGCTGGCGGTGGAGCTGCAGCGGCCGGTGTTCCTCCATGAGCGCGATGCCGACCAGCGCCTGCTGGCGATCCTGCGCGGCTTCCGCGACCGCCTGCCGGGGGCGGTGGTGCACTGCTTCACCGGCGAGAAGCGGGCCTTGTACAACTACCTGGACCTCGACCTGCACATCGGCATTACCGGCTGGATCTGCGACGAGCGCCGCGGTAAGCACCTGCAGCCGCTGGTCAGGGATATCCCGGCCGGCCGCCTGATGCTCGAAAGCGACGCCCCCTTTTTGCTCCCCCGCACTCTGCGTCCGAAGCCCAAGAGCGGGCGCAACGAGCCGGCATTTCTCACCGAGGTGCTGCGCGAAGTGGCCCGGCTCCGCGGTGAGAGCGCGCAGGCCCTGGCGACCCACAGCAGTGCCTGCGCCCGGCGCTTCTTCGGCCTGCCGACGATCCCGGAAAGCACTGACGAAGCGGACAAGTTTTCCTAAAGTCTCGGCAACTGCGGTCGCTAACAAAACTGACCGCCCTGTTGACCCGGATCAACGGCTCCAACGCCGTTCTGGGAGACAGTGCCGGCACTTTGCCAGATACCGTTTCCCCACGAATCAGAAGAAGAAGCCATGGGTACTTGGGTTCGCGATCTTTCCCTCAGATACAAGTTCTGGGCCGTCAATGCGGTGGCCTTCGTCACCACCCTGCTACTGGTCCTGTATGCGCTGCACGTAGAGCAACAGGCGCGCAGCGACGCCGCCAAGCATGCCGCTCTGGAGCAGGCCAGCCTATTCGGCCAGTGGCCTGCGGATCAGCCGCTGCCCAAGGCGCCGCAGCTGGTGGCCTTCGCCGAAGGCGAGACACCGCGCCTGCCCGCCAACCAGGGCGCTGCACTGAGCCGGGCACGCGGCTGGGTCGAGCTGGAGCACGACAGCCTCGCGGGCCAGGCAACGCCGATCGGCGCCGTGGTCGTCGACCTGGGTCAGGGCAAACGCCTGGCGGTGCTCGCCCAGGCCCCCGGGCTGATGCAGGTATTCGCCGAACGCGCACCGAGCTACGCGCTGGTCGTGGCCCTGTTGATGCTGATCCTGCTGGGCGCCTCGCAGCTGTTGATCCGCTTTCTGCTGAGCCACCTCAACACCCTCAAGGATGTGATGCTGCTGGTCGAGAAGAACGGCGACCTGGCCGCCCGGGTGCCGCTCGATTGCCGCGACGAAGTCGGCCAGATGGCCTCGGCCTTCAATGCCATGCAGGCCGGCTACCAGCGGGTAGTCGGGATCGTGGCCCAGACCGCGGCGCGCCTGGACGAAGGCGCCGAGCGCCTGGCCAGCAGCATGCGCGACGTACGCCAGGGCATGCTCGAACAACAGTGCGAGACCGAACAGGCCGCCACTGCGATCAACGAGATGTCCACCACGGTGCACCACATCGCCCAGCACACCGCCGATACCCGCGACCAGTCGAAGAGCGCCGAACAGCTGGCCGGCAATGGCCAGCAGGTGGTGGTGCGCGTCGGCCAGTCGATCGCCGGGCTGTCCAGTGGCGTGCAGCAAACGGCGCAAATGATTCAGCAGCTGGCCGCCGACAGCCAGAAAATCAGCGGCGTGGTCAGCGAGATCCATGGGATTGCCGAGCAGACCAACCTGCTCGCCCTCAACGCCGCCATCGAAGCCGCCCGTGCCGGGGAAATGGGCCGTGGCTTCGCCGTGGTGGCCGATGAAGTACGCAACCTGGCCAAGCGCGTGCAGGACTCGACCGACGAGATCACCCAGATGATCACCACCCTGCAGAGCGGTACCCGCGATGCCGTCGAGTTCATGCAGGAAAGCTCGCTCAAGGCCGACGACTGCGTGCAACAGGCCCGCGAGGCCGGCGAGGCACTAGCGGCCATCACCGGCTCGGTGGCGAACATGCGCGAGAGCAACACGCAGATTGCCGTGGCTGCCGAGCAGCAGAGTCAGGTCGCCGAAGAGATGAACCGCGCGGTGGTCAGCATTCGCGACGTCACCGAACAGACCGTGCAGCAGACCAGCGGATCGGCCAGCACCAGCAGCGAACTTGCCGCGCTGGCCGGCGAGCTGAACAAGGCCATCCGTCAGCTCAAGCTCTGACCCCGGCAGCGCCTGGCGATCAGCCGAAGACCGTCACCGTCTGCCGGCTGATCGCCAACAATTCGCCGCCAGGGCTCCACAACGCCGCGGCGACATGGCCGTAGCCATCGCGCGCATGTTCGATCTGCGCACGGTACAGGCACCAGTCCTGGGTACTCAGCTGCGCCGGCGGCTGGATGAACTCGATGGTCCAGGTCAGCGAACTACCCGGCGCGGGTGCCCGCAGATGCGACAGCAGCGCCGGCGGCCAGGCGTCGACCAGCGCCAGCAGGTGCGCATTGCCAACCGGCTCGGCATTCTCGGTGTCGCGCAGGCGTACCCAGCCGCCCATCTCCCGCGATGGATTATTGCTGAACGGCATGCCGCCAATCGCCCAGCGCATCGCCAGGAATCGAGTGAACTCAGGCGTTACGTTGCGCACATAGGGCAACTCCTGGCACTCCTCCACCGGCTTTACGCAGGGCGCGGCCATCGCCGCCACCTCTACCGCCGACTGCCGCGCCGCACCGAAACTGCCCTGCACCAGGGTCACTACCTGGCCGTCCTGTACTGCACGCCCCAGGACCTGGCTGACCGCCTTGCCTTCGCGCAGCACCTCGGCCTCGAAGCGCGTCGGCACCTCGGCCGCGACCGGCCCGACAAAGGTGATAGCCAGCGAACGCAGTGGCCGTCCGGCCGGCACCTGGGCCTGCATGGCCTCGTACACCAGCGCCGCGATCAAGCCGCCGAAACTGGCGCGCCCCTGACCCCAGTCCGCAGGAATAACCACCGCCTGGGGCTTTGCGCGCACCGCCTCGAGCAACTCGGAGAACCTCATAACCACCTCACCATAGGAATGCAGGGTGATCTTAGGGGATAACCGCAGCCCGACAGTAGCCTCCGAGTGCAGCAATTCAGCCAAACCAAGCGGGTAATTTGGCCAACATTTCAGGATCCAGAGGCAAACACCAGTCGCAGCGCCTCAAGCGCCTGGTCAGCGGCCCGCTCGGTCGCCCGCATGGCGCGACGCCAGCCGTCCACGCAAGGTTGCAGGTCAGGCTCCTGCTCGGCCCGCGCCAGCCACTGGAAGTAGTCATGCCAGTCGCCCAGCTCCGACTGCGCCTGCTTCAGCCGCATCAGCACCTTGCCGGATAGACCGGCCTGCTGTGGATAGGCCTCGGCCCCGTAGCGGACCCGCTTGATCAACAGGCGCAGGCGATGGCGATCATGGGCCGGGTCGAGCAGCGCCGCCGCCAGCTGCCGCTGCTGCTTGCGCAGACGGCGCCTGATCCTCTTGTGCAGGCCGTCGAGCTGGCCGTCTGCCCGCGCCTCACGCCACAGCGCTGGCCAAGCGTCCAGGGCGGCGAACAGGGCCGACAGCTCGGCGCTGTCGAGCAATGCCGAATGGCCCTGGCGCACTTGCGGCTGACGCCGCCTGAAGGCATCGGCGGGCCCCTTCGCCTGCAGGTGCGCGAGCAGCACCTCGAGGTCGCGCACGGGGCCACTGAGGTGGCCAAACGCGGCGGCCCGCTGCTGCAGCTGCGCGCATGCCGGCAGCTTGCGCAAGGGGCGCAGCAGGCTGCGCAACCTGCGCAGGGTGACACGCAGATCGTGAAGCGCCTCCGCGTCCGTTCCGGCGGCCATGCGCTCGTGACAGGCGTAGAGCGCCACCTGCAGGCGCAGCAGCGTCGTCAGCACGGCTTCAAACTGATCCTTCATCACCTGCTATCTCGTTCCAGACTCGTCAAGCGCCAGGGCAGCGCTCGCCGCAACGCCGCCAGCTGCGTCCGCAACAGCGCGGGCGACGCATTCCCCCCCGCATAGCGCTGCTGTTCGTAGGCATCGGCGAAGCGGCGGATCGGCCCAGCCTGCTGCGGCAGGGCCCGGGCTGCACGTTCAGCATAGGCCCGTGCGCCCTCGCCGGGCGAACGGGGCACTGCATGGCGCGCCAGCAAGCGCTCGAAGCGTCTGAACAGGCGCTGCTGCGCATCCACCTCGCGCTGCCAGGGCTTGAACAGCCAGAGGGCCAGCACAGCCAGCAGAAGGCCGGCGCCGGCAACCAGCGCGAAGCCCAGCGTGCGCCCGTCGGTATGACCGAACCAGCGCTGCAGCAGGCGCAGCTGTTCAGCGCCTTGGTAGCCCAACACCCAGCGCTGCCAACCATAGTTGAGATTATCCCAGCCCAGGCGCAGGCGGTTGAGCCAGTCGAGCTGGCGATAGCGCAGCGGCGAAAACGGCAGGTCTTCGAGAAAGCTCTGCTCCTGCGCCAGCGCCTCCTCCAGGCCGGCCTCGATGCGTTCGGGGGCGACCTGAAAGGTCGGGTCGACCGCCAGCCAGCCGCGACCGGGCTGCCAGTACTCGACCCAGGCATGGGCATCGAACTGGCGCACCTGAATATAGTTGCCCGCCGGGTTGTACTCCCCGCCCTGATACCCGGCCACCACTCGCGCCGGGATGCCGGCCGCGCGCAGGACGAAGGTCATGGCACCGGCGTAATGGGCGCAAAAGCCGCTACGCGTCTCGAACAGAAACTCATCGATGCTGTCGCGACCCAGCTTCGGCGGGCGCAGCGTATAGCCGAAGGGCTGGCGGTTGAAGCGGCTGAGCAATGCCTGCACCAGTTGCTCGGCCTGCGGATACTGCCGCCTGAGCTCGGCACCCCAGGCGCGGCTGCGCGGATCACCGCCGACTGGCAGTTGCAGGGCAGTGGCCAGGCGCGCGGCACTCGCGTCCGGCTCGCGCACCACCGCCGGCCAGGAGCTGACCCGGTACAGCAACGCCCGATCGACCGGGCCCGGAAGCTGCAGGCGGAAGTCGCTCATCTGCCGGGTGTGCGCCAATCGGGTTTCGCCGACATCCAGGGCGAACAGCCAGGGCTGCGCACTTGGCTGCATGATGATGCTGTAGTGCAGGGGCTCCCCGCGCTTCTCCCAGAGGGCGGGTGGCGCCTGCTTGCTCAGGCTCGACTGCGACCAGCGCCGGCCATCGAAATGGTCCAGGGTCAGGGCCCGCCAATACAGCTCGCTACGCGGTGGCGTTCTACCCTCGAAGCTGGCCCTAAATACCAGCGCCGGCGAACGGCTCAGCTCGGCGATGTCCGCCGGCGCCATGCTCTCGGACAGGCCGCTGAGCGCCCGGTTTTTCGGTGCCGGCATCGACCACAGCGGCTCCAGGCGCGGAAATAGCACAAACAGCAGCAGCATCAACGGCAGCGCCTGCAACAGCAGGCCAGCGGCCAGTCGTAAGGTCGGCCATGGCTGAGCCGCCACATCGCTCTGTTGCAGGCCGATCAGCGCGGCGAGCAAGGCGGTCACCGGCAGCAGACTGTAGAGCGCGGCGAGGATGCCATCGTCGAACAGGTAGGCGGTGACCACCGAGAAGAAACCGAGAAAGATCAGCACCAGGGCATCACGCCGCGTGCGCATTTCCAGCAGCTTGAGAATGAAGGCGGCGATCAGCAGCACCACGCCGGCATCCAGCCCGACCAGACTGCCGCGCGACAGCAATACCCCTGCCGCCGCGCCCAGAATCAGACCGCCCCGGAGCCAGCCATTGGGATAGCCCATGCGCATGCGGAAGATCTGCACTCGCCAGGCCGCGCAGACAAGCCACAAGGCCACGACCCAGAGCGGCAAATGCCCCAGGTGCGGGATGATCACCAGCGCCTGGGCCACCAGCAGCCAGATCAGGCTGATCCGCGGTATCGCCGCCGCGCCGTTCATCCAGACTCACCGAACAGCGCCAGAGCCCGCAGGCAGTTCTCGCGGTGGCGTTCGCCGCTGTCGCAGGGAAGGACCTGATCTGGCAGGTACAGGGCGAAGGCCTGCTGGCGCCGGGACAGTTGCAGCACCCAATGGCAAAGCAGCGACAGGCGCGTTTCGACATCACCACCGAGTTGGTCGAAATCCAGCACGAGGTCCTCGCCGCTCAGGGCGGCGAAGTCCTTGACCAGCAGCCCCTGCCCGCGCGAATACGCCTTCCAGTGCAGGCGACGCCTGGATTCGCCCGGCTGATAGTGTTTGAGGCCCTGAAAATCCTCGGCACCGCGCCCCTGGACTTGTGAGCCTGGGACCTCCTGCTGCTCATCGGCGCCGCCGGCCAGCAGCAACTCGCCCGCCTTTGGCTGCGGGTAGACCAACAGCGCCTGATCGAGATCGACCCAGCTCCAGGCCACCAGAATGCCCAGCGGAAAGCGGCTCTCGACCCGCAGGCGACCCGGGCGCAGCCAGCCCCGGTGCAACGCCGGCAGGTTCAGTTCGCAATCGCTGCTCCCCTGCGCCGGCACATCCAGGCTCTGCAACTCGCTCGGCGGCCAGCCCAGGGCAATCGCCTGATGCGATCGCGCGTCGCTTTCCAGGCGCACGCGAAAGTGCCCGCACTCACCGGCGAATACCGGGCTCGCCCCCGCGGCCTTGAGGATCAGGCCGGCGAGGTTGCGGTAGGTATGCAGGATGGTGATGACGAATACCGCGCCGAGCATGAAGGTCAGGCCATAGGCCAGGCTGTTCTGGTAGTTGATCGCCGCCAGCAGCATCAGCAGCAGGGCCAGGGCGAAAGCCGCGCCGACCCGCGTCGGGAGGATGAAAATCCGTCGCTGATTGAGGCGCACGACGGGCGACTGCGGGATCCGACGGGCCAGCCAGCGATCCCAGTGCGGCTTGAGCCATGCGCTCACAGCGCCGACACCTCGCTCAGCAGCCACTGAACCAGGGCTCCGGCGCCGTGACCGGCAGGGTCGGCGCGTTCGCGCAGGCGATGGCCGACCACCGACGGCAACACCGCTTGCACATCCTCGGGAATCACGTAATCGCGCCCGGCCATAAATGCCCAGGCCCGCGCCGCGCCCAGCAATGCCAGGCTCGCCCGCGGCGACAGCCCCCAGGCGAACTGGGGCTGGCAACGCGTCGCCTCGACCAGGCGCAGCACGTAATCCACCAGGGCATCGCTGACGCGCACCTTGGGCACTTCGGCCTGAATCATGGCCAATTCGGCATGATCGAGCACCGGCTCCAGGCGCGGCAGCAGTGATCGGCGTGAGTCGCCCAAGAGCAAGGCCCGCTCCGCCGCCTTGGCCGGATACCCCAGTGACAGGCGCATGAGGAAGCGGTCCAGTTGCGACTCCGGCAGGGCGAAGGTGCCGCCCTGGGTTACCGGGTTCTGCGTGGCAATGACGAAAAAGGGTTCGGGCAGCGGTCGGGTTGCGCCCTCGATGGTCACCTGGCCCTCCTCCATGGCTTCGAGCAACGCACTTTGGCTCTTCGGCGTGGCCCGGTTGATCTCGTCAGCCAGCACCAGTTCGGCGAAGATCGGCCCGGGGTGGAAGCTGAACTGTCCACTGTGCCGGTCGAACACCGAGGTGCCGAGAATGTCGCCGGGGAGCAGGTCAGAGGTGAACTGGATACGCTGAAAGCTCAGCCCCAGCACCTTGGCCAGCGCGTGGCTGAGGGTGGTCTTGCCCATCCCCGGCAGGTCTTCGATCAACAGGTGCCCGCGCGCCAGCAGGCAGGCCACGGCCAGGCGTACCTGCGGCTCCTTGCCCAACAGCACCTGATTCACCGCGGCCAGGCAGGTATCCAGTTTGGTGCGCATCGCTCACTCCTCATGCAAGTGACACGATGCTACTGGCCTGCTCCTTCCGGGCAAAGCACCCGGTAACCTTTGCTCACGAAACTGTGCGCGGTGTTGCTGGGGGGCAGGCTGATCACAGGCGAAAGTGCGCCGCCATGCCCTGCAGGTCGCGGCCCAGGCTCGCCAGCCTGGTACTCGACTCGGCGGTCTCGTCCATGGCCGCGGCCGACTGATCGGCGATATCGCGGATCGAGGTAATGCTGCGGCTGATCTCCTCGGCCACGGCGCTCTGCTCCTCGGCCGCCGCGGCGATCTGCTGATTCATCTCGAAGATCAGCGTCACCGCCTCGGCGATACCAGTCAACGCCCCCTCGGTCTGATTGGCGTCGCGTACCACGTGCTCGACCAGTGCGCCGCTCTGGCGCATGTCCTCCACCGAGCGCCGGGCACCCTCGCGCAGGCTGGCGATCAAGCCCTCGATCTCCGCAGTAGACTGCTGGGTCCGCCGGGCCAGGGCGCGCACCTCATCGGCCACCACGGCGAAGCCACGGCCTTGCTCGCCGGCCCGGGCCGCTTCGATGGCGGCGTTGAGCGCCAGCAGGTTGGTCTGTTCGGCGACGGCCTTGATCACATCGAGCACCGAGTCGATGCGCTGGGTGTCCTGGCTCAGTCGCTCGATGCTCTGGGTGGTAACGACCATGGCCGCCGCCAATTGGTCGATCCGCCCCAGGGTCTGGCGCACTACCTCGACACCGCTGCTCACCCGGTTGTCGGCCTGCTCGGTGGAGTTGGCCGCCGCCTCGGCGTTGCGCGCCACCTCATGCACGGTGGCGGTCATCTCACTCATGGCCGTGGCCACCTGGTCGGTTTCCACCTTCTGGCCGTTGACGCCCAGACGGGTCTGCTCGGTTACCGTCGACAGGGACTGGGCAGACGCCGAAATCTGCGTCACACCGCCCTGGAGATGACCGACCATTTCGCGCAGGTTGCTCGACATGCTCTGCATGGCGCCCTGCAGCTGCCCTACTTCGTCACGGCGCTGTACGTCGATCTGCACGCTCAGGTCGCCACCGGCGATCTGCCGAGCCAGTTCGATCACCTGCTTGAGCGGCCGCACGATCAACAGGGTAATGCTCAGTGTTGCCAGCAGGCCGATCAGCAGAGCCAGCACGGTGGCCAGCAAAATCAGCCAGGTGCTGGCCTGCAGCTGCGCCTGCAGGCTGTCTTTCTGGCGGGCATCGGCCTGATCCACCAGGCCGAGGATGCGCTCGGCCTGCTCGACCAGCCGCACATGCTCCTGCTTCTGCTGCTGCAGATAGGCGGTGTACTGCTTTAGGCGCTCGTTGAAGGAATTGACGTTGCCGATGACCTCGACCAGCACCGACGCATAACCTGGATCCTGCATGGCATCACGCAGTTCGCCGGCCAATTTCTGGGCCTCCACGGCTTCCTCAATCGCCGTATCGGCCACTTCGCCGGTGCTGCGACTCTTCTCCAGGCGCTCGCGCGCCTGATTGAGCGCCATCAACAACAGTTGGTGAATCTTGCCGATCTGGCCGGCCTGCTGCACCGACTCGGTGCCTTCGCCACCCTGGCTGCTCTTGAGCAAGTCGATGCCATCCTCGCTCAGGCCTTCCTGAAGCAGGTCCAGGCTGTTGGCGGCGCTGACCACCAGCCAGTTGGCCGCCTCCAGAGACAGCTGCATGTTTTCGGTCAGCTCGACATAGCGGTCGAAGGCCGCACGGTACTCGGCCAAGGCGTCGGCCACCTCGCCCAGCGCCTGGCTTTCGTCGCTCGGCAACTCGGCGCGCAGGCTCTCGCTGTTCTGCAGAATCGCATCGGCCTGCTCGTGCAGGGCGGTGACGTGCTGCGCATTGCCGGTCAGGGCGAAGTCCTGCTCACTGCGGCGAATCCGCAGTACCTGGGAGTTGATCGTGCTCATGCGCTCGAGCAAGGCCGAGCGGTCGCCGACCTCGCGCAACGCCGACAGACCGGTGGCAGCCACCAAGGCGGTCAGCGCCAGCACCACACCGAAACCCAGCGCCAGCTTCTTCGCCGTGCTCAGGCTGGCCATACCCCGCAGCAGAACAGTCCACATATTCGCAACTCCTTCCCCAAGGTGACTACCAAGCACCCCTGTAGGCTGCCCGACCCGCTCGCGTTCCCGCGTGACAACATAGGAGCAGCGCTTGCCCCGCGACAAGCGGGCCAAGCTAGCGTTGGTGAAATCAACTAACTAACAGTCGTTTTCAGATCATTGCCCAATGACGGCGCAGCCACCTAGTGGCTGCGCCGTCACACGCCCATCGGCCGGACTGGATAACCGCACGCCCAAACCCGGTCGATGACGAAAGGCTGCCATGGGGCTATCGGCCGACCGTCGCCGAACCTTAGCCAGCGCCGGTCGGCACGGGGGTGACGAGGGAAGGAATAGCTGCCGGCTCAGCGGCCGGCGCGCGACTCGCGGATATAGAAGCGCGCTCGTTCGGATTTACTGGTGCAGCCTTCGTAGGCTTCGAACTGCTGCTGGGTCTTAGCCGCTGTCAGCAGCGACAGGGCTTTGGAATAACTCACTGTCCCCGCAAACCCCTCGGCCTTGGCCAGGTCCAGCTCACGCCAGGCCGCATTGAGCTGATTGGCGCAACTATCGCGATAGGCCGTCTTACCGGCGCAACCGGCCAGTACCAGGGCAATCATCGGCAAGCAGATCCAGGCTTTCATTTCGCATACTCCAGACTAAGGACAACAACCCAAGGCTCACGCGGACTCCATTGCTCGAGCAACGCGCGCCTGTACCATCACTTTGCTTCATAGCATAGTGATCTATGCCTATTCCGATAGGACGGGCGGGGTGGCAAAAAGTGCCGCGCCTTCAGCCCTGTGCCCGCTCGCGGAGAAACTCCACCACAGCGGCCTGTTCGCCGACGAACTCGATCCGCCCGGACTTGTTCTCGCGCTGGTAGGCATACATCGGGTCGTAGTACTCCACGAGCAGCGCCTCGATCCAGGCACGATGCAGGCCCAGATCACCCTGACCGGCCTGTTCCTGCAAGGCCTGGTCCATGATTGCCGCCAGCCGCTGATAGCGCTCGCCGCCGAGTCGTTTGACGATGTTCGCCAAGCTTTGCTGCAGGCGTTCGGCGAAGGTCCTGAAGCCTTCCTCCGGCCCCAGCAGGGCGATGAACTCGGCGCTCAGATCGACCACGTAGTCCTTGAGAATGCGTTCGACACGCCCGCTCAGGCTGTCCTCCAGCCACACCAGCGGAAAGCGCTGCATGCCCTGATAGAGCGGCAGCGGCAACGAGCACTTGCCGATGATGCGGCCCTCGTCCTCAAGCACGAACTGCTCGAGGCCCGCCGCACGCTTCTTCAGGATGTCGATGGCCAAGGCGTTCTCGAAGTCGATCTGGCCCGGCTGACTGGTGGCCCGCTTGCCGAAGCTGGAGCCGCGGTGATTGGCGTGCCCCTCCAGGTCCAGGGCGTTGCCGAGTTGGGCGATCACCTCGGTCTTGCCGGTGCCGGTCATGCCGCCGACCAGAATGAAATCGCACTGCGCCAGGGCCTGCTCGGTGGTCTCGATCAAGAAGCTGCGCATCGCCTTGTAGCCCCCGGTTACCAGGGGATAGTCGATTCCGGCCTCGCTTTTCAACCAGTGCTGAACGGTCTGCGAACGCAGGCCGCCACGAAAGCAGTACAGGTAACCCTGCGGGTTGGCCTGGGCAAAGGCCGCCCAGGCGGCCAGGCGCTGCGCCTTGGTCTCGCCACTGACCAGGCGATGACCCAGTTCGATGGCCGCCTGCTGGCCATGCTGCTTGTAACAGGTGCCGACCTTTTGCCGCTCGCTATCGTCCATCAGCGGCAGGTTGACCGCACAGGGAAAGGCACCCTTGGCGAATTCCACCGGGGCGCGCGCATCCATCATCGGCACATCGTCGAGAAACAGCTGGCGATAATCGCTGGTATTGGCCCGCATCACACCACCTCGACCGCGTGGGTCTGGCGCGCCTGCAGCTGGCCGATTGGCTCCAGCGCCAGGCCCAGCTCCCTGGCGACCGCCAGAAACTCCGCCTCGCCCGCCTCGCCTACGGCGATCAGCAGGCCGCCGCTGGTCTGCGGGTCACACAGCAGCAGCTTGTGCAGCTCGCTCAGCGGGGCAATCCTGTCGCCATAGCTGTCGAAGTTGCGCTGGGTGCCGCCGGGGATACAGCCCTGCTCCAGGTAGTACTCGACGCTGGCCAGGCGCGGCACCCTGGCGAACTCGATGCGAGCGCTCAGGCCGCTGCCGTCGGCCATTTCGACCAGGTGGCCGAGCAGGCCGAAGCCGGTGACATCGGTCATCGCGTTGACGGCCGGCAGCTTGCCGAAACGGCTGCCGGGTTTGTTCAGGGTGCACATCCAGTCGCGCGCCAGGCCGATGTCTTCGGCACGCAGTTTGGCCTTCTTCTCGGCGGTGGTGAGGATACCGATGCCCAGTGGCTTGCTCAGGTACAGCTTGTCTCCGACCTGGGCGGTGTCATTGCGTTTCATATGGCGCTTCTCGACCAGACCGGTGACCGCCAGGCCGAAGATCGGCTCGGGCGCATCGATCGAATGGCCACCGGCCAGCGCAATGCCCGCCTCGTCGCAGACGGCACGCCCGCCACGGATCACCTCGCGGGCCACTTCCGGAGCCAGTACATTGACCGGCCAGCCGAGAATCGCGATGGCCATCAGCGGATCGCCGCCCATCGCGTAAACATCGCTGATCGCATTGGTGGCGGCGATCCGGCCGAAATCATAGGGGTCGTCGACAATCGGCATGAAAAAGTCGGTGGTCGACACCACGCCGCGCTCACCGTCGATAGCATAGACCGCGGCATCGTCACGCGAGGCATTGCCCACCCACAGGTTCGGGTCGAGATTCTGCGCGCCGCTGCCGGCCAGGATCACCTCCAGTACCTTGGGGGAAATCTTGCAGCCGCAACCGGCGCCATGGCTGTATTGGGTCAATCGAATGGGCTCGCTCATGGAATCTCTCTGATCGGGTCGACAGGCGGCGGCATTCTAGCAAAAGCTGTCTTGGCGTCGGCGAACGCCGAGCGTATGTTGATAAAACAATGCGTTATGGGGGGCAAACATGTCTAAGCGAGTAGCCTTGGTCTTGGGGGCCGGCGGCGCGCGCGGTTATGCGCACATCGGGGTGATCGAGGAACTGGAGGCGCGCGGCTATGAGATCACCTGTATCGCGGGCTGTTCCATGGGTGCGGTGGTCGGTGGCATCCATGCGGCCGGCAAGCTCCAGGAATACCGCGACTGGACGCAGAGCCTGGACTACCTCGACGTCTTGCGTCTGCTCGACGTCAGTTTCCGCCTCGGCGCCATTCGTGGCGAGAAGGTCTTCGGTCGCATCCGCGAAATCGTCGGCGAGATCAATATCGAAGACCTGCCGATCACCTTTACCGCCGTGGCCACCGACCTGACCAATCAGCAGGAAATCTGGTTTCAGGAAGGCTGCCTGCACCAGGCCATGCGCGCCTCGGCCGCCATTCCCAGCCTGTTCACCCCGGTGGTCCAAGGCAAGCGCATGCTGGTTGATGGCGGCCTGCTCAACCCACTGCCGATCGTACCGGTGGTTTCCAGTCACTGCGACCTGATCATCGCGGTCAACCTCAACTCGACCAGCCAGCGCCACTACCCGCTGCCCGAGATCGAGCGGCCACCGGCACTCAAGGGGCGCTTCGATCAGATGATGAATTCGCTTGGTTCGCGCCTGCCCTCCTTTCGTCGCAAGAATGGCGAGGACGATGCCCTGCTGTTGCTGGAAGATGAACCAGCGGCCGCCGCTGCGCTGATCGAGGAGTCACCACTGAACGGGGGTGAACAGGAGAGCGCCGCCGCCACCAAGTCCGCCAGCGGTTCGCGAATCGCCGATATCAGTGGGCCGGCCTCCCTGCTGGAGCTGATCAACCAGAGCTTCGAGGTGATGCAGACATCCCTCGCGCAGTACAAGATCGCCGGCTACCCACCGGATATCCTGGTCAATGTGCCGCGCCGGGCCTGTCGTTTCTTCGAGTTCTACAAAGCGCCGGAGCTGATCCGCCTGGGCCAGCTGATCGCCCGTGACGCCCTGGACAAATATGAGCGCGGCGAAGACTGAGGCCAGGGACGCCCCGGCTTACTTCGACTCCCGCGCCTGCGCCTCGGTCTCGATGACATCGGCGCTGACCGGTGCATTGGCGACCCAGTCGCCGAGCAGCCTATAGGCCACGGCGAGCAAGGTCGGGCCGAGAAACAGGCCCATGAAGCCAAAGGCCAGGATGCCGCCAAACACCCCAAGCAGCACAACCACCAGCGGCAGATTGCCGCCTCGGCTGATCAGGTAGGGTTTGAGGAAATTGTCCACCCCGCTGATCACGAAGAACCCCCAGATCCCGAGGAAAATGGCATACCCATAGTCGCCCTGGCTGGCTAGCCAGGCGGTGGCCGGCACCCAGACCAGAGGCGGCCCCATGGGGATCAGGCTGAGCACGAAGGTCAGACTGGCCAGCAGCATGGCCCCCGGAACACCGGCTATATACAGGCCGACCAGCGCCAGCACGGCCTGCGCCGCGGCCGTGCCTATGACCCCGTTGACCACGCGCTGCACGGTACCGGCCACCAGTTCGAGATAGTGTTCCGCGCGGTCGCCGATCAGACGCTCCAGCAGGCTGTGGACGAACGCGGCCAGACGCGGGCCGTCCCGATAAAAGAAAAACACCAGCACCAGGCTCAGGGCCAGCTCCAGGACCCCGCCACCCAGCTGCGCGCTACGCGCCAGCAGCCAGTTGCCCACCTGCCCCAGATACGGCCGCAGGGTGGCAAAGAGCGCAGCCCCCTGCTGATCGATGGTTTGCCAGCCATCGACCAGGCTCTGCCCCACCAGGGGTACACCTGCCAGCCAGGCTGGCGGCGCCGGCAAGCCCTCGACCTGGAACCCCTTGATCATCACCGTGGCATCGCGGATGTGGTCGGCCAAATTGAAACCGAGCATGACCAGCGGCACCGCCACCAGGACGATCCAGCCGCAGGTCAAAAGGCCGGCGGCGGCCGCCTGTCGCCCCCTCAGCCAGCGTGTCAGCAAGCGCATCAGTGGCCAGCTGGCGAAGGCCAACACCCCCGCCCAGAATAGCGCCGACCAGAACGGTGCAAGCACCCACAAGCTGGCGCCCAGCAGCCCCAGAAGCAGGATCTGCACCAGCAGGCGGTCGTTATTGAGCATCCAGCAAGCCCCCAAGAAGACAAGAAACGCCGCCATCACCTGATTCACAAGGCACGGCGCGCACCCACCTAGAATGCCTTGTGCGCGTCGGGGCCGACAAGCCGACGGCGCGCATCAGCGAACCTCAGCGCAGCAGGCTGATCCGCAGCCCCGGCGTCTCGGCATCGCCCAGTTCCAGCCGTGCGGCGCGCACCCGCTTGTCGATCAGGGCCTGGCGCCAGGCCGCGGCCTGGCTGCCGGCCAGGCTGACCCGCAGGGTGCTGTCCAGGTTGAGACTGCGGGCCAGCAGCACCGCCCAGGGCTCGCTCGGTTCGGTCTGCCCGGGCAGACGCAGCTCGCCGCTGTCACGCAGCTGTCGCAGCAGCGTCGCCGGAGTGGGCCGCAGGTCGCCGAGCGGCCCATCGGCGCCCAGCCACTCGACATGCAGGTAGGCGCGCCGATTGCCACGGGTGATGCTGTAAAGCGCCAGCAAGCTGTCTTGACGGGGCTCGGCCAGGCGCATCAGCACATAGGCCTGCTGCTCGTCGGAACCATAGAGGATGGACTGGCCGAACACCGCATTGGCCCACAGGTTGCTTGGCCCGCACTCGCGCTCCTGGCACCAGTACAACAGTTCGGCACCCTGCGCCTGCATGGCCTCGCGGGCCGCGGTAAACACCTCACCGGCCGAATGGGTACGCGGCAGTTCATAGGTCAGGGAGACGTACCGCCCCTGCACCTGTACCTCGCGCTCATAGCGCAGCCGCCCGCTGATACGGCGAACCGCGCCTTGCGGATAGGTCCGCTCCTGCTCGGCCGCCTCGGCAAAGCGAACGATCTGGGTACCGGGAAAACGCGGCAGAAACTCCAGATCATGACTGCCAGGCACATCCTCGGCGAACGCCGATACAGCGGCCAACAGGCCGGTCCCCAGAACGAGACAACGCATGGCCGCCCTCACCGGATCAGCATCGACTGAGCGGTTTTCACCGCGCGATCGTCGTTGGTTTCGCGTCGCGGCACCTGCAGGCCTCGCTGTACCGCGGGGCGCGCCTCGAGCGCCGCCATCCAGCGCTGCAGGTGTTGCAGCCCTTCGACCGCAACCCCCGACCAGTCGTGGATACGCACCCAGGGGTAGCTGGCGATATCGGCGATGCTGTAGTCGCCAGCCAGGTACTCGACCTCGCCCAGCCGCCGGTCGAGCACCTCGTAGAGACGGCGGGTCTCGTGCTGATAACGGTCGATGGCGCTTGGCAGTCGTTCCGGAAAGTAGCGGAAGAACACGTTGGCCTGGCCCTGCATCGGGCCGATGCCGCCCATCTGGAACATCAGCCACTGCAGCACCCGCGAGCGCCCCTTGGCATCCTGGGGCATCAGCTTGCCGGTCAGCTCGGCCAGATAGACGAGGATGGCCCCCGACTCGAACACGGCGAAATCACCATTGGCGCGGTCGACGATCGCCGGAATTCGGCCATTGGGGTTGATCGCGAGAAATGCCGGGGTCTTCTGCTCTTTCCTGTCGAAACTCAGTGCATGCACCTGGTAGGGCAACTCGAGCTCTTCCAGAGCGATGGACACCTTGTGGCCATTGGGAGTGGCGGCGGTATACAGGTCGATCATGCAAATCTCCATGGCAGTCGGCACCACCTTTCCCCAGTTGCTTCCGGCAAGTCAAGGCGAGCGCAAGAAAGGATTGAAACAGTCTGCTACGAGCTGCGCGCCGCCCTCGTCATCCAGGTGCAGATGATGGCCGCCCGGCAACTCGGTCCGGCTGACCGATACCTCCTCGAGCAACTCGCGCAACCCCGGCTGGGCCAGCAGCATGCCCTGCTCGGCCAGCACCAGGCTGGTGGGGCATTGCAGGTGGCGGACGAAGGCCTGGGCATGGGCGCGGGTCAGGCGCAACGGTGAGGGTAAGGTTAGTCGACTATCGGTGCGCCAGGTAAAGCCACCCGGCACCGGCATCAACCCGCGCTGCGCCAGCAGTTCGGCGGCCTCGCGACTGACCGCGCCGACACCGCGCATGCGCGCCTCTACCGCCCGATCGAACTGCGCATAGACCGGCTTGCGCTTGCCGGCCAGGGCCATCTGCGCCTTGAGGGCCTCGGCCAGCTTCTGCGGCGCGCTCTCGGCTTCGCCGGTGTAGGGCATCAGGCCGTCGATCAGGGCCAGGCGCGCGACCCGTTCGGGAAGCGCGCCGGCCAGCAGCACCGAGACGATGGCGCCCATGGAATGACCAAGCAGGGAGAAGCGCTGCCAGCCGAACTGTTCGGCGACCTGCAGTACATCGTGGACATAGTCCCAGATGGCATAGCTGGCGCCCAACGGGCGATGATCGGAGTGCCCGTGACCGGCAAAGTCCAGGGCGACGATACGCAACCCCGGCAGCCTTGGCGCCAGCCGAGCGAAGCTCGCGGCGTTATCCAGCCAGCCATGCAGGGCGATCACCGGCAGGCCATCCTCGGGCCCGTAGAGGTGGGCGGCCAGCTCGATATGCGGCAGGCGCAGGCGCACCTCCTCGAAAATAGGACTCATGCGGACTCCTTGCTGGGGAACGGCTCGTCCCAGCGCGCGAACAGTGACTTGAGCAACTCGGCGGTATCCTGCGGACGCTCCAGCGGAAACATGTGCCCGCCCGGCAGACTCAGGTATTCGCCACGCGGCATGCGCCGTACCAGGCGTGCGTGATGGCGCATCACCACCCGGCTATGGCGCCCGCGAACCATCGCCAGCGGCACCCGCAGCTGCTGCGGCCGCCCCGGACTGGTGTGCGGCACGTTGCGATAGATGCTGATTTCGGTGGCCGGATCGAAACGCAGGCGCAGGCTCCTGCCGGTGCTGTGCAGGCCATGTTGCAGATAGGCATCCAGGCACTCCGGGTCGAAGCGGCGGAACAGGCTCTTGCCGGCAAAGTAGCGGCGTGCTTCGTCCAGGTCGCCGAATTCCTCACGCCGCCCGAGGGTGCGCCCGGCGGGGGTGATGCGGTCGATAAAACCGAAGCGCTTGGCCGCACGGATGACCATTCGATCGGCCAGGGTCAGTACCGGCGAGTCGAGCATCACCACCCCGCGATAGAGGTCGGGACGCTGCAGCGCGGCGTGGTAGTGCAGCACGCCGCCAAGCGAGTGCCCGACTCCCCAGACCGGCTCGGCGCGCGCCTCGAGGTGGTGAATCAGCTCTGCGACCAGACTCGCCCAGTTGTCATCGACCGGAAAGCGCGGGTCATGGCCGTGCAACTCGAGGTGCTGCACCCGGTATTCGGGGGCCAGGGCCGCGAACAACTTGGCGTAGGTGGCGGAGGGAAAACCATTGGCATGGGCAAAGAAAACGGACTGGAGCATGGTCATCGACTTACGCAAAAGGATCGCCAGATTGTCCAGCAGTCGTCCCTGAGCAGCAATGACAGAACGGCCAGTGAATGACGGCACTATGGCCAAAGCTCATGGGGCGCGTGCCATGCGCCTTGCCGCGCTGGGCACTCAGGACGGAGCGGGCCCCTTCCCGGCCAAGGGCACTATGGCCATGGTCAAGCGCGAAATGCAGCTGAGCTTGCCGTCCTCGCCGCTCAGGCGAATGTCCCAGACATGGGTCGTGCGACCCAGATGAACCGGCCGCGCCACCGCCGTGACCCGCCCGCTACGCAGGCCGCGCAGGTGATTGGCGTTGACCTCCAGACCCACGCAGTAGAAGCGCTCGGTGTCGATACACAGGTAGCTGGCCATCGAGCCCAGGGTCTCGGCCAGCACCACCGAGGCGCCGCCATGGAGCAGGCCGTAGGCTTGCCGAGTGCGCCGATCGACGACCATGCTGGCGCTGATCGAGCGCGTCATCGAAGGCCTCGAAGCGGATATCCAGTTGCTCGCCGATGGTGTCTCGCAGGGTGGCGTTGAGTTGCTCGATTTCGGGGGACTGTCTCCAGAGGCTCATGCAAGATCCTCGCTATCGCGGGTCATCGGGATAGACAGGGGCTTCCCTCGATCGGGCAGCCCCGGTTGCCGTTCAATCGTGCCAGAGCACCGGGTCGCGCTGTTCGCCCCACTCGGCGAAACGTGGCCCATAGGTGCCCTCGACCACATTGCGCTTGATTTTCAGGGTCGGGGTCAGGAAGCCGTTGTCCACCGCCCAGCTGTCCTTGACCAGCACCAGGCGCTGCAGGCGTTCGTGCTGGTCGAGCGCCTGGTTCACCTCGTCGAGCAACTGCTTCAAGCTGCCTTCCAAGGTGGCTCGACTGCCATTGGCCGCTTCCTGCCGGCCGATCTCGGACAGCACGCACAGGGCCATCGGTTGCGGCATACCGTCGCCCACCACGCACACCTGTTCGATCCGCGAGTGCACGGCCAGGCGGTTCTCGATCGGTGCCGGCGCGACATACTTGCCCTTGCTGGTCTTGAAGATCTCCTTGATCCGTCCAGTCAGGCGCAGATTGCCCTCGGCATCCTGCTCGCCCTTGTCGCCGGTACGCAGGAAGCCATCGACAGTCAGTACTTCAGCGGTTTTTTCCGGCTCCTTGTAGTAGCCGCGCATGGTCGCGCCACTGCGCACCTGCACCTCGCCATCTTCGGCGATGCGTACCTCGACGCCGGTGCTGTTCTGGCCGATCCAGCCGGACTTGAACTTGCCCGGTCGGCCGGCGTGGGAGTATCCGCAATTCTCGGTCATGCCATAGACCTCGAGCACCTCCAGGCCCAGGCGCCGGTACCAGTTGAGCAGCGCCTCCGGCACCGGCGCCGCGCCGGACAGCGCATAGCGCACGGCGTCCAGCCCCAGGCCGGCCAATACCTTCTTGCCGACCACGGGGCCGATCAGCGGCAAGCGCAGCAGCCGGTCCAGCCGCCGCGCCGGCATCCGGCTATAGACCCCCATCTGGAACTTGGTCCAGATCCTCGGCACACCGAACAGGACGGTCGGACGCGCCCGCCGCAGGTCGTCGAGAAAGGTATCCAGGCTGTCGGCGAAGAACACCGTCTGCCCCGAATAGATCGATGACAGCTCGACGAACATACGCTCGGCGACGTGACACAGCGGCAAGTAGGACAGCACCCGGTCCTGCTCAGCGATGCCGAACAGTTCGATGGCGTTGCCGGCGGCGAAACCGAAACTGCCGAATGTCTGCATCACCCCTTTCGGCATGCCGGTGGTGCCGGAGGTGTAGATGATGCTGGCAAGCTGATCGGCGCTGCGCACTGGCTGATCCTGGATCGGCGTGCATGCCTGCAGATCGCTCCACAGGTAGTCGAAGTCGCCGTCCGGGCGCAGCGGCATGCCGATGGTCAGCAGCGAATCAGGGATGCCCGGCGCCATGCCAGGCCAGTCGTCCAGCTTGCCGACAAAAGCCAGCGCCGCCTCGGCATGCTCGAGTACCTGGCGTACCGAGTCGGCAGTGAGGTTCGGGTACAGTGGCACCGACACATGGCCGGCCATCCAGATCGCCAGGTCAGCAATGATCCAGTGCGCGCAATTCTTGGAAATGATCGCGATGCGGCTGCCCTGGGTCAGTTCGCGGCTGCGCAGCCAGCCGGCGGCGCGGCGTGCCTGCTCGCCGACGTCGGCCCAGCTCAACTCCTCCAGCCCGCCACCGGGCAGTGGCTGCACCAGGTAGCGCTTATTCGGATGACGCGCCTCGCGCTCGTAGAACACTTGCAATGGCAAACGAATAGCATCAACCACAGGCCTTTCTCCTTTGTTGTTTTTGTGGAGCCAACCGAGCAACTGCTTGGTCGGACTATTCCACGCACAAAGTCGAGCCGCAAGTTAAGAAATGTTTCGCTGTGTAGTGCTATTTCAACGACTGATGGGGATGCACCAGGGCCAGCAGATCCATTGCCCCTGCTGCTACCAACTCGCCGTCCAGCTCGGCCAGACTGGCGGTATGCATCGGTAGCGGCTGCTGGCGGTGGCCATGAATCAGCAGCCCCGCCAGGGCGCCAACCAGGGGCTGATGAGTCACCAGCAGCACTTCTTCTCCGGCATAGTCATCCAGCCTGGTAAGGACCAGGCGCGGATCGCTGTCCGGCGTCAGCCAGGGCACGGTATGGATGTCGTCGACCAAACCCAGTGCATCGCGCACCAGGGCAGCGCTCTGCTGGGCCCGCACGTAGGGACTGGCCAGGATTGCCGCAAGCGGCCGCGCTTGCAGCTGCACCGCCACTTGCGCGATCTCCTCACGACCGCGCGCGGTCAGGGTGCGCTCGGCATCGCTGCGCGCCTGCGCCTGGGCTTCGCCATGGCGAAGCAACCACAGCCTCACGCGAGCAGGCTCACAGCTTGGGCTCCTCGTCACGCACCGGGTGCGCGGCTGGTGGCACGCTATGAGGCGCCTCACCCTGCGGCGACTGAGGAGTCGGCCAATCGGCGAAGGGCCAGGGCTTGTCATCGGTATTGAAGGTACCGAAACGACCGATCTGCGCCAGGTATTGACTCAGGCTGTCGCCGAACCCGAGCAGACTGTCGTTGGGCGCGCCGTAGAACAAGCGGTAGCCCAATTGCAGCAGCACCGTGGCGCCGAGCAGCAGCTCGGCCAGTTGCCAGACGATGGTGAACACCACCATCCACATGATTCGCAGGAGGATGGATTCGCGCTCCAGTTCCGTGCTTTCTTCGCTCATGACAATCTCCTTATCGGTCGCAGTCAGAAACCGCTGGTGGAAATGAAATCTACGTCGGTCTTGGGCTCGGCGCGCATCAGCGCCTCGATCACCTGCTCCAGGGTACGCCCCTCGAACAGAATGGCATGCAAACCGGCAACCAGCGGCATATACACCTGCTGCTCCTCGGCCTTGGCCTTCAACACCTTGATGGTATTGACCCCTTCGGCCACCTCGCCCAGGCGCGCCACCGCCTCCTCCAGCCCCAGGCCCTCGCCCAGGGCATAACCAACCTGATAATTACGGCTTTTCGCCGACGAACAGGTGACGATCAGGTCGCCGACCCCGGCCAGGCCGAGGAACGTCATCGGGTTGGCGCCCAGGTGCACGGCAAACCGGGTCATCTCCGCCAGCGCACGGGTGATCAACATGCTGCGGGTGTTTTCGCCCATGCCCAAGGCTGCCGCCATGCCAGCCATGATCGCGTAGACATTCTTCAACGCTCCGCCCAGCTCGACACCGAAGCGGTCGCCACTGGCGTAGACGCGAAACGTGCGGCCGTGCAGAGCGGCCTGCACCCGCTGGCAAAGCTCCTCGTCCTCGCTGGCAATCACGCTGGCGGTCAGGGCATGGTCGGCGACTTCCTTGGCCAGATTGGGGCCCGACAGCACGCCGATGCGCGCGTTGGGCGCTATCTCCTCGAGAATCTGGCTCATCAGCTTGAAGCTCTGCGCCTCGATGCCCTTGGTGGTGCTGACCAGCAGCTTGCCGTCGAGCAATGCTGCCACCGGCTGCAAGGCCTGGCGCAGGGCGCTCGAGGGCAACGCCACCAACACCATCTGGCAGGCCTGCAAGGTCGCAGGCAAGTCGGTGACCGGCTCCACGCCGAGGTGAATCTTTACCCCTTTGAGGTAGCGCGGGTTCTCGCGAGCACTGCGAATCGCTTCGGCCTGCTCCGGGTCACGCATCCACAGCATCACGCGCTGGCCGTTCTCTGCCAGCAGGTTTGCCAGGACGGTGCCGAAGCTGCCGCCGCCAAGCACGGCGATGGGTTGCTGTTCAGTCATAGGAAGTCCGTTATGGGCCATTCTCGATAGCAGTCTGCGCGCATTATACGGACCAGGGCATCAGCGGCCAGCCTTAAGCGCGGCGAGCGACCCGGCAATCGGCATCGGCGGGTCGGCTTGGCAGGCCAAGCGACTGGCAAAGCGGCCAGGCTCGGTTAACATGCACACATCTAAACGCGAACAAGGCCGTTGCGTGATCTGCACAACCCGTTTCCCTCTCTCGATGGCGCTGCTGGGGCTGCTGGCCGGCACCCATGCGCTGGCCGATGACCTGTTCGGCAGCGACCCGGTCGTTCCCCAGATTCTCACCGCCACCCGCCTGAAGCAGGCACCGGCGGCCGTTCCTGGCAGCATTACGGTGCTCGACAGCGCCCTGATCCGCGCCAGCGGCGCGCGGGACATCCCCGAACTGCTGCGCCTGGTGCCCGGCTTGATGATCGGCTACCGCAATGGCAACCAGGCCACGGTCAACTACCACGGCACCAACGCCACCGAGGCCCGCCGCCTGCAGGTACTGGTCGATGGCCGTTCGGTCTACCGTCCCGGCCTGGCACGAGTCGACTGGATGGACATCCCGGTGGCCATCGAGGACATCGAGCGGATCGAGGTCTTTCGCGGACCGAACACCGTCAGCTACGGCGCCAACGCCTTGATGGGGGTGATCAATATCCTGACCCGCAGCCCGCTCGACAGTCGCGGCACCCACCTCAAGACCATCCAGGGTCAGCGCGGGATTCATGACTGGTACGCCCGCCACGGCGCCGCCTGGGAAGATGGGGCCATGCGCCTGTCGCTGTCCGGGCAGCAGAGCGAGGGTTTCGATCACGACCACCTGGGCCGCGACTACCGCGACAGTCGGCGCCTGAACCGCCTCAACCTGGCCGTCAGCCAGCAACTGGACAGCGCCAACAGCCTCGACTGGCAGCTTGCGGCCAAGGAAGGCAGTGACCAGCGCCCCTACGGCTACAAGGCGGTGTTCGACCCGACTATCGCCGACGGCTCGGCGGACTCAGACATCAGCGCGCGCGACTATGCCGGCTCCTTGCGCTGGACCCTGGATCTCGACCCCGGCCACAGCCTTTATCTGCAGGGCTCGGCGCAACGCTGGGAGCGCACCCAGGAGTGGCGTGCCTGCGAAGCGGAAATCGCCTTCAGCCCGGAGCTGGGCCAGTTGTGGGCGCTAAACCCGCGCTATGTCGCAACATTCGCCCAGAATCCGCTGGTCATTCCTGTGGGCACCGCTCAGGAGCAGGCACTAGCCAGTACGGTCCAGGGTCAGCTGTTCGGCGGTGCCTTGCAGACCGTATGTGGCGACATCAACCAGAATACCCGCGAAACCCGCTACGACCTCGAACTGCAGGACACCCTCAGCCTGACCGACCAGCTACGCCTGCTCAGCGGCCTGAGCTACCGCTACGACCAGGCCGAGTCCGAAACCTTCTTCGATGACACCCTGAGCAACCATATCTGGCGCCTGTTCGGCCACCTGGAATGGCAACCGGGCGAACACTGGCTGCTCCAGGGTGGCGCCATGCTGGAAAGCGACCAGCGTGCCGGCGATTCGCTCACGCCGCGCATCGCCCTCAACTACCTGATCACGCCGGCCCACGGCCTGCGCGCGGTGTATTCCGAAGCCATACGCTCCCCGGACATGTTCGAAAACAACGCCGATTGGGGCTATCGGGCACGCAACCTGCAGCCACTGGCCTTTGGCCAGAGCGAAGCGAGCTACTTCGCCCGCGCGCTGGGCCCCGGCAACCTCGACCAGGAAATCATGCGCTCACGCGAGCTGGGCTATAACGGGCTGTTCGCCGACAGCGGGATCGCCGTGGACCTCAAGCTGTTCTACGACGAGATCCACAGCATGATCAGCGAACCGCTGCGCAACAATAGCTTCCTGCCGACCAACGACAACGAAATGCGCTTTAGCGGCGCCGAGGCGCAGTTCGACTGGCAGATGGGCTACGCCGACCGCCTGCGCCTGACGTACGCCTACGTCGACGCCAGCGCCAGCAGCGACGAGGAGCAGCGCCTCACGGCGCGCCACAGTGGCTCGGCCGGCTGGCTGCGCGACTGGGGCCAGGGCTGGTCCAGTTCGCTGTTCTATTATGGCGCCGATCGACTCAACGACTACCGCTTCGGCCGTGTCGATGCACGCCTGGCCAAACGCATCGCCATCGGCAGCACCACGCTGGAGCTGGCCGGCATGCTGCAGCAGCGCCTGGACGACCAGCCACTGACCTGGCGCGAGAACAACTACGACCAACGACAGCTGCTGTATTTCAGTGCGGAGCTAGAGTTTTAGGATGCCACGCGCACCCTCACGGAAGAGTTCCATGCCAGGCCTATGGATTCGCCACTGGCTGCTGGTCTGCTGCCTGCTCTGCGGTTCGGCGGCCCAGGCGGCCACGATCATCCTCAGCGGCGCCACGGACCAGGCGGCCATTAGCGCCTTCGGCGCCGCCCTGGCCGAGCGCCGTCCCGCGGACAAGGTCGAGTTTGTGCCACTGCAGCGGCTTCCCGTCCCGGCCGCGATACCCGACACCGCGCGCCTGATCCTGTTCGGTTCCGAAGCGCTGGACTGGCGCCTGAGCACTCACCAAGGGCCGCCAACCCTGATCCTGCGGGTCAGCCAGGAGCAGGCCCGCCAGCGCCTCGGCACCACTCGCCCGGACAATCTCAGCCTGCTCTGGAGCGAACCGGCCCCCGCTCGCCAGCTACGCCTGGCCAAACTGCTGCTGCCACACGCGAAGCGCATCGGCGTGCTGCATGATCGACACAGCGAGTTTCTTATCGATGAGCTGCGGCCAATCGCCGCAGAACTGGACCTACAGATCATCGCCCAGGACTGGCCGGATACCCGCGACAATCGCCCGCTGCTGTCGCTGCTCGGGCGCAGCGACCTGCTCCTCGGCCTGAATGACAGCGACCTGTATAACTCACAAACGGCAAAGAGCCTGCTGCTCACCAGCTATTCCCAGCAACGCACACTGATCGGGCCCAATGCCGGCTTCGTCCGGGCGGGCAGCCTGGCCAGCAGCTACAGCGACAAGGCCGACTGGCTAGCCAGCCTCGACCAACTGCTCGATCAGCCTCCAGAGAACTGGCCAAGCGCTGGGTACCCCGCTTATTTCAAGGTGCTCGGCAACCGTCAGGTGGCCCGCGCACTGGCCATAGAAATGGCTGAGGACGCGCAGCTGACGCGACAAGTGGCCGAAGGAGAGAACCCATGAACCTGAGCCGCCTCGGGGATATCCATACCCGCACGCAGCTGATCAGCGTAGGCCCGGCGCTGCTCCTGACGTTGCTCCTGACCGGCTTCTTTACCTGGGAGCGCTTGCAGGACCTGCGCCAGGAACTCGACCACACCGGCCAGCTGATCGCCAGCCAACTGGCGCCGGCGACCGAGTACGGGGTGATTTCCGGCAACCTCGAGGTACTGGGTACGCTGCTGCAGGCCACCCTCAACACCCCCCATGTACGCTTCCTCGAGGTGCGCGACCGCGAGGACAATATCCTCGTGTATGTCGAGCAGCCCAGCGGCCAGAGCCAGACCAGCGGCCAGGTGGATGTGTTTCAGGCACCGATTCGCCTGCAGCGCATTGAACTGGCCGATGACTTCCTGGGCCCGGGCTCTGCCCGCCAGGATGTGCCCTCGGATGATCTGCTCGGCCGCGTGGTGGTCGGCATGTCCAATGACGCCTTCAATAGCCGCCAGCAGCAGATCCTGTTCAAGGCCGCCGGCCTGGCTCTGCTCGCACTGATCCTGACCTTCGCCCTGGCCCGGCGCCTGGCGCGCCGCCTGTCGCAGCCGCTCAGTGCCATGGGTGAGGCGGTCAGCGCGATACAGGCCGGCAACTACGAGCGTACCCTGCCGGAGTCCGACGACGGAGAACTGGGCGCCTTGGCCCGGCACATCAACAACCTGGCCAGAGGGCTCGAACGCGCCAGCCAGGAACAGCAGCAAGCCATCGACCTGCTGGTCAAGGCACGCGAAGAGTCGGAACAGGCCAACCGGGCCAAATCCGATTTCCTGGCCATGATGAGCCACGAATTGCGCACCCCGATGAACGGCGTTCTCGGCATGCTGCAGTTACTCGAAACCACCGAGATGACCGAGGAACAGGTCGAGTACGCGGCACTGGCCACCGAGTCCACCGAGCACCTGCTGAAGGTCATCAACGATATCCTCGACTTCTCGCGCATTGAGCGCGATGCCCTGGAGCTGGAGCGAATTCCATTCAATCTGCTGGAGTTGATCCAGACCTCCGTTCAGGTCTTCCAACACAGCGCCCAGCAACGCGGCCTCGAGCTGCAACTTGAAGCCCAGAACGACCTGGACCACCTGCAAGTGCAAGGCGATCCGACACGGATCAGGCAGATCCTGGTGAACCTGATCGGAAATGCGTTGAAATTCACAGAGAACGGAAGCGTTCGAGTGGAAACCCGCTGGCAGGCGCTGGATGACCAGGTGCTCTGGTTCACCTGCGCGGTGCACGACAGCGGCATCGGCATTTCGCCCGCACGCCTGGAGCGAATGTTCGATGCCTTCCAGCAAGCCGACACCTCGATCTCCCGGCGCTATGGCGGCACCGGCCTCGGCCTGCCAATCGCCCGCACCCTGGCCGAACGCATGGGCGGCACCTTGCGCGCCAGCAGCCAGGAAGGCAGGGGCTCGACCTTTACCCTGGAGATTCCGCTGCCCTTCTCCCGCCACGCCAGCGCGCCGGCGCACAGCGATAACGACCGCAGCGATCGAGAGCAAGGGCAGGGACAGCAGGTGTTGCTGGTCGAAGACAACCCGGTCAACCAGACCGTGATCGAAGCCATGCTGCGAAGCCTGGGCTATCAGGTCGCCCTGGTCGCAGACGGCGCCCAGGCGGTACAGCGCGTCGAGCAGCAGGATTTCGCCGCGATACTCATGGACTGCCGCCTGCCGATCATGGACGGCTATGAGGCCACCCGCCAGATTCGCCGGCTGGTTAACCGTACCGACCTGCCGATCATCGCCCTGACCGCCAATGCGCTGCAGGGCGACCGCGAGAACTGCCTGGCCGCCGGCATGAATGACTACCTGGCGAAGCCGTTCAAGCGCGCGGACCTGCAGCGAATACTCTTGCGCTGGCTGCCTGCGCGACCATTGGCCAGTGGCCAGAGCGAGCAAAGTACTGCAAGCTAGTCCGAACGAACGCCTGGGAATAGGCTGCGCCTGTGACAAGAGCGGGCGAGCGGAGTACAACTGTACTGAGCGCGCTGTGACTTTCACCACATCGCAACAGTCTATGACTAGGCTGCCGGCTGTCGCATCAGATGCGCGCCGGCCAGGACGATTCGCCCAGCCTTGGCGCGTGGGGATTTATTGAGGAGCTCGCATGACCAAACAAAACGCTTTCACCCGGGAAGACCTGTTGCGCTGCAGTCGCGGCGAACTGTTCGGCCCAGGTAATGCGCAACTGCCCGCGCCGAACATGCTGATGATCGACCGCAT
Source organism: Pseudomonas zhanjiangensis (assembly GCF_041027545.1). Classification (NCBI taxonomy): domain Bacteria; kingdom Pseudomonadati; phylum Pseudomonadota; class Gammaproteobacteria; order Pseudomonadales; family Pseudomonadaceae; genus Pseudomonas; species Pseudomonas zhanjiangensis. Next base: position 144,810 of record NZ_JBFTEG010000008.1, on the reverse strand, counting down.
CACCCATATCAGTGAGACCGGCGGCAAGTATGGCAAGGGCGAGATCGTCGCCGAGCTCGATATCAACCCGGACCTGTGGTTCTTCGGCTGCCATTTTGAAGGCGATCCGGTGATGCCTGGTTGCCTGGGGCTCGACGCCATGTGGCAGTTGGTTGGTTTCTTCCTCGGCTGGCAGGGCAACCCCGGTCGCGGCCGTGCCCTCGGATCGGGCGAAGTGAAGTTCTTCGGTCAGGTGCTGCCGACCGCCAAGAAAGTCACCTATAACATCCAGATCAAGCGCACCATCACTCGTTCGCTGATCCTGGCCATTGCCGATGGTAGCGTCAGTGTCGATGGCCGCGAGATCTACAGTGCCGAAGGCTTGCGCGTCGGTCTGTTCACCTCTACCGACAGTTTTTAAAGGATTCTCTCCATGCGTCGCGTCGTGATTACCGGTCTGGGCATCGTTTCCTGCCTGGGCAATGACAAAGAAACCGTCTCCGCCAGCCTGCGCGCAGGCAAGTCGGGCATTCGTTTCAATCCGGAATACGCCGAGAAAGGTCTGCGCAGCCAGGTATCCGGGTCCGTCGACCTGAACCTGGAAGAACTGATCGACCGCAAGGTCTACCGCTTCATGGGCGATGCCGCTGCCTTCGCCTACCTGTCGATGCAGCAGGCGATTGCCGATGCCGGCCTCACCGACGAACAAATCTCCAACCCGCGGGTCGGTTTGATCGCCGGTTCCGGTGGCGCTTCCACGTTCAACCAGATGGAAGCCATGGACATCCTGCGTGAAAAGGGCGTCAAGCGTGTCGGCCCGTACCGCGTGCCGCGCACCATGGGCAGCACCGTTTCCGCCTGCCTGGCCACGCCATTCAAGATCAAGGGCGTGAACTACTCCATCTCCTCGGCCTGCGCCACCAGCGCCCACTGCATCGGCAATGCGATGGAGCAGATCCAGATGGGCAAGCAGGACATGGTCTTCGCCGGCGGCGGCGAGGAAGAGCACTGGAGCCAGAGCTTCCTGTTCGATGCCATGGGCGCCCTCTCCACCCAGTACAACGAGACCCCGGACAAGGCCTCGCGCGCCTATGATGCCAAGCGTGACGGATTCGTCATCGCCGGCGGCGGCGGCATGGTGGTGGTCGAGGAACTGGAGCACGCGCTCAAGCGCGGTGCGAAGATCTACGCAGAAATCGTCGGCTATGGCGCGACTTCCGACGGCTACGACATGGTCGCGCCGAGTGGCGAAGGTGCAGTGCGCTGCATGCAGCAGGCCCTGGCCACCGTCGACACACCGGTCGACTACCTGAACACCCACGGCACCTCGACCCCAGTCGGCGATGTCGCGGAAAGCCGGGCGGTACGCGAAGTATTCGGCGACAAGGCGCCGGCGATCAGCTCGACCAAGAGCCTCTCCGGTCACTCCCTGGGCGCCGCCGGTGTACAGGAAGCGATCTACTGCATGCTGATGATGGAAGGCAACTTCATCGCCGGCTCGGTGAACGTCGAGGAAATCGACCCGGAAATCGCCGACCTGCCGATTCAGCGCAGCACCGTCGAGAATGCCAAGATCGATACCGTGATGAGCAACAGCTTCGGCTTCGGTGGCACCAATGCCACCCTGGTATTGAAGCGCTGGACCGGCAAGTAGTCGGGACAGCTCGAACCGCTTGAGCACACGAAAAAGGGCGCCCCATGGGGCGCCCTTTTTCTTACGCTCTTCAGGCGGCCTCCTTCGCCTCCTCGCGTACGGCCCTGGACTTCAAGCGCGGCAGCAGCATGGGAACGCGCTGGCGATAGGCCTCGTACTCGGGGTGGGCCTTGAGCAAATCCCGCTCCTCGAAGTAGATGCCAATCAGGATGTAGCCGCTGGTCAGCAATGCGAAGAGCAGGTGCGTGGCCGTCATCTGCGGGGCGCACCAGAAGGCGAGAAACCAGCCCAGATAGAGCGGATGACGCACCACCCTGTAGGCCGCCGGGGTCTTGAACGGCAATGCGGTGTAGGGCTTGCCAAGCAGGTTCAGCCAGACCTGGCGCAGGCCGAACAGGTCGAAATGGTTGATCAGGAAGGTGCTGTACAGCACCAGCGCCCAACCGAAGGCAAACCCGGCGGACAGCAGCAACCGAGCGCTGCGATTATCCACCTGCCAGACAGTACCTCCCAGTGGCTGCCAGAAGTAGAACAAGGCAATCAGCGCCAGACTGGAAAGCAGGACATAGGTGCTGCGCTCCGCTGCCTGAGGAATGATCCGCGTCCACCAGGCCTTGAAGGCCGGACGCGCCATCACGCTGTGCTGCACGGCAAACACGGCCAGCAGCAATACATCGATCACCAGCGCGTTCCCCAGGGCTAGCTCGGGCACGCCATCTATGCGCTGCGGCACCAACGGCAGGTTGCCGACGAAGGCTATGGCATAGAGAAAGGTGGCAAAGAACACGGCATAGCTGGCGATGCCGTAAACAAAGATCGCAAGGCGTTTCATGGTTGTTTCCTCTGCGTGACCGGCATCGTTCGACGGGTCACCATCTTCAGTGGATTAACAGGCGGCGTGACCGGCATCGATCACACTGCAGACCTCGGTAATGCGGTCTGCCGGGAAACCGCTGATCTGCGCGTGACGCCGGATCAGCTCCGGGCTCTGTGCCAGGTAGACACAGAACAGCTTGTCGTCGGTGACATAGGAGTGCAGCCATTGGATGTCACCCCCCAGCCCCTTGAGGACCTGGTGCGAGTGACGCGCGGCGATGGCCAGTTCGGCCTGGCTCATCTGTCCGGCCCGGGGAATATGACGTTCGATCACATAGCGTTTCATGGGTACGTCCTGCCTCGTTTCTTGTGATGCTGCAGACCGTTCTGCAGCTGAGGTCAGGTTGCATGGCCGCTGTATCGGAACGACCACAGTCCATGCATGCTTTGTATGCGTTTGGTTTCAATCTGCCTGGTCGGACAGCGTCAGCCTCAACAGCTCATACAGGCGAGCCTGATCCAGCGGCTTGTGCAGCAGCGCACGCAGCCCCAGGTCCAGCACCTCGGCCTCACTCAAGCCGTCGCTGAAGCCGGTATAGAGGGCAATCGGCCAATCGGCGCGGGCAGCCAGCAGACGCCGGGCCAACTGCAGACCGGTCAGACGCGGCATGCATTGGTCGAGTATCACCAGATCCCAGGCGTAGGGCGCGCTCAGCAGCTCGTCCGACGCCTGCTCGGCGTCACACCACACCTGGACATCCAGGCCCCAGGCCGCGAGGCGTTCGGCCATGAACTCGGCAACTTGCGGCTCGTCGTCGACTATCGCCACGCGCCCGCGCAGCTTGGGTCTGTCGGCTTCGTTGACTCCGGTGGGTTGCGCGCGTGCCGCCGGCTGCTGTTCTTCGCCAAGCAAGGGAATCAGCACTTCAAAGCGGGTGCCCTCACCAGCCCGGCTGCGCAGGCGGATGTGCCCGGCATACTCGTGGACGATGCCATGTGCCATCGACAGGCCCATGCCACTGCCCTGCCCCTGAGCCTTGGTGCTGAAAAAGGGCTCGAATATTCGCCCCTGCAACTCCTTGGCGATCCCCGGTCCAGAATCGGCCACCGACAGCTGCAGATAATCGCCGGCAAAGCACTGCTGACAGGACGCGCAGACGCTTTCGCCTATTTGACAGCGCTGCATGGCGACATGCAGGCGTCCGACGCCGCCCATTGCATCGCGGGCATTGATGCACAGATTCATCAACACCTGCTCCAGCTGTACCGGATCGACCAACACCAGGGGCAGTTCCTCAGCCAGATCCGTTTCGATCTCGACACTGGCAGGCAAGGTCGACTGCAACAATTGCAGAAAGTCGCCAATCAGCTGGCCCAGGCGCACAGGCTGGGGCTTCCCGCGACTGCCGCGGCTGAAGGTCAGCATCTGCTGAATCAGGTCGCGGGCCTTCTCCGCCGAATGCTGCACCCGCGCCAGGTAACGGCAAAGGCGCTCGTCGCCTTGGCTTTCGGCCAACTCCTCGGCCATGACCGTATAACCAAGCATGCTGGTCAGCAGGTTGTTGAAGTCGTGCGCGATGCCCCCGGTGAGATGACCGATGGCCTCCATGCGCTGGGCCTGACGCAGCTGCCGCTCGAGCTGTTCGCGGTGCTGCTCGGCCTGCTTGCGCTCGGTGATGTCTCGCAGGAAGCCGATGAAGTGCGGCCCCTGACGGTCCTTGACCACGGAAATAGCCAGTTCGGCCGGAAACTCCCGGCCGTCGGCGCGCAGTGCACACACTTCGACCCGCCGCCCCAGATAGGGGCCCGCACCGGTTTGCAGATAGCGCTGCAGCCCCTGCTGATGAGCGCCGCGGGTACGCTCGGGGATGATCAGCTCGGCCAGGGGCTGGCCCAGGACCTCGTCGCGGCGATAGCCGAAGCACTGCTCGGCGGCCGGGTTGAAGGTGGTGATGCGCCCCTCGGCATCCATGCCGATGATGCAGTCCAGTGCGCTACCGACGATGGTGCGATACTGCTGCTCGCTGGCGCGCAAGGCACGTTCGGCCTCCTTGCGCTGGGTTATCTCGCGGGTGAAGGCAAGGATGCGGTCTATCCCGCCGATGGTCGCCCGCTTGAGGAATACCTCATCCCAATGCAGGCTGCCATCCTGGTTGCGCCTGCACCATTCGAAGCGTTGCGGACCTTCATTGCGTGCCCGCTCCAGCCAGCTGGCGGCGTCCTCGCCCGTGCAGGACAATTGTCCACCACTGAAGGCGTCGATGTTGTTCTGCAGCATCTGCGCATAGCTGTAGCCGTAGGCCTGACAAGCCCGTGGATTGACGTCGACCAGGGCGCCGCTGTCCAGGTCATGAACGAAGATAGCGTCCTCGGAGGCTTCGAAGATCGCCCGATAGCTCGCCTCGGCATCCAGGCGCTGCAACTCCGCGGCGGCCCGTACAGAAAAAATCCGCAGGATCGATTCGACCAGCCCCCGCTCGGGCAAAGGACCACTGTGGCCCACCGCAATCAGCCCGAGCGGCCGGCCATCGCTGGCAAACAAGGGGTAGCCGGCGTAGCTGTCCAGGTTGAACAGGCGCAGGCTTTCGTCGGCGGCGTAGCGCTGGCCCAGTCCTGACTCGACCAGGTGAAAGGCCTTGCCGAAGACCTCCTGGCAGGGCGTGCCGACGATCGGGTAGCTGACATTGGCGCGCAGCTTGCCGGCGTAGTAGAGCGCCAGGGTACTCAGCTGCCGGCTGCTCGGATCACTCATGCGACTGACGAACGCAAAGTCGGCGTGCAGCGAGCGCGCCAGGTAGCGCACCAGAGCCTCGAACACCTCTTCGCTGCTCGCGGCGGCCACCCCCAGGGCGACATGCCGCAGCGCCTCCTCGACCCGCTTGCGCTCACTGATATCGGTAGAGATGCCGCACACGGCGATGACCTGGCCGTTCTCGTCGAACAGCGGGAGCTTGCTCGACAGATAGGTCCAGGAGCGATCCTGCAACTGCAACTGCTCCTCGAATTCCACCGGGTGGCGCAGGCTGATCACACTCAGGTCGTTGGCACGCAGGCGATCCGCCACGGCGCTGCCGAACAACTCGTGATCGCTGCGCCCCAGCACCTCTTCGGCGTGCAGCTTGAAGAACCGCTCGAAAGCTGGATTGACCAGGCAATAGCGGCCTTGGAGGTCCTTGATGTAGATCACCGCACTGCTGTTGTCGACGATCTGCCGCAGCGGATGATCCAGGGCACTGGTGACCAGTGCCGGCGTCGGCTGAGTCATGCTGTTTCTCCCCACCACCGCGTTGTCCTGAGTATAGGGAGCCCCGGCGCCGCTCAGCCCCGCGGCAACCAGACTGAAACAATTGAAACAAGGCAGGCTCAGGGCACCAGCATGTAGCCGACGCCGCGCACGGTGCGAATGATCTGCGGTTTCTCCGGGTCCTCTTCCAGCTTGCGCCGCAGGCGGGCGATGCGGATATCGATCGAGCGGTCGTAAGGGCTCCAGTCGCGGTTCTGGGTGAGGTTGAGCAACTGGTCGCGGGAAAGGGGACGATTGGGGCGTTGCGCAAACGCCTGCAACAGGTCGAACTCCATGGCCGTCAGCTCCACTTCCCGCCCCTGCTCGTCACAGAGCTGGCGGCGCTGCAGGTCGAGACGGTAGCGCCCCAGCGCAATGCCTGCGACGACAGCTTCAGCCTCGCCGCACGGGGTGCGTCGATAGCGCCGCAGCACGCTCTTGACTCGCGCCAGCAGCTCGCGTGGATCGAAGGGCTTGGCCAGGTAATCATCGGCCCCCACCTCCAGGCCGATGGTGCGATCGACCGAACTGCCGGCTCCGGAAATCATGATCACCGGCAGGTCATGGTGTTCGCGCAGAAAACGCGCCAGGCTCAAGCCATCCTCACCGGGCAGGCCAACATCCAGCAGGACCAGCTCGGGAACACCGGCCTGCAGGTACTGGCGCAACCCCGTGCTATCGCTGCACCCCTGAACCCGATAGCCGTGCTCGCCAAGGTAGTCTTCCAGCAGCTGACGCACAGCTTCGTCGTCGTCGACCACCAGGATCCGCGCGCCCTGCTCCATGCCCTCCACCTCGTCGACAGCGCATTGTTTACAGCATAGTCAGAGCACCCGTGGGGCGGCGCCGGACGTGCCTGTCGCCGGACCGGTTGACCAGGATCAATGCCCGAGCGGCGCAGCACCCTATGCTGATGACGAGCCAAAGCCCCCGCCTGGCGAGCGAACATGCGAAACACGAGGTATATGGCATGAGCTTGAAGACCATCAGCGCCCAGGGCCAGATGAATGCCGGCATGAGCATCGAGGTGCAGTGCGGCGAGCACCGCCTGGTCATGGATCAACCCAGCCGCGCAGGGGGCCAGGGCCTAGGCCCCACGCCACTGGACGTGGTGATGGCGGCGGTGGCCGGCTGCTTCGGTACCCTGGGCCGGTTTATCGCCCACCAGCAGAAGATCGACCTGCGCGGCATGCGCTTCGAGATCGAAGCCGACTACGACCCCGACGGTCTGCTGGGTAGACGCACTGACGTGCGCCCCGGGTTTCAGGACCTGCGCCTCAAGGTGGAGATCGACGCCGACCTCAGTCGCGAGGCCAAGCAGGCCTTTCTCGAGGAGATCGAACGGCGTTGCCCATTGGCCGACAACCTGACCCACGGCACCCGCCTGCACAGCAGCCTGGCCTGAACGGCGCCGCTCAACGGACCTGAAAGCGTTGCTCGGCCAGCTTGCGATCGTCCTGGAACACCATCAGGTGCCACTCACCCGGCACGACCTCGTAAGGCTCGCTGAACTCGAACGCCATCAGGTCCTGTGCCGCGCCGGGAACGAGCTTCTGTACCACCACGAACTTGTCGTGGCGCTCACCGTCAGGAGTCGTGACGCCCGGGGTGAGGTACAACAGGGTCAAGGGCGAGTCGCTGGCGGTCTTGCCGCGCAATTGGAAGCGCAGGCCGAACTTGGTACCGAGCCTGGCCGGAATCACCTCGGTTTGCTGGATTTCCTGGTTGCTGCGGGTCAGGACGCGCTCGCCCGGCTGGTAGTCCTGATACTCGCTGGCGAAGATGCCGTACTCGACCGGTCCCTCGACGCGAACCTCGGCCTGGACCAGCCCGGCCATCAGCATGAGTGCCGCCACTGCACTGAAAGGGGTGTATTGCATGTCGCGCTCCTTGTGTGGGTGGCGCGAGCCTATGACATCGCCATGACAGGCACATGACAGCTCCGCGGCTGCGCCGCCGGCCATGCCTGGGGCTGGCCGGCGGCACCCACGGTAGACTAGGCTGGCAGTGAGCCAAGCGATTTGGAGTCCGCATGAACCGCATTCGCCACTCGGCGGCGCTGCACGGGGCATGGTCCGAGGTCCGCTCATGAGCGAGCCGCTGCTGATTCGCCCGCGCCGGGAAGACATCGCCGGGCAGCCGGTCCTGCGCCTGCTCCCCGCAGCCCAGTGTCGCAGCGTGGGGCCCTTCGTCTTCTTCGACCATATGCTCGAGAGGGACTACCCGCCCGGCGGCGGGATGAACATCAACCAGCATCCACATATCGGCCTGTCCACCCTCACCTACCTGTTCGAGGGCCAGGTGCAGCACAAGGACAGCCTCGGCAGCGATCAACTGGTGCTGCCCGGCGACGTCAGCTGGATGACCGCAGGCTGTGGCGTGGCGCACGTCGAGCGCACCCCGCCGCCGCTGCGCGCCAGCGGCTCGCGCCTGCACGGGCTGCAGGTATGGCTGGCCCTGCCCAAGGCCGACGAACGGGCGCAGCCGAGTTACAGCCACTACATCGCCGACTGCCTGCCCTACCGCGACAGCATGGGCGTGCAGATCCGCCTGATCGCCGGCCAGGGCTTCTGCCTGCAGTCGCCGGTACCAGTGCGCTCGCCCACCCTCTACGCCGATCTCAGGCTAGCGGCCGGCGCCAGCCTGGCCATTGCCGCCGAGCACCCCGAGCGGGCGCTCTATCTGATCGACGGTGAGGCCCTGCTGGATGACCAAGCGCTGGCGCCGCACACGCTGCTGGTCTTGCCCGAAGGCGAAAGCTTCACCCTCAGCGCCTGCGGCGAAAGCCACCTGGTACTGATCGGCGGCACATCCCTGGGGCCGCGGCGAATCAACTGGAATTTCGTCGCCAGCGACCCGGCACTGATCGAGCAGGCCCGGGCCCGCTGGCGCAGCCACGACTGGCCCGAGGTGCCGGGGGAAACGACACGCCTCGAACTGCCGCGCTAAGGTACGGCGAAGACCTCGTCGAACAGGTCGTTCATCGCCCGATAGGCCCGCGCCGCCACCAGCGGGTGGTACTGATTGCGCCCCGGCACGTTGGCCTGTGGATTGGTGAACGAATGCACCGCACCGCCATAGCTGACCAGTTGCCAGTCGGTCTTGGCCGCCTTCATCTCATCGACGAAGGCATCGACCTGGGCCGGGGGAACGGACGGATCATTCGCCCCATGCAGCACCAGCACCGGCGCCTTGATGTTCTGCGCATCGGTTGGGTCGGGCGTATCCAGGTTGCCGTGGAAGGACACAAATCCCTTGAGCGCCGCGCCGGAACGAGCCAGTTCGAGGATGGCGCCGCCGCCGAAGCAGAAGCCGATGGCGCCCAGCTGGCTGGCATCGAGCGCCACCTGCGACGCTTGCGCCTGGAGCACCGCGACGGCCGCCTGCGCCCGCTTGCGCATCAGGGCCCGGTCGGCGCGCACCGCACCGGCCGCCGCGCCGGCCTCCTGGGCGTTGCTCGGCCTGATCGACTGGCCATACATATCCGCCACCAAGATCACGTACTTGTCCGCCGCGACCAGTCGCGCCTGGGCGGTTGCATTCTCGGTCACGCCCATCCAGTCCGGCACCATCAGCAAGCCCGGCCGGGGCGCACTGACGCCATCGTCGTACACCAGGCGCCCCTCGAACGGCTCGCCGTCTATCTCGTAGATAACCGGCCGGTCCACCATCGCCGCCTGAGCGGCGCCGCCGAGGGCGCACAAGGTCAAGGCCAGCAGTGATAGTTTCATCGCACACCTCCTGTTGAGCACCAGAGCATCGGACCAGGGTGGCGAGGCGGCGGAGCTCGCAGCAGCCGCCTCGCCACCACGGCCCTAAGGACAATAGCAGGCGCAATCCAGCACCTGGCACCCGGCCGGGAGAAAAACCGGACGAGCAGCAAGTCGCAATGCCCTGTATCGTGCAACCCCTTATTTACATCCAGCCCCGCCGGACACCCGCATGCCCCGCTCAAGCCCTGCCGCCTCGGTTCTATTGCCCATCGCCCTGCTCGTGGTGGCCATGGTCTCCATCCAGAGCGGTGCCTCGCTGGCCAAGAGCCTGTTTCCGCTGATCGGCGCCGAAGGCACCACCGCCCTGCGCCTGGGGCTGGCAGCCGTGATCCTGTCGCTGGTCATGCGACCCTGGCGGGCGCGCCTGACCCTGCAATCGTGCCGCTCGCTGCTGGCTTACGGCCTGGCCCTGGGCAGCATGAACCTGCTGTTCTACATGTCGCTGAAGACCATTCCACTGGGCGTCGCCGTGGCCCTGGAATTCACCGGCCCGCTGGCCCTGGCGCTGCTCTCCTCGCGCCGCGCCCTGGACTTCCTCTGGGTAGTCCTGGCGGTATTCGGTATCTGGCTGCTGTTGCCGGACCAGGCCGCCGACACCCGCCTGGACCCGCAAGGCATGGGCCTGGCCCTCGGCGCCGGGGTCTGCTGGGCGCTCTATATCATCTTCGGGCAGAAGGCCGGCGCCCAGCACGGTTCCTACACCGCAGCCCTGGGCACCCTGGTGGCGGCCCTGCTGGTGTTCCCAATCGGTGTCTGGCAGACCGCCGGCGGCCTGTTCGCCGCCGAGCTGCTGCCGGTGGCATTGGCCGTCGCGCTGATGTCCTCGGCCCTGCCCTACAGCCTGGAGATGATCGCCCTGACCCGCCTGCCGGCACGCACCTTCAGTACCCTGATGAGCATGGAGCCGGCCATCGCCGCCCTCTCCGGCCTGCTGTTCCTCGGCGAGCAACTGGCCCTCAACCAGTGGTTGGCCATCGGCGCGATCATTCTCGCCTCGGCCGGCGCCGCCGCCACCATCAGGCCGCAGGGCAAGCTGCTCTGAGTTCAGGCGGACTTGGCCTTGGCGCTGTCGAACTGCAGTTCGGCCAGGCGCGCATACAGCGGGCTGCTGGCCACCAGCTCGGCATGCCGGCCGATGGCTGCCAGCCGACCCTGTTCGATCACCGCGATGCGATCGGCGCTCTTCACCGTGGCCAGGCGGTGGGCGATCACCAGGGTGGTACGTCCCGCCATCAGGCGCGGCAGGGCCTGCTGGATCAGGTGCTCGCTCTCGGCATCCAGGGCGCTGGTGGCCTCGTCGAGCAGCAGGATGGGCGCGTCCACCAGCAGTGCGCGGGCGATGGCCAGGCGCTGGCGCTGGCCGCCGGACAGGCCCAGGCCGGCGTCGCCGAGGTGGGTCTGGTAGCCGTCCGGCAACTTCATGATGAACTCGTGGGCATGGGCGACGCGAGCGGCCGCCTCGACCTCGGCATGGCTGGCGTCGGTCTTGCCGTAGCGGATGTTGTCCTCGACCGTGCCGAAGAACAGGGCCGGGTTCTGCGACACCAGGGCAAAGCAGCGGCGCAGCGCACGGGGATCGAGCCGCTCGATCGGCTGGCCGTCGATCAGAATGCGCCCGCCCTGGGGGTCGAAGAAGCGCAGCAGCAAATCGAACAGGGTCGACTTGCCCGCCCCCGAGGGCCCGACCAGGGCCAGGGTTTCGCCCGGTTCGATAGCCAAGTCAATGCCATCGATGGCATAGCTGTCCGGCCGCGAGGGATAGGCGAAGCGCAGCTGCTGCAGCTCGATGCGCCCCTCCACCGGCTGCGTTAGCGGGAGCAGACCGGTACTCGGCGCGACTATCTCGTTGCGCGCCTGCAGCAGCTCGGCGATGCGCTCGGCGGCACCGGCGGCGCGCTGCAACTCGCCGATCACCTCGCTGAGGGTGCCGAAGGAGCCACCGACGATCAGGCTGTAGAACACGAAGGCGGCCAGTTCGCCGCCGGAAATGCGCCCGGCGATCACGTCCATGCCGCCGACCCAGAGCATCACCCCGACCGCACCGAGCACCAGCACTATGACCACGGTGATCAGCCAGGCGCGCTGGGCGATGCGCTTGCGCGCGGTGTCGAACGCCGCCTCGGCGGACAGGCCGAAGCGGCGCTTGTCCTCGTCCTGGTGGTTGTAGGCCTGCACCGTCTTGATCTGCCCGAGCACCTCGCCGACGTAGCTGCCGACATCCGCCACCCGGTCCTGCGACAGGCGCGACAGCTGGCGCACCCGCCGGCCGAAGATCAGGATCGGCGCCACCACCAGCGGCAAGGCCAGCAGCACGATGCCGCTGAGCTTGGGATTGGTCACCACCAGCAGCACCACGCCCCCGACCAGCATGATCAGGTTGCGCAGCGCCATCGACAGCGACGAGCCGATCACCGACTGCAGCAGGGTGGTGTCGGCGGTCAGGCGCGACTGGATCTCCGAACTGCGATTGCTCTCGTAGAAGCCCGGGTGCAGCCCGATCAGGTGGTTGAACACGCGCCTGCGGATATCGGCGACGAAGCGTTCGCCGATCCACGACACCAGGTAGAAGCGGGTGTAGGTGCCCAGCGCCAGGGCCAGCACCAGGACGAAGAACAGGCCGATCGACTGGCGCAGCGCCGTGGCCGACTGGGTCGCCAGGCCCTGGTCGACCAGCAACTTGATGCCCTGGCCCATCGACAGGGTGATGCCGGCGGTGAACAGCAGCGCCAGCAGCGCGCCGACGACCCGCCAGCGATAGGGCGCGACGAAACGGGCGGCCATGCGCAGGGCATTGCGTTGGCGGGCGGACAGGATCGCGATCATGGGTACTCGCAAAGCGGCGTAAACCCGCCTTATTGGGGTTGGACAGGAGCGGACGACGGCGCTTCGGCCAGCCAGGCCACCAGACACAGTGCCAAGGCGGCCAGGTTGGTCGAGACCGGGTTGAACGCCTGAATCAGTAGATGGGGACTGAACAGCGCCACATCAACCAGCAACAGGAGCAATGCCAGCCCGGCCAGCAACAACGGCCAGCGCCACGGGCGGGTCACCAGCAGCAGGGCCAGGGTCACCTCGGCCCAGCCGGCGAACCGCGCCAGCGTCGCGGGGGCCACGAGCACCTGCGCCGCCGGCTCGTGGGCCATGATCATCGCCAGCTCGTCGGGGCTGGGCCAGAGCAGCTTCGGCACCAGGCCGTGCCAGAGGAACACCAGCGCCAGGGCGTAGCGCGCCACCTGGGCGATGCGCCGTAATCTTTGCTCAGCCATGCAGGAAGCGCTCGTCATGGTCGGGATTCGGCAGCAGGCAACTGGGGTAACGGCCGAACAGCCGATAGCGACTCAGCGCGATGCGGTCGTAGCACCAGTCGCGCAAAGGCCGGGGGCACAGGCGCAACCAGGCGAACGCCCGCCAGGGCCACGGCAGCTGGGCGAGGACGCGCAGCACCGCCGTGGAACGGACCAGCAGCCGGCCATCCTCGACATAGGCCAGGGTATCGAAACGCTCGAGGGGCAACCCGCCCCAGGCGAGAATCGCCTGGCCCTCGGGCGACTGCACCGAGGCCAGGCGCAGCCGCCGCCGGCGATCGTGGCGAATCAGGAACCTGGCCCAGCCATTGCACAGCTTGCAGTGCCCGTCGAACAGCACCAGCCGCTCACCGGGCCGCAGATAGGGTGGCTGCTTGTCATGGGTCATTCCGGCACACTCCCTGGGCCATGGCAATACGCCTAGTCTGCCAGCAACAGCCGCCGCTTAGCGACTCAGCGGATACAGCAGCTCCTCCCGGTAGCCGGCCCAGACCCGCACCGCATCGGGGAAGGCGTCGTCCAGCTGCACCTCGCCCGTGTCGACCAGCAGCGGCCGGCCCTGCAGGGTGCCGAGCTTGCGCTTGGTCGCCACCACCCGCAATTGATCCAGGCCCACCGCCCGCAGCACCCGCGGGCTGATCTGCTGGTTGCCGCGGCCGAGGATATGACCCTGGCCGCCGATGGCGGTGACCAGCAGGCGCGCCGGGTGCTCGCGCACCAGCTCGAACAGCTGCGCCTCGTGGACATCGCGGGCGATCACCCGGCCGTTCTCGATCACGTCGACGCCGAGCAGGGTGGTCTCCAGCCCGAGGTTCTGCGCCAGGCCGTGCAGGGTCGAACCCGGACCGAAGATGTAGCGCACATCGGCCTCCCAGCTGTCCTCCAGCCAGGCGGCCAGGTCGCTGAGCACCAGTTCCTCGGACTCCATGCCGCCCTGCTTGACCTGCTGCAGGTAGCCGCCCTCCTCCGGCACGCACAGCTCGCCGTACCAGCGCGCGGCGACCCGGCCCTCGCGCAGAGCGGCCTCGTCCAGGTCGCGCACCTCGCCGCTGGCCAGGCGCACCAGGCCGCCTTCGACCAGGCGCCGGGTCAGCTCGCCCGCCGCCCTTGGACTGATCGCGTAGACCCCGGACTGGATCTTCACCCCGGCCGGAATGCCCAGCACCGGCTGGCCCTCGCGCACCGCCGCGCAGACGTCCCGAGCGGTGCCGTCGCCGCCGGCGAAGAGGATCAGGGCGACCCCGGCGTCCTGCAGCAACTCGACTGCCCGGCGGGTATCGGCGGCGCTGCTCGGCCCCGCGCCCAACTCGCCCAGGGTGCGGTGGGCAAAGCCCATCTCGGCCAGCAGCTCGGCGCCCATGACGCCGGGCAAGGTCAGGAACTCCAGGCGCTCGCGCACCGCCAGCAACTGCTCCAGGGCGATACGGGTGCGCTGCGCCGCCTTTGGCTGCACGCCCAGGGCGAGCGCCTGTTCGGCAATGCCGTCGCTGCCCTTGAGCCCGGCCGGGCCGCCCAGCCCGGCGAGCGGGTTGATGATCAAGCCCAGATGAAACTTACTCATGCGTACCTCGTTTGCGCCCAGGCCACCTGTCGGTCGGCTTCCAGCGCCTGGTGTTTTTTGGCACAGTGAAGGTGGAGTCACTGGCGAATCCAATGGTATGGCGGATGGCCGACGCCGGTAACCCAATTGTCACCGCGCGTTCACCTGGCGCTTTTAGACTGCGCGCATCCGCCTCGATTCAGGAGACCAGCATGAGCCTGCCCAAGCAAACCGCCGAGCACCCCGTCGACCCGCAACAGCCAGTAGGCGGTGCGATCATCGATGGCGAGGGCCATGAAATAGCCATTACCGAGGAAATGGTCCAGAAAGCCTGCAGCGAACTGGAGAAGGACTCCCTGGCGCCGCCGCCCGAACAGCACGACTGAGCTAGCCACCGCACATCGAGCCCAGGCCATGCCTGGGCTTTTTCTTGCTGCCCGCGAACAGCCCGGGCTCAGCAGAGCGTTGCGCCCAGCGCCTTGACCAGCTGCGCCAACTGCGGCGCTTCGCCGTGCAGACTGACGCGCAGACCGTCGATCTCGCGGCGCATCGGGTAATGCTTGCGCAACGCATCGAAGGCCGCGCGCCGCAGCGGCGCATCGCCGCTCAGGCTCCGGCGAAAGTCGGCGTCGTCACGCCGGGGGTCGTACACCGCACGACAGACGGTGGCCAGCGCCCAGGCCGGCGCGGCAGCGGCAGCGGCATCCAGGCTCAGCGCCGGCAGCCAGGGCGCCGGCATCAGCTCGTCCAGGTGCTGGGTCTGCTCGCGCCCCAGATAACGGCAGGCGGCCTGGTAGATCTGCGCGGTACCGCGCAGCTTGCCGTCCAGGCTGTAGCCGGCGATATGCGGGGTGGCGATGCGACACAGACCGGCCAACTCGAGATCCACCTGCGGCTCGCCCTCCCAGACATCCAGCACCACCTGCAGGTCGTCGCGCCGGCCAAGCAGCGCGCGCAGGGCCGCATTGTCCACCACCGCGCCACGACTGGCGTTGATCAGCCAGGCCCCGGGCCTGAGCGCGGCCAGACGCGCCTCATCGAACAGGTGATGGGTTGGATGTGCGCCCTCGCGCGTCAGCGGCGTATGCAGGCTGAGCACGTCGCACTCGGCGATCACCTGCTCGAGGCTGACGAAATCCCCGCCCTCGGCCGCCTGGCGCGGCGGGTCGCAGACCAGCACCCGCCAGCCCAGGCCGCGCAGCACCTCGACCAGGCGTGCGCCGACCTGGCCGGCGCCGACCACGCCGTAGCTCCGCTGCGCCAACTCGACGCCCTGCTGCTCGGCCAGCACCAGCAGGCTGCCGAGCACATAGTCGACCACCCCGCGGGCATTGCAGCCGGGTGCGCTGGCCCAGCCGATACCAGCCTGCTGGAAATAGTCGAGGTCCAGGTGATCGGTGCCGATGGTGCAGGTGCCGACGAAGCGCACCGCGCTGCCCTCGAGCAGGGCCCGGTCGACCCGGGTCACCGAGCGCACCAGCAGTAGCTCGGCATCGCCCAGCGCCGCGCGGTCGATGGCCCGTCCGGGCAGGCGGCGAATCTCGCCGAAATCGGCGAAAAACTCGTCGAGTAGGGGAATGTTTTCGTCGGCAACAATTCGCATGGCAGGGCTCCGCAAGTCAGGCCGCCATTCTAAGGCAGCCCGCCGTCAACGTCGCCCCCGCGGGCAACCGGCACAAGCCCCCCGCTTGCCGGTTTCCTGACCGTTGTGTCAGGGCGTAGACTACGCGGTTTTCCCAGAGCGCCAGTGGATGACCTCTCAACCCGCCGAATCGCGTCTGCAGCGCGGGCGCCGCGAACTGCGCGGCCTGCTGCTGCTGGCCACGCCGATCATCATCGCCCAGCTGTCGCACACCGCCATGGGCTTCGTCGACACCCTGATGTCTGGCCGGGTCGGCCCGCGCGACCTGGCCGCGGTGGCCCTGGGCAACTCGATCTGGGTGCCGGTATTCCTGCTGATGACCGGCATCCTCCTGGCCACCACGCCCAAGGTGGCCCAGCGCTTCGGTGCCGGCGAGCCGGCCAGCATCGGTCCGCTGGTGCGCCAGGCCCTGTGGCTGGCGCTGAGCGTGGGTGGCAGCGCCGCCGTGCTGCTGTGGAACGCCGAGGCGGTGCTGCGCCTGATGGACGTCGAACCCGACCTGATCACCCCGGCCATGGGCTATCTGCGCGCGGTCGCCTGCGGCTTTCCGGCGGTGGCCCTGTACCACGTGCTGCGCTGCTTCAGCGACGGCCTGGGCCACACCCGCCCGAGCATGGTCCTGGGCCTGTGCGGGCTGCTGCTGAACATTCCGCTGAACTACATCTTCATCTACGGCAAGCTCGGCCTGCCGGCCATGGGCGGGGTCGGCTGCGGCTGGGCCACCGCCCTGGTGATGAGCTTCATGCTGCTGGGCATGCTCGGCTGGGTCCGCTGGGCGCCCTACTACCGGGCGAGCCAGCTGTTCCAGCGCTTCGACCGCCCGCAGTGGCCGGTCATCCGGCGCCTGCTGTCGATCGGCCTGCCGATCGGCATCGCGGTATTCGCCGAGTCGAGCATCTTCGCGGTGATCGCCCTGCTGATCGGCGGCCTCGGCGCCACCGTGGTGGCCGGACACCAGATCGCCCTGAACTTCAGCTCGCTGGTGTTCATGATCCCCTACTCGCTGGGCATGGCGGTCACGGTGCGGGTCGGCCAGGCCCTGGGCCGCGGCGAGCCGCGCCAGGCGCGCTTCGCCGCCGGGGTCGGCATGGCCAGCGCGCTGGCCTATGCCTGCCTGTCGGCCAGCCTGATCCTGCTGCTGCGCGAGCAGATCGTGCAGATCTACAGCCCGGACCCGGCGGTGATCGCCCTGGCCGCGACCCTGATCGTGTATGCCGCGCTGTTCCAGCTCTCCGATGCGGTCCAGGTCACCGCCGCCGGCGCCCTGCGCGGCTATCAGGACACCCGGGTGACCATGCTGCTGACCCTGTTCGCCTACTGGGGCATCGGCCTGCCGGTCGGCTACAGCCTCGGCCTGACCGGCTGGTTTGGCGAGCCCAGCGGCCCGCGCGGCCTGTGGCAGGGTCTGGTGGTGGGCCTGAGTTGCGCGGCGGTGATGCTGGCGATCCGTCTGGCCGCCAGCGCGCGGCGGCGCATCCGCGCGGCTAAGCTGGCCAGATGACGCTCAGACTGCCTGCCCTGCTGATCCTGCTCTCCCTGATGGCCTGCCAGCCGGCCGACGACGGCCTGGCCCTGCAGGCCGATTACCTGCGGCGCCTGAACAACGGCGTCGAAGGTGCCGGGGTCGCCCCCTTCGACCCGGCGCAACTGCCGCGCTACCGCATGCCGGCACGGCGCGATCGGCTGATCGAGATTGCCCAGCTGCGCATCGGCCTGCTCGACCTGCTGCTCGACGTGCGTCGCTGCCCGCGCCTGCAGCAGCAGATCAGCCTGCGCAACAGCAGCCTCGGCAAACAGCTGCAGCCCAGCAGCCGTCTGGCCTATGAAGGCGACCTGCTGCGCGCCCTGGACGACTGCCGCTCGGCCCTGCGCGGCAGCGACGACCATAAATTGCCCGCCCTGCTCGAGGAGCTGGCGGCGCAGAAGCGTGCCCAGCTGCCGGCGGTGTTCTGGAATGCCCTCAACGGCAGCCCGGAGGTCGAACACTACCTGCGCTTCGCCGACCAGGCGTTGCCCGTCGGCGCGGCGGACGAGACCGCGGCGGACGACCCCACGCTGGATGCCCTGGCGCAGCTGGCCGCCCTGGGCAGTGCCTTGCCCGAGACCTTGCCGCCCTCGACACCGGCGCTCGACCCGCTGTTCTTCGCCCTGCACAGCAGCGCCCAGGGTGGCCAGCTGATCACCAGCCTGGTCAGTCTCGGCGCTACCCTGAATCGGGCCAGCGAGCTGTTGGAGAGCCGCCAGCGGCTGCGCCCCGTCTGTCCACTGGGCCGGGCGACGCCGCGCGGGCGCATCCTGCAGAACATCTTCGTCAAGTACTACGCCGGTGTCCTGCAGCCCTATCTGGCGCTGGTGGACCAGCGTGGACAACGCTGGAGCGCCAGCCTGCGTCGCCTGAGCGAGCTGGAGCAGGTCCCGCCGGCGACCCGCCGCTACCTGCTCGAACTGGCCGGCGCCGACGACTCGCTGTGGGCCGATTTCCAGGCGGCGACGGCCAGGCATGTACGCGCCTGGCAAGAGACCTTGCGCAGTTGCGGCCTGGCGCCCGGTCAGGCCGGTTGGGACGGCCAGGCCGCCAGCCGCGACCAGTAGGCTTCGGAAAGGAATTCACGCCCGGCCAGCAGGTGATCCAGGTAATCGCTGGCCGGCAGCAGCCCTTCCTGGCGAAAGGCCGGGTTGGCGATATACACCCAGGCCGGCTGCACGCCATTGGCGGTAATGATCGGCAGCCGCTCGCGGCTGTAATAGATCGGCGTGCCCTCGAACGGGTCGAGCTTGCCGATCTCCTCCAGCGCCGCCAGGCGATAGAGCACGCCCTCGACCACCCCATCGCGATGGTGGCGAATATTCGCGTAGGCACAGCCGGGACGGTCCATTGCACGCTTGTTGAAGCACAGGGCAAAGCCCGGCAGATGGCCGGACATGGCCTCGTGGACAATCAAGCCGCGCGCCTGCATGCGCGCCGGGTTCATGTTCGAGCCGTAGGCGAAATACCAGCCCATCAGTCGGCCTTCTTGCGAATCCAGTAGAGGTAGGTGCCGGCATCTTCGGCCTGCTCCAGCAGCTCATGGCCGAGGAACACGCAGAACTTGGGAATGTCGCGGCGGGTCGAGGGATCGGTGGCGATCACCTTGAGCAGGCCGCCGGGCGGCAGGTCGCGCACCTTGTTGTGCAGCATCATCACCGGCTCGGGGCAGTTGAGCCCGCTGGCGTCGAGAAGGTCATCGTGAAGGGTGTCGGGGGACAAAGGCATCGGCTGGCTCCAGAAACAGAAGGCCATTGTCGCGCAAAGCTGACCCCGAGGTCACCTTCAACCAAGCGGCAGTCCGTCGGACCGGCCAGGATGCGCGCGCAGGCCGCGGCACACTGATCAGAGTCAATCGACAAACGTCAGCGGCTGTGTCCGCCGCGTGGAGGTCCCGAGCATGCCAATCCCCTCCCGGGAGGATCAGTGGTGCCTGGTTCGCCTGGACGACAACGGCAACGAGTTCGTCGTCCGCTCGGGCCTCAGCCGGGCCGCCGCCGATGCCCTGGCCCGCGAGTTCGAGGCGCGCGGGCACAAGCAGAGCTACTGGGTCAGGCGTCAGCCTGCGCGCGGCGCCGATACGACCTGAGCCCCGCGGCCGGCTACTTGCCCAGCCGGCGCAGGTGGCAGGTCACTTCCTCGCGATCGTGGTAGAGCTGCTTGCAGGCGATCGACACCCGGATCTTGCGCGCCGCGAAGGCGTCCTCGAGGCGCTGCAGCAGGCGTCGTACCTCGGCGTAGCGCTGCTTCATCGGCAGCTTGAGGTTGACCACCGCCTCACGACAGTGGCCCTCGCCGATCCAGGTTTCCAGCATGGCCGCCGTGCGCGCGGGCTTCTCGACGATGTCGCAGACCATCCAGTCCACCGGCTGCTTGGGCTTCCAGGTGAAGCCGTCGACCATCAGGTGCTGGACCAGGCCGGTGTCCATCAGGCTCTCGGCCATGGGCCCGTTGTCGATGGCGGTCACCAGCATGCCCCGGCGCACCAGCTGGTAGGTCCAGCCACCCGGCGCGGCGCCGAGGTCGACCCCGGTCATCTCGTCCGACAGACGCTCCTCCCACTGCTCGCGCGGGATGAAGGTGTGCCAAGCCTCCTCCAGCTTGAGGGTCGAACGGCTTGGCGCCTCGCGAGGGAACTTCAGGCGCGGAATGCCCATGGGCCACTGCGCCGAATTGTTCGCCTCGGCCAGGCCGACGAACACCTCGCGCCCGCTCCTGAAGGTCAGCAGCAGGCGCGGTTTTTTTGCATCGTCCACCAGCTTGCCGGCCTTGCCCAACGCCTTGCGCAGCGGCGCCTCGAACTTCTTGCAGAAGTTCGACAGTTCCTTGCCGTCGTTGGTATCCAGTACTTCCAGCCACAGGCTGCCGCACGTAGGGAAGTCGGCCAGGTGCTCCAGCAGCACGCTGATCCGGTCGGTTTCCGGCAGTGCGACGAACCGGCCGCGCGCCCACTGCCGAGGGAAAATCAGCTGATCGAAGCGCAGGCCACGCATCAGACGCTCCGCGCCATCGGCCTGGCTGCAGATAAATTCGGCGCAGGCCGTAGCCGGCTTGGCCTTGGCGTAGCCCGCCACGTCCAGCCGCGCGGCGTGCTCGGCGATCTCCGCACACACCTCGTTCTCGAAACCGGGGCGGCAGTGCAGTAGCAAAGTATTCATCGGGACTCTCCTCAAGGCGCGCATGATAGCCGAGTCGATCGTTGCAGGGGCGTCATCGGCCGCTGCAGCTGCGCCCAGGGCTGGCTCCGGCATCGCGCGGCGAGCGCACCACGGCTGCGGCGGCAAACTGCCGGCCACCGCCCCATGCAGCCGCCAGCCTACTAGGCTTGAGTAGATACCTGGCCTGACAGCACCTACAGCGAGGAGATGCGCGATGCCTTCCCTAGATAGTCTCAACTGCCGCCGAGAGCTCAAGGTCGGCGACCAGACCTACCATTATTTCAGTCTGCCGGACGCTGCGAAGCGCCTTGGCAACATCGACCGCTTGCCCATATCGCTCAAGGTGCTGCTGGAGAATCTGCTGCGCTGGGAGGACGGCAGCACGGTCACGGGCGCCGACCTGCAGGCCATGAGCGACTGGCTGAAGAACCGCAGCTCCGAGCGCGAGATCCAGTATCGTCCGGCGCGGGTGCTGATGCAGGACTTCACCGGCGTGCCGGCGGTGGTCGACCTGGCCGCCATGCGCGAGGCCATGGCCAAGGCCGGCGGCGATCCACAGCGGATCAACCCGCTGTCACCGGTCGACCTGGTGATCGACCACTCGGTGATGGTCGACAAGTTCGCCTCCAAGGCCGCCTTCGAGGCGAACGTGGCCATGGAGATGCAGCGCAATGGCGAGCGCTACGCCTTCCTGCGCTGGGGCCAGCATGCCTTCGACAACTTCCGCGTGGTGCCGCCGGGCACCGGCATCTGCCACCAGGTCAACCTGGAATACCTCGGCCGCACGGTCTGGACCCAGGAACAGGACGGCCAGACCCTGGCCTTCCCCGACACCCTAGTCGGCACCGACTCGCACACCACCATGATCAACGGCCTGGGCGTGCTCGGCTGGGGCGTGGGCGGCATCGAGGCGGAGGCGGCCATGCTCGGCCAACCGGTGTCGATGCTGATCCCCGAGGTGGTCGGGTTCAAGCTGAGCGGCAAGCTGAAGGAAGGCATCACCGCCACCGATCTGGTCCTGACCGTGACCCAGATGCTGCGCAGCAAGGGGGTGGTCGGCAAGTTCGTCGAGTTCTACGGCGACGGCCTGGCCGAGCTGCCCCTGGCCGACCGCGCCACCATCGCCAACATGGCGCCCGAGTACGGCGCCACCTGCGGCTTCTTCCCGGTCGATGCGGTCACCCTGGACTACCTGCGCCTGACCGGTCGCCCGGAACCGGGCGTGCAACTGGTCGAGGCCTACTGCAAGGTCCAGGGCCTGTGGCGCGAGCAGGGCCACAGCCCGCAATTCAGCGACAGTCTGGAGCTGGACATGGGTAGCGTCGAGGCCTGCCTGGCCGGGCCCAAGCGCCCGCAGGACCGGGTGCCCCTGGCCGAGGTCAGCCGCAGCTTCGACGAGTTCATGGGCCTGCACCTGCATCCCGCACCGAAGGAGGAAGACCGCCTGCTCAGCGAGGGCGGTGGCGGCGCTGCGGTCGGCGCCTCGGCCCAGGTCAGCGAGGCTGACTATCACCACGAGGGCCAGACCCACCGGCTCAAGGACGGCGCGGTGGTGATCGCCGCCATCACCTCCTGCACCAACACGTCCAACCCCAGCGTGATGATGGCCGCCGGTCTGCTGGCCAAGAAGGCCGTGATCAACGGCCTGCAGCGCCGGCCCTGGGTCAAGAGTTCTCTGGCACCGGGCTCCAAGGTGGTGACCGAATACCTGGATGCCGCTGGCCTGACCCCCTACCTGAACGAGCTGGGTTTCGATCTGGTCGGCTATGGCTGCACCACCTGCATCGGCAACTCGGGCCCGCTGCTCGAGCCGATCGAGCTAGCCATCCAGGACAACTCGCTGACCGTCGCCTCGGTGCTCTCGGGCAATCGCAACTTCGAAGGCCGCGTGCACCCGCTGGTGCAGACCAACTGGCTGGCCTCCCCGCCGCTGGTGGTGGCCTACGCCCTGGCCGGCACCGTGCGCATGAACATCGCCAAGGAACCCATCGGCCACCGCAAGGACAATGGCCAGGCCATCTACCTCAAGGACATCTGGCCGACCCAGGGCGAGATCGCCGAAGCGGTCAAGCAGGTGGAAACCGCGATGTTCGACAAGGAGTACGCGGCCGTGTTCGACGGCGACGAACAATGGCGGGCCATCGAGGTCCCCGAGGCCGACACCTACGCCTGGCAGGCGGACTCCACCTATATCCAGCACCCGCCGTTTTTCGAGAATATCGCCGATGCGCCGCCGCATATCGGCGATATCCACCAAGCGCGCATCCTTGCCTTGCTCGGCGACTCGGTCACCACCGACCACATCTCCCCGGCCGGCTCGATCAAGACCGACAGCCCGGCCGGGCGCTACCTGCGCGAGCAAGGCGTGGAGCCCAAGGACTTCAACTCCTACGGCTCGCGCCGCGGCAACCACGAGGTGATGATGCGCGGCACCTTCGCCAATATCCGTATCAGGAACGAGATGCTCGGCGGCGAGGAAGGCGGCAACACCCTGCACCTGCCCAGCGGCGAAAAGCTGTCGATCTATGAGGCGGCCATGCGCTACCAGGCCGCCGGTACGCCGCTGCTGGTGATCGCCGGCAAGGAATACGGCACCGGTTCGTCCCGCGACTGGGCAGCCAAGGGCACCAACCTGCTGGGGATCAAGGCGGTGATCGCCGAGAGCTTCGAGCGCATCCACCGCTCCAACCTGGTCGGCATGGGCGTGCTGCCCCTGCAGTTCAAACCCGGCCGCGATCGCAAGACCCTTGATTTGACTGGTCAGGAAACCCTGAGCATCTGCGGCCTGGATGGCGTCGAACTGCATCCGCACATGAGCCTGATGCTGGAGATCGTCCGCGCCGACGGCTCGCACGACAGCGCCGAACTGCTGTGCCGCATCGACACCCTCAACGAGGTCGAGTACTTCAAGGCCGGCGGCATCCTGCATTATGTGCTGCGCCAGCTGATCGCTGGCTGAGGCCCAATCCAGACGGGTAAGGGCCACGTCCCCTACCCGTTTTTTGTTGCCTGCTGTCGCGCGCAGAAATGGGATGTCGCACGCGATCCCGTTACACTGTCGGACAAAATTTCCGCTCAACTTCGGGCCACCCAGGCCGATGACATCGTATCCCCCCTCCCTTAGGGACGAGACCCCATGCGCAATAATCAACCCATCACTCAGCGTGAACGCAGCTTTCCGGCCCAGCAACGCCTGATTTCCACCACCGATCTCAAGGGCCAGATCACCTACTGCAACGACGCCTTCATCGCGATCAGCGGCTACAGCCGCGAAGAACTGATGGGCGCGCCGCACAACCTGGTGCGCCACCCGGACGTGCCGCCAGCGGTGTTTGGCCACATGTGGGCCACCCTCAAGCAGGGCAAGCCGTGGATGGGCATCGTCAAGAACCGCTGCAAGAACGGCGATTTCTACTGGGTCAATGCCTATGCCACGCCGGTGCTGGAAAACAACCAGCTGGTCGGCTACGAATCGGTGCGGGTCAAGCCGACTGCCGAGCAGGTGCGTCGCGCCGAGGCCCTGTACCAGCGGATCAATGCCGGCAAATCGCCGATTCCCAAGCGCGACAGCTGGCTGCCGGTGCTGCAGGACTGGCTGCCGTTCATCCTGGTCAGCCAGATCGGCTTCCTGATCGGCGCCTGGCTCGACTCCAGCTGGGGCTTCGCCGCCGCCGCCGCGCTGTCGATCCCCCTGGGCCTGGCCGGCCTGGCCTGGCAGAACCGCGGCATCAAGCGCCTGCTGGCGCTCGCCGAGCAAACCACCTCTGACCCGCTGATCGCCCAGATGTACACCGACAGTCGCGGTGACCAGGGCCGTCTGGAAATGGCCATGCTCAGCCAGGACGCACGCCTGAAGACCTGCCTGACCCGCTTGCAGGACAGCGCCGAGCACTTGACCAACCAGGCACGGCAGGCCGACAGCCTGGCGCACAGCAGTTCCACCGGCCTGGATCGCCAGCGCCAGGAAACCGAACAGGTCGCCACCGCGATCAACGAAATGGCCGCCACCACCCTCGAAGTGGCCAGCAACGTGGCCCGTACGGCCATCGCCACCCAGGAAGCCAACCGCCTGACCAGCCAGGGCCGCAGCATTACCGCGGAAACCCGTGAAGCGATCCAGCGCCTGTCGCAGTCGGTCGGCGACACCGGCGAGACCGTCACCCGCCTGGCTCAGGACAGCAACGAGATCGGCGGCGTGGTCGATGTGATCAAGGGCATCGCCGACCAGACCAACCTGCTCGCGCTCAACGCCGCGATCGAGGCGGCGCGGGCCGGCGAGATGGGCCGCGGCTTCGCCGTGGTGGCCGATGAGGTGCGCTCGCTGGCGCAGCGCACCGCCGAATCCACCGGGCAGATCCATCAGCTGATCGCCAAGCTGCAGCGCACGGCCGAGGAAGCCGTGATGACCATGGAAATCGGTCGCAAGCAGGCCGACGACGGCGTCGAGCGGGTACAGCAAGCCGACCAGGCCCTGGCCGGGATCAGCGACGCGGTGGCCAATATCGCCGACATGGCCAACCAGATCGCCGCCGCCGCGGAGGAGCAGAGCGCGGTGGCCGACGAGATCAACCAGAACATCACCAATATCGCCCAGCTGGCCGACCAGACCTCCCAGGAAGCCCAGGGCACGGTGCGTCTGAGCGCCGAGCTGACCAACACCGCCCAGGACCAGTACGCCCTGGTGGAACGCTTCAACCGCTAAGCGCGGCAAGGGCGCACCGGGCCCAACCGGTGCGCCTTCCCTCCTTCGCCCCGGCGCTGTCGGCCTTCGATCGCCAGGGCCTATACTGCCTGCAGGGCTTCCCCGCAATCGCCAGCACCCAGAAGCCCTGACGGCGAAGCCGCTCGCCCGCGCCCCGAAAGCCACTCCCCATGGAGTGCCATTGCATGCAAACGCTCGACCTGGCTGCACTCAGCGCTACCCTTCCTGCCGAGGCCTTCAAGCAGATGTCCGCATTCGGCGCCTTGTCGGACAGCTTCCTCGAGCAAGTGCTGGCCACCGGCGAGCTGCTCAGGCTGACGCCGGGCGAAACGCTCTACCGCCAGGGTGAAGTCGCCGACTGCTTCTTCGTGATTCTCCAGGGGCGCATGACGATCTACCAGGACGGCGAGGCCGGCCGGCAGATCACCCATATCGGTGGCGATGGTGAAAGCATCGGATTTCCCGCCATGCTGGCGATGCGCCCGCGGTTGCTGAGCGGTGAGGCGGCCAGCGAGTGCATCGTGCTGAAAATCACCAGCCAGGGACTGGCCAGGCTGCAGGAACTGGACAGCCAACAGTTCAGCATCTTCTTCATCAACCTTTCCCGGGACATGAGCCGCTTTCTCAGCTACTGCATTCTGCGTCCGCCGACCGAAACAGCCTAAGCGCGCCTGGCCGGTCGTCCCGCCACTAGTCGCCGCCGAGAAACCCCGCGACGGCCTGCGCCGCGGCAGCCAGATGCTGCTCATGACTGAAGCCCGAACGCTTCAGCGGCTTGAGGTCGTGATCGCCGCTCTCCAGCCAATGCAACCGAATCGACGCCGACAGCGGATAGCCGGCCACCGCCTGGCGGTTGCCCAGGGCATCGCGTTCGCCCTGCACGATCAAGGTCGGCGTGCGCAGCCCGGCCAGGTGCGCGACGCGCGGCTTGTCCGGCTTGCCCGCCGCGTAGAACGGATAACCCAGGCAGACCAGGGCATCGGCGCCCAGTTCATCGGCGAGCAGGCTGGCCATGCGCCCCCCCATGGACTTTCCGCCGATGGCCAGCGGTCCTGCGACCTGTTGGCGCACCTGAACATAGCGCTCACGCCATTGTTCGAGCAGCCTGGCCTGCGGATTGGGCGGGCGCTTCTTGCCGTCCAGACGCCTGGCAGCCATGTAGTCGAACTCGAAGCGAAGCACCGCAATGCCCCGCGCCGCAAGGCTTTGCGCCATCTGCTGCATGAATGGGCTGTCCATCGGCGCACCCGCGCCATGGGCCAATATCAGCGTTGCCCGGCGCTCGCCAGCGGGCAGATCCCATAACCAGTTCCCCGTTGCCTGCCATTGCGAGCATTGACCCTCGTCAATACCGGCACTTTGCCCTTTGCTCATGCTTGCCTCGCTTTTAAGAGTCCGTCGACCTGCGCGCCCGCCGGGACGCACCAGGCCGATCGCCTTCGATTGATCTGCCCATAACCGTGGATGGAAGCCCAGACATGAACACAACAACCAGTGCCGCCTACAACTACAAGGTGGTTCGCCAATTCGCCATTATGACGGTGGTGTGGGGCATAGTCGGGATGGGGCTCGGCGTGCTGATCGCCGCGCAACTGGCTTGGCCCGCGCTCAACTTCGACCTGCCGTGGACCAGCTTCGGCCGCCTGCGTCCCCTGCATACCAACGCGGTGATCTTCGCCTTCGGCGGCTGCGCGCTGTTCGCCACCAGCTACTACGCGGTGCAGCGCACCTCCCAAGCCACCCTATTCGCGCCCAAGCTCGCCGCCTTCACCTTCTGGGGCTGGCAACTGGTGATCCTCCTGGCGGCGATCAGCCTGCCACTGGGTTATACCACCAGCAAGGAGTACGCCGAGCTGGAATGGCCGATCGACATCCTGATCACCGTCGTCTGGGTCAGCTACGCGATCGTGTTCTTCGGCACAGTGATCAAGCGCAAGGTCAGCCACATCTACGTCGGCAACTGGTTCTTCGGCGGCTTCATCCTCACCGTGGCCCTGCTGCACCTGGTCAACAACCTAGAAATCCCGGTGACCCTGACCAAGTCCTACTCGATCTATTCCGGCGCCACCGATGCCATGGTGCAGTGGTGGTACGGCCACAACGCCGTGGGCTTTTTCCTTACCGCCGGCTTCCTGGGGATGATGTACTACTTCGTGCCCAAGCAGGCCGAGCGCCCGGTGTACTCCTATCGCCTGTCGATCGTGCACTTCTGGGCGCTGATCGCCGTGTACATCTGGGCCGGCCCGCACCACCTGCATTACACCGCCCTGCCCGACTGGGCGCAGAGCCTGGGCATGGTGATGTCGCTGGTGCTGCTGGCCCCCAGCTGGGGCGGCATGATCAACGGCATGATGACCCTCTCCGGCGCCTGGCATAAGCTGCGCACCGACCCGATCCTGCGCTTTCTGGTGGTCTCCCTGGCCTTCTACGGCATGTCCACCTTCGAAGGCCCGATGATGGCGATCAAGACCGTCAACGCCCTGTCCCACTATACCGACTGGACCATCGGTCACGTCCACGCCGGCGCCCTAGGCTGGGTCGCCATGGTGTCGATCGGCTCGCTCTATCACCTGATCCCCAAGGTATTCGGCCGCAAGGAGATGTACAGCGTCGGCCTGATCAATGGCCACTTCTGGCTGGCCACCATCGGCACCGTACTCTACATCGCCTCGATGTGGGTCAACGGCATCGCCCAGGGCCTGATGTGGCGTGCGGTCAACGAAGACGGCACCCTCACCTACTCCTTCGTCGAAGCCCTGGAAGCCAGCCACCCCGGCTTCGTGGTGCGGGTCATCGGCGGTGCGATCTTCTTCAGCGGCATGCTGCTGATGGCCTGGAACGTCTGGCAGACGGTGCGCGCCAGCAAGCCGGCCGAGTTGGAAGCCGCCGCGCAGTTTTCGGTTGAAGGAGCCCACTGATGAGACACGAAACACTCGAGAAGAATATCGGCCTGATGGCGCTGATGATGGTGCTGGCCGTGAGTATCGGCGGCTTGACCCAGATCGTCCCGCTGTTCTTCCAGGACGTCACCAACGAGCCGGTCGAGGGCCTCAAGCCCTACACCGCGCTGCAACTGGAAGGCCGTGACATCTATATCCGCGAGGGCTGCGTCGGCTGCCACTCGCAGATGATCCGCCCGTTCCGCGCCGAGACCGAGCGCTACGGTCACTACTCGGTAGCCGGCGAGAGCGTCTGGGACCACCCCTTCCTGTGGGGCTCCAAGCGCACCGGCCCGGACCTGGCCCGGGTCGGCGGTCGCTACTCGGACGAGTGGCACCGCGCCCACCTGTACAACCCGCGCAACGTGGTGCCCGAGTCGAAGATGCCGTCCTACCCCTGGCTGACCGAAAGCAGCCTGGACGGCAAGGACACCGCCGCCAAGCTGCAGGCCATGCGCACCCTCGGCGTGCCCTACAGCGACGCCGACATCGCCGGAGCCAAGGAAGCGGTCCAGGGCAAGTCCGAGATGGATGCGCTGGTCGCCTACCTGCAAGTGCTCGGCACTGCCGTCAAGAACAAGAGGTAGGGACATGGCCTTCGACATCATTGATATCGGCACCCTGCGCGGCATAGGCACCGCCCTGGTCCTGCTGGCCTTCACCAGCGTCTGCCTCTGGGCCTACAGCGCAAAACGCCGGAGCGCCTTTGCCGAAGCCGCGCACCTGCCGTTTGCCGACGAACCCATGACTGCCGCATCGAGGAGCAACACCCCATGAGCACTTTCTGGAGCTGGTACATCACGGCGCTGACCATCGGCACCCTGCTCGCCTTGTTCTGGCTGATCTTCGCCACCCGCAAGAGCGAGACGCACAAGGGCGAAACCGACACCACCATGGGCCACTCCTTCGATGGCATCGAGGAGTACGACAACCCGCTGCCCAAGTGGTGGTTCATGCTGTTCATCGCCACCCTGCTGTTCGCCATTGTCTACTTGGCGCTGTATCCGGGCCTGGGCAACTGGAAAGGCATGCTGCCGGGCTATGAGAACGGCTGGACCCAGGTTGCCCAGTGGCAACGCGAAGAGGCCAAGGCCGAGGAGCTCTACGGGCCGATCTTCGCCAAATATGCGGCCATGCCCCTGGAAGAGGTGGCCAAGGACGAGCAGGCGTTGAAAATGGGCGGTCGCCTGTTCGCCACCTACTGCTCGATCTGCCACGGCTCCGACGCCAAGGGCGCAGTGGGCTTCCCCAACCTGACCGACCAGCACTGGCGCTGGGGCGGCGAAGCCCAAACCATCAAGACCAGCATCCTGCACGGTCGCAACGGCATGATGCCGGCCTGGGGTCAGATCCTCGGCGATGACGGGGTCAAGCAGGTCGCGGCCCATGTGCGCCACAACCTGGCCGGCCTGTCGCTGCCGAGCGACAGCCAGGTTGACCTGGAACAGGGCGCCCAGCTGTTCAACAGCAACTGCGTGGCCTGCCACGGCACCACCGGCACTGGCAACCCCATGCTCGGCGCACCGGACCTGACCCACTCCGCCGGCTGGATCTATGGCTCGAGCCTGACTCAGCTGCAGCAAACCATCCGCTATGGCCGCAACGGCCAGATGCCGGCTCAGGAACAGTACCTGGGCAACGACAAGGTGCACCTGCTGGCCGCCTATGTCCTCAGCCTGAGCCAGAAATAGCTCGGCGCCTCCCCAGGCTGGCGACAGTGCTCGTCGCCAGCCTGGCCAGTCGGCCATTTTCCCTCCAGATCAGGTGCGACGCAGCGTCGCACTTGCCCGACCGATGGCTTTTGCATTTTTTTGCTTGAGCTAATCTTCTCAGCAGTCGCTAGCCGCCATCACTCTAGGGCGGCCCCTCATCGAGCGACATTACGCTGGCACATTTTTCGGTGACAGGGCGCTTCCGGCTGCTGCTGGAACCCCCTTCGAAAGCCCATGAAAGCCTGGCCGCGCTGGCTCGCGGCGTTGCAATGGCTACCTGCTTTCTACATACTTGCCGCCGTTTTTTGTCCCCTAAAAACATCCATTAACCGTGGAACCCAGCATGAGCACAGCAATCAGTCAGACTGCTTATAACTATAAGGTGGTTCGCCAATTCGCCGTTATGACGGTGATTTGGGGAGTCATCGGCATGGGTCTAGGCGTGTTCATCGCCGCACAACTCGTGTGGCCTGAACTCAACCTAGGCTTGGAATGGACCAGCTTCGGCCGTCTGCGCCCCCTGCACACCAACGCGGTGATCTTCGCCTTCGGCGGCTGCGCCCTGTTCGCCACGTCCTATTACGTGGTTCAGCGCACCACCCAGGCTCGCCTGATCTCCGACGGTCTGGCCGCCTTCACCTTCTGGGGTTGGCAAGCAGTCATCGTGCTGGCGGTGATCACCCTGCCAATGGGCTACACCAGCAGCAAGGAATACGCCGAACTGGAGTGGCCGATCGACATCCTCCTCGGGATCGTCTGGGTCTGCTACGCCCTGGTGTTCTTCGGCACCATCGTCAAGCGCAAGACCAAGCACATCTATGTGGGCAACTGGTTCTTCGGTGCCTTCATCCTGGTGACCGCGCTGCTGCACATCGTCAACAGCATGGAAATGCCGGTCTCGATGTTCAAGTCCTACTCGATGTACTCGGGTGCGACCGACGCGATGATCCAGTGGTGGTACGGCCACAACGCCGTGGGCTTCTTCCTGACCACCGGCTTCCTGGGGATGATGTACTACTTCGTGCCCAAGCAGGCCGAGCGGCCGATCTACTCTTATCGCCTGTCGATCGTGCACTTCTGGGCACTGATCACCCTGTACATCTGGGCTGGCCCGCACCACCTGCACTACACCGCCCTGCCGGACTGGGCGCAGAGCCTGGGCATGGCGATGTCGCTGATCCTGCTGGCGCCGAGCTGGGGCGGCATGATCAACGGCATGATGAGCCTGTCGGGCGCCTGGCATAAGCTGCGTTCCGACCCGATCCTGCGCTTCCTGGTGGTATCGCTGGCCTTCTACGGCATGTCCACCTTCGAAGGCCCGATGATGGCGATCAAGACGGTGAACGCCCTGTCCCACTACACCGACTGGACCATCGGCCACGTGCACGCCGGTGCCCTCGGCTGGGTGGCGATGATCTCCATCGGCTCGCTGTACCACCTGATCCCGAAGGTCTACGGTCGCGAGCAGATGCACAGCATCGGCCTGATCAACGCCCACTTCTGGCTGGCCACTATCGGCACCGTGCTCTACATCGCTTCGATGTGGGTCAACGGCATCACCCAGGGTCTGATGTGGCGCGCGGTCAACGAAGACGGCACCCTCACCTACTCCTTCGTCGAAGCCCTGGAGGCCAGCCACCCTGGCTTCGTGGTACGGATGATCGGCGGCGCCTTCTTCGTCACCGGCATGCTGTTGATGGCCTACAACACCTTCCGCACCGTGCGTGCCGCCAAGGCGTCTGAATATGACGCGGCCGCACAGATTCCTGCCGGAGTAGCGCACTGATGAAACACGAAATCATCGAGAAGAATATCGGCCTGATGGCGCTGCTGATGGTGATCGCCGTCAGCATCGGTGGCCTGACCCAGATCGTCCCGCTGTTTTTCCAGGATGTCACCAACGAGCCGGTGGAGGGCCTCAAGCCCTACACCGCGCTGCAACTCGAAGGCCGTGACGTCTACATCGCCAACGGCTGCGTTGGCTGCCACTCGCAGATGATCCGTCCGTTCCGCGCCGAGACCGAGCGCTACGGCCACTATTCGGTAGCCGGCGAAAGCGTCTGGGACCACCCCTTCCTGTGGGGCTCCAAGCGCAC
The DNA here is from genome assembly GCF_041027545.1 of Pseudomonas zhanjiangensis. Classification (NCBI taxonomy): domain Bacteria; kingdom Pseudomonadati; phylum Pseudomonadota; class Gammaproteobacteria; order Pseudomonadales; family Pseudomonadaceae; genus Pseudomonas; species Pseudomonas zhanjiangensis. Next base: position 112,686 of record NZ_JBFTEG010000008.1, on the reverse strand, counting down.
CGGCCCGGACCTGGCCCGGGTCGGCGGCCGCTACTCGGACGAGTGGCACCGCGCCCACCTGTACAACCCGCGCAACGTGGTACCGGAATCGAAGATGCCGTCCTACCCCTGGCTGGTCGAGAACAAACTCGATGGCAAGGACACCGCGAAGAAGATCGAAGTCATGCGCGGCTTTGGCGTTCCTTACACCGATGAAGACATCGCCGGAGCCAAGGACGCCGTGAAGGGCAAGACCGAAATGGACGCGCTGGTCGCGTACCTGCAGGTTCTCGGCACCTCGATCACCACCAAACGGTAACGCACGATGGATATCGGGACTATTCGCGGCTTAGGCACGGCAGTGGTGTTCATCGCCTTTATCGGCGTTGTGCTCTGGGCCTATAGCAGCAAGCGCAAATCCAACTTCGACGAGGCAGCCAACCTGCCCTTCGCCGACGAAGAGCCCAAACCCAACGAGCGTGACGAGCAATCTTCCAGGAGCAAAAACCAATGACCACGTTCTGGAGTTGGTACGTAACAATCCTCTCCCTCGGCACCATCTTCGCCCTGACCTGGCTGATCTTCGGCACCCGCAAGGGGCAGCGCCAGGAGACCACCGACCAGACGGTCGGCCACGAGTTCGATGGCATCGAGGAATTCGACAATCCGTTGCCCAAGTGGTGGTTCCTGCTGTTTGTCGCCACCATCGTCTTCGCCCTGGGCTACCTGGCCCTGTACCCGGGCCTGGGCAACTGGAAGGGCCTGCTGCCGGGCTACCAGTACCTGGACAACGAGGCCAAGACCCCCTTCGCCGCCAACGTCCAGGTTGCCGACGGCGTGCGCAACGGCGGCTGGACCGGCGTGCACCAGTGGGAAAAGGAAATGGCCAGGGCCGAGGAGCAGTACGGACCGATCTTCGCCAAGTATGCCGCCATGCCGATCGAACAGGTCGCTCAGGACGAGCAGGCCCTGAAGATGGGTGGTCGCCTGTTCGCCTCCAACTGCTCGGTCTGCCACGGCTCCGACGCCAAGGGCGCCTACGGCTTCCCCAACCTGACCGACAACGACTGGCTGTACGGCGGCGAGCCTGAAACCATCAAGACCACCATCATGGGCGGTCGTCAGGCGGCCATGCCGGCCTGGAAGGACAGCCTCGGCGAGCAAGGCATCAAGAACGTCGCGGCCTATGTGCGCAGCCTGTCGGGCCTGAAGACCCCCGAAGGGATCGACGCCGACATTGCCGCAGGTCAAGACATCTTCAAGACCAATTGTGCAGTCTGTCATGGTGCCGACGCCCAGGGCCAACACAGCTTCGGCGCGCCGAACCTGACCGACAAGACCTGGCTCTACGGCTCGAGCTTCGCTCAGGTACAACAAACCCTGCGCTATGGCCGTAACGGCCGAATGCCAGCCCAGCAGGACTTCCTTGGCAATGACAAGGTGCACCTGCTGGCGGCCTATGTGTACAGCCTGTCGCACCAAACCCAGGAGAAATAATCTCTCCGCCTGCCCGGACGCGACCCACGGTCGCACCCGGGCAGGGCCTCTCAGGCGTACCATAGCGTTATCGTGAATTGACCCCGACCGGCATGTATCGGTCGGGGCAGCCAATCAACCGCTGCGGTACCCCACTGATGAGCGCACAGATTCCCGTTAAAGACGTCACCCCTGCCAAGGCCGATACGGTCGACCTCTACGCCAACCGCGAGAAAATCTACACCCGCGCCTTCACCGGCATCTTTCGCAACCTGCGCATGCTCGGTGGCGCCTTCCTGTTCCTGCTCTATTTCGGCACCGTCTGGCTGACCTGGAATGGTCGCCAGGCCGTCTGGTGGAACCTGCCCGAGCGCAAGTTCTACATCTTCGGCTCGACCTACTGGCCACAGGACTTCGTCCTCTTGTCCTGGCTGCTGATCATCTGCGCCTTCGGCCTGTTCTTCATTACCGTGTTCGCCGGCCGCGTCTGGTGCGGTTACACCTGCCCGCAAAGCGTGTTCACCTGGGTATTCATGTGGGCGGAGAAAGTCACCGAGGGCGATCGCAACCAGCGCATCAAGCTGGACAAGGCGCCGCTGACCGGGCAAAAGCTGGCGCGCAAGGTCGCCAAGCACAGCATCTGGGTCGGCGTCTCGCTGGCCACCGCCATCACCTTCGTCGGCTACTTCACCCCTATCCGCGATCTGATCGGCGAGTTGTTCACCCTCGAAGCCAGTGGCTGGGCGGTGTTCTGGGTCGGTTTCTTCACACTGGCCACCTATGGCAACGCCGGCTGGCTGCGCGAACAGGTGTGCATCTACATGTGCCCCTATGCGCGCTTCCAGAGCGTGATGTTCGACCAGGACACCCTGATCGTCTCCTACGACCCACGCCGCGGCGAGCATCGCGGCCCGCGCAAGAAGGACGCCGATTACAAGGCCATGGGCCTGGGCGACTGCATCGATTGCAAGATGTGCGTGCAGGTCTGTCCCACCGGCATCGACATCCGCGATGGCCTGCAGATCGAATGCATCGGCTGCGCGGCCTGTATCGATGCCTGCGACAGCATCATGGACAAGATGAACTATCCGAAGGGGCTGATCAGCTATACCACCGAGCACAACCTGTCCGGCAAGAAGACCCACCTGGCGCGGCCGCGGCTGATCGGCTATGCGGTTGCCCTGGTGGCGATGATGGGCCTGTTCGCCTGGGCCGTGGCCGAGCGTTCGCTGGTCGAGCTCGATGTGATCAAGGACCGCGTGCTCTACCGCGAGAACGAACAGGGGCGGATCGAGAACGTCTACACCCTGAAGATCATGAACAAGGCGCAGCGCGATGTGACCTACCTGATCGAAGCCGATGGCCTGGACGGCCTGGTCTACGAAGGCAAGCGCGAAATCACGGCCCAGGCCGGCGAAGTGCTGTCGCTGCCGATCGAACTGTCGATAGAACCGGAGAAGCTGCCTTCGAGCACCAACGAAATCATGTTCCGTGTTCGTTCCATCGACGACGCGAGCATCAACAATGACGCCGACAGCCGCTTCATCGGCCCCAGCGTTCGCTAACGAGATAGATACAGCATGGCTGACGAAACACTCATCAAACCCTGGTACAAGCAGTTCTGGCCCTGGTTCATCATCGGCCTGCTGGGCTTGTCGGTCGTGCAAGGCGGGTCGATGCTGGTATTCGCCACGCGCAACCCGCCCGGGCTGATTTCCGACGACTATTACGATGTTGGCAAGGGCATCAACCAGTCGCTGGAGCGGGAAAAACTCGCCGAACAACTGCAGTTGCGCGCCAGCCTCGTGCTGGATCAGGAGACGGGGACCGCCGAGTTGCGCCTGCAGGGCTTCAGCGGCCCGGCGCAACTGGTGCTCAACCTGATCTCGCCGACCCAACCGGAGCGCGACCGCCGGATCATCCTCCAGCCCCAGGGCCAGGGACTGTATCGCGGGCAGATGCAGGATGCGGTCGAAGGCCGGCGCTTCGTCGAACTGATCGGCCAGGAAGGCGGCAAGGACTGGCGGCTGTTCGAGGAACAGACCCTGGAGCCCGGCAGGACCATTCTGCTCGGCCACCAGCAGTGACGGCAGGCGCACGACCGCAACTCGATGGCTAGCCCGACTCCCTGCTTCCATTGCGGCCTGCCGGTTCCCGCCGGCAGCCGCTTTCGCGCCCAGGTGCTGGGCGCGCCCCGTGAGCTGTGCTGCCCCGGCTGCCAGGCCGTGGCCGAGGCCATAGTCGCCGGCGGCCTGGAGCACTACTACAAGCACCGCAGCGACACCGCCGCCAACCCGCAGAACCTGCCTCAGGCCTTGCCCGACGAATTGGCCCTGTTCGACCGCGCCGAAGTGCAGCAGCCGTTCGTGCAGCACCAGGGCGAACTGAGCGAAACCTGCCTGCTGATCGAAGGCATCAGCTGCGCGGCCTGCGGCTGGTTGATCGAGAAACACCTGCGCAGCCTGCCGGGCGTCGCCGAGGCCCGCCTCAACCTGTCCAACCACCGCCTGCAGGTACGCTGGGCCGACAGCCAGCTCCCCCTCAGCGCGCTGCTCAAGGAGTTGCGCCGGATCGGCTACGCCGGCCACCCCTGGCAGGCCGACAGCGCCGCCGAACAGCTGGCACAGGAGAACCGCCGGGCCATGCGCGAGCTGGGCGTGGCCGGCATGCTGTGGATGCAGGTGATGATGGCCACCATGGCTACCTGGCCGGAGTTCAACGTCGACCTGAGCCCGGAGCTGGACAAGATCCTGCGCTGGGTCAGCCTGTTTCTCACCACGCCGATCGTCTTCTACTGCTGCGGCCAGTTCTTCCGCGGCGCCCTGCGCGACCTGCGTACCCGCCACCTGAGCATGGACGTCTCGGTGTCGCTGGCGATCGGCGGCGCCTATGTCGCCGGGATCTGGTCGACCGTCACCGGCCAGGGCGAACTGTACTTCGATGCGGTGGGCATGTTCGCCCTGTTCCTCCTCACCGGACGCTACCTCGAACGCCGTGCGCGGGAGCGCACGGCGGCGGCCACCGCGCAGCTGGTCAACCTGCTGCCGGCCTCCTGTTTGCGCCTGGACGACGAGGGCCACAGCCAGCGCGTGCTGCTCAGCGAGTTGGCGGTCGGCGATCGGGTGCTGGTCCCCCCGGGCGCGCTGATGCCCGCCGACGGCCGCATCCTCGCCGGCCAGTCGAGCATCGATGAGTCCCTGCTGACCGGCGAGTATCTGCCGCAAGCACGGGCCACCGGCGATCAAGTCACCGCCGGTACCCTCAACGTCGAGGGCCCGCTGACCGTGCAGGTGCAGGCGCTCGGCGACGCCACGCGGCTGTCGGCGATCGTCCGCCTGCTCGAACGCGCTCAAAGCGACAAGCCACGCCTGGCCGAGCTGGCCGACCGGGTTGCCCAATGGTTCCTGCTGGTGGTCCTCGTCACGGCCGCCCTGGTCGGCCTGGTCTGGTGGCAGATCGACCCCAGCCGCGCCTTCTGGGTGGTGCTGGCACTGTTGGTCGCCACCTGCCCCTGCGCCCTGGCGCTGGCCACGCCGACCGCGCTGACCGCCGCCACCGGCACCCTGCACAAGCTCGGCCTGTTGCTCACCCGCGGCCATGTGCTGGAAGGACTCAACCAGATCGACACGGTCATCTTCGACAAGACCGGCACCCTGACCGAAGGCCGCCTGACCCTCAGTGCGATTCATCCGCTGGGTGAGCTGGATGGGGATGCCTGTCTGGCTCTGGCCGCCGCGCTGGAGAACCGCTCCGAACATCCGATTGCCCGCGCCTTCGGCCGCGCCGCCCAGGCCGCCGAGCGGGTCGACAGCGTTCCCGGCCTCGGCCTGCAAGGAGTGGTCGGCGGCCGCCAGTTGCGCATCGGCCAGGCCGACTTCGTCAGCCAGCTCAGCGGCCGGGACGCCCCGGCTATTCCCGGCGCCCAGGGCCAGTGGCTGCTGCTCGGCGATACCCAGGGGCCGCTGGCCTGGTTCGTCCTCGACGACCGCCTGCGCGACGATGCCCCTGCCCTGCTCGCCGCCTGCCGCGCGCGCGGCTGGCAGGTGCTGCTGTTGTCTGGCGACAGCTCGCCGATGGTCCAGGCCGTGGCCGCGCAGCTCGGCATCGAGCAGGCCCGCGGCGGCATGACCCCGGATGCCAAACTGGCGGAACTGAAGAAACTGCATGAGCAAGGCCACCGGGTGCTGATGCTCGGTGACGGCGTCAATGACGTACCCGTGCTGGCCGGCGCCGACATCAGCGTGGCCATGGGCAGTGCCACCGACCTGGCCAAGACCAGCGCCGACGCGGTGCTGCTGTCCAACCGTCTCGACAGCCTGCTGCACGCCTTCGAACTGGCGCGGCGCACCCGCCGGATCATCGTCGAGAACCTGGTCTGGGCCAGCCTGTACAATGGCCTGGTACTGCCTGTTGCCGCCCTGGGCTGGATCACCCCAATCTGGGCCGCCCTGGGCATGTCATTCAGTTCCTTGCTGGTGGTGCTCAACGCCCTGCGCCTGACCCGCTCGTAGACTGGATCGCACGGCACCTATCCACCGTAGGGCTGCAAGCATGGATGTGCAACGCGACAGCTACGCGCCCCGATCCACCCTACGCCTTATCGCATTCGGAGACCCCATGCCAGCGCTGTACATTCTGATCCCCGTGGCCCTGGTACTGGTCGCATTCGCGATCTGGCTGTTCTTCTGGGCAGTCGACAGCGGCCAGTACGACGACCTCGACGGCCCCGCCCACAGCATCCTGCTCGACGACGAGGACCCCATGCACAAGGCCGGCGTCGATCAGGTGCAAGAGCCCGGCGAGGCGGCGGACACCAAGGAGCCGCCGCGTGACTGAACTGGCGCCCCAACTGGTCTCGGCGCTGATTCTCGGCCTGCTGGGCGGCGGTCATTGCCTGGGCATGTGTGGCGGCCTGATGGGGGCCCTGACCCTGGCTATCGCACCGGAACAGCGGGCGCAGCGCCTGCGCCTGCTGCTCGCCTACAACCTGGGGCGGATCCTCAGCTACGGCGTCGCCGGCCTGCTGCTCGGCCTGGCCGGCTGGGCCCTGGCCAGCAGTCCGGCGGCCTTGGTACTGCGCGTCGCCGCCGCATTGCTGCTGATCAGCATGGGCCTTTACCTGGCCGGCTGGTGGAGTGGCCTGACCCGAGTCGAAGCCCTCGGTCAGGGCTTGTGGCGACATATTCAGCCGCTGACCCGGCGATTCATGCCGGTCGACCATGCCGGCAAGGCACTGGTACTCGGCGGCCTCTGGGGCTGGCTGCCCTGTGGCCTGGTCTACAGCACCCTGCTCTGGTCGGCCAGCCAGGGCGATGCCCTCGACAGCGCCGCCCTGATGCTGGCATTCGGCCTGGGCACACTGCCGGTCCTGCTCGCCACCGGCATGGCCGCCGAGCGCATGATCGCCCTGCTACGCAAACGCGGGGTGCGCACGGCGGGCGGTCTGCTGGTGATCCTGTTCGGCCTGTGGACCCTGCCCGGCCCGCACCAGCACTGGCTGATGGGGCACTAGTATGCGGCCAGGCGGGCTTGGCGCCACAGCCGCGGCACCTTGACTCAGGTCAAAACCGCTCGCGGCGCATCTCCCTAGACTCCCCGGTACTGCCTTTGCCGGAACCTGTTCGCATGCTCGACGCCATCCACTGGGATACCGACCTGATCCGCCGCTACGATCAGGCCGGACCGCGTTACACGTCCTACCCCACCGCGGCCCAGTTCCACAGTGGCATAGGTCCATTCGACCTGCTGCATGCGCTGCGCGACAGTCGCCAGGCCCAACGGCCCATTTCTCTGTACCTGCACGTGCCTTTCTGCGCCCATGTCTGTTACTACTGCGCCTGCAACAAGGTCATCACCAAGGATCGCGGCCGTGCCCAGGCCTACCTGCGCGAGTTGGGGCACGAAATCGCCATCGTCGGTCGTCACCTAGACCGCAGCCAGACGATCGAGCAACTGCACTTCGGCGGCGGCACGCCGACCTTTCTCAGCCATGACGAATTGCGCCAGCTGATGGGCCAGCTCCGCGAACACTTCAGCCTGCTGGATGACGATTCCGGCGACTACAGCATCGAAATCGATCCGCGCGAAGCCGACTGGTCGACCATGGGTCTGCTCCGCGAGCTGGGTTTCAACCGCATCAGCATCGGTGTCCAGGATCTCGATCCGGCCGTCCAGCGCGCGGTCAATCGCCTGCAAAGCCTGGAGGAAACCCGCGCCATCGTCGAGGCCGCGCATACCCTGCAATTTCGCTCGGTGAATATCGACCTGATCTACGGCCTGCCCTTGCAGACGCCGGCCAGCTTCGCCACGACCCTGAGTGAGGTCATCGCCCTGCAGCCCGATCGTCTGTCGCTGTTCAACTACGCCCATCTACCCGAGCGCTTCATGCCGCAGCGGCGCATAGAGCGCGGTGACCTGCCCAGCCCAGGTGACAAGCTGACGATCCTGCACAACAGCATCGAGCAATTGCGCGCCGCCGGGTACCGGCATATCGGCATGGATCACTTCGCCCTGGCCGATGACGACCTGGCCATCGCCCAGGAGGACGGTAGTCTGCAACGCAACTTCCAGGGCTACACCACCCATGGCCATTGCGACCTGATCGGCCTGGGTGTCTCGGCCATCAGCCAGGTCGGCGACCTCTACTGCCAGAACAGCAGCGACCTGGCCGACTACCAGCAGCACCTGAGCAGCGGCCAGCTCGCCACCCAGCGAGGACTGCACTGCAACGGCGACGACAGGTTACGCCGCGCGGTGATCCAGCGGCTGATCTGCGACTTCAGCCTGCGCTTCGCCGATATCGAGCGCGACCACGGCATCGACTTCCGCCACTATTTTTCGGCCGCCTGGCCACAACTGCAGCAGATGGCCCGCGACGGCCTGATCGGCCTCGACAACCAGGCGATCGTGGTTCAGCCGGCCGGCCGCCTGCTGGTCCGTGCGCTATGCATGGTGTTCGATCGTTATCTGCACCAGCACGGTCAGCAGCGTTTCTCCCAGGTGATCTAGCGCCTCCAGCCACCGCAGAGGCCAAAGCGAATTCGCGACCAAGTGCCGCGCCCACCGGACCGTTCCCGGCGCACCAACAGCGTGCCAAGGCGTCCGACCGATGGACATGGCCTGACGCCTTGGTCAGGCTTTCGTCGACTGGCTGAGAGCGCAAGGCTGCTGTACCCTTACGGCCACTGTGTGTTCTACCTGGGAATCAACACCGATGTCCGAAAGCATCAAGCTGCCCATGACCCATCAAGCCCATTGCAAGGATTGCAGCCTGGCCAGTCTGTGCCTGCCGCTTTCGTTGAACATGGAAGACATGGACGCCCTGGATCAGATCGTCAAGCGCGGCCGGCCGCTGAAGAAGGGCGAGTTCCTGTTTCGTCAGGGCGATGCATTCGACTCGGTGTTCGCGGTCCGCTCGGGCGCACTCAAGACCTTCAGCCTCAGCGATGCCGGCGAAGAACAGATCACCGGGTTCCACCTGCCCAGCGAACTGGTCGGCCTGTCCGGCATGGATACCGAGGCCTACCCGGTTTCCGCCCAGGCCCTGGAAACCACCTCGGTCTGCGAAATCCCCTTCGAGCGACTCGATGAGCTCTCCGTGCAGTTGCCACAGCTGCGTCGCCAGCTGATGCGGGTGATGAGTCGGGAGATTCGCGACGACCAGCAGATGATGATGCTGCTGTCGAAGAAGACCGCCGATGAGCGCATCGCCACCTTCCTGGTCAACCTCTCGGCGCGCTTCCGCGCCCGCGGCTTCTCGGCCAACCAGTTCCGCCTGGCCATGTCGCGCAACGAGATCGGCAATTACCTGGGGCTGGCCGTCGAAACCGTGTCGCGCGTGTTCACCCGCTTTCAACAGAACCAGCTGCTCGAGGCCGAAGGCAAGTCGGTGCATATCCTCGACCCCATCGAACTGTGCGCCCTGGCCGGCGGCAATCTCGACAACTGACGGGGGCGTCTGGCCGGCTAGACTGTTGTTGAGCGGCAACTTCGCCAGGCAAGTCGAGGAGTCTCGCGATGATATTCGACGAATTCACGATCAAGACCCTGATCCAGCGCGTTCCCAACTTCCCCAAAGCCGGGGTCACCTTTCGCGACATCACCCCGCTGCTGCAGTCGCCGCGTGCCTTGCGCATGGTCGCCGACAGCTTCATTCAGCGCTATGTCGAGGCCGATTTCAGCCATGTCGGCGCCGTCGATGCACGGGGTTTCCTGATTGGCTCGATCATCGCCTATGAACTGAACAAGCCACTGATTCTGTTTCGCAAGGAGGGCAAGCTGCCGGGTGAAGTGCTCAGCGAAGGCTACCAGACCGAGTACGGCCAGAGCCAGCTGCAAGTCCAGGCGGACAGCCTCTGCGAAGGCGACAAGATACTGATCTTCGATGACCTGATCGCCACCGGCGGCACCCTGCTGGCCGCCGCGCAGCTGGTGCGGCGAATGGGCGCCAGCATCTATGAGGCCGCGGCGATCATCGATCTGGCCGACCTGGGCGGCTCACAGCGGCTGCAGGACATCGGCATTGCGACCTTTACCTTGACCGCCTTCGCCCTCGACGAATACTAGCGGTCGGCGCCCTGGCTACTCGAAGAACGCCTCGAAGAAGCGATCCAGTTCGCCCTCGTACTGGTCCAGCAAGTACAGGGTATCGGCTGCCAGCAGGTCGAGCAGAATCATCCCGTTGGGCCCGGAGTCCTCGACAGCCGCGGCGCGCAGCCGCTCGGTCATGCCCAGATTGACCTGGCGCAGGTTGCGGTAGAGTTCGCGCAGCGAGTCCAGAGCCCAGTCGGCAGGCAGGCCTCGCTGCTGACGCAGGTACTGGCCGAGCAGATGTGTGCCCAGCACGCGATAGAGTGTTTCGTCCGAGCCACTGAAGGGCAGGTGGAACCAGGCCATGGCCTGGAGCATCCGCGTATGCGGGCAGCCGGACGTCGCCCCCAGGGCGCCAAGCAACGAACCGAAGGCACGCTGCAGCGAGGTGCGCTGGCGAATGTCACGGCCACGCCACAAGACCCGCACCTGCACCTGCTCGTAGGAAGGCAGTTGCGCCAGGACCTCGACCGGTTTCACCAGCGCCACCGCGAACGGGCAATGCGCCGTTTCCGGTTCGCGCAGCGGGCAGTGATCGCACTGACGAAACCCCAGACGCGTCCATTCGGGCAACTCTTCGTCCGATTCGACCAAGCTGCCAGCCGGGTCTATTCGATGTTGCCAGTGACGACCATCGGCAAACTCGAAGTGATATTCAATGAGCAAGACATCCGCCGTCGCGTGCACCATGGACTAACCTGAGCGCAAATGATGATAAAACCAGTGTGGCGCTAAATTTCCGTAACGCCACAGTTCAGACGCCATTTTCTAGTCGATACTCTAGGTGATAAAAGGGTCCTTAGTCAGCCAAGAAGCGCTTATCCCCTGGAACGGAGCTAGCCATGGACAGCCGCCAGAAAGAACTGGCCCACGCTCTTGTCGAGCAAGTCGAATGCGGGGTGATCGTGCTCGACGAGCGGCTGCGCATTCAGTACTGGAATGACTACATCACTCAGTGCAGCGGCAAGCCGTTGCGCCAGGCGCTGAGCCTGGAGTTGACCCAGGTTTTTCCTGAAGCCGACACGCCGCAGTTGAGCCAAATGCTGGCTCGAGCCCGCGACCAGGGCGAGCATGCTTACAACGAGTGGCGCGAGAGTCCCAACCTGCTGAATCTGCCGTATAACCGCTTCGGCGAACCGGTCCCCCCACGGCTGCAGAACGCCTTGTTCTTCCCCTTCACCGACGATAGCGATCGGCCCTGCTTCGGCCTGCTGCTCTATAACACCCGTGAGCTCAGCAGCACCAACAGTCATCTGGATGCCGCGCTGAAGGCCTTGTGCCATAAGCAGATCGAGCAGGAGCAATTGATCCAGAAACTGGAGAAAGCCAATGCGCAGCTACTGCAGTCCGAGAAGCTGGCGGCCATCGGCCAACTCGCTGCCGGCGTCGCGCACGAGATCAACAATCCGATCGGCTACGTGTTCTCCAACCTCAAGACCCTCGCCGGTTACGTCCACGACCTGGTACGGATCATCGACGCCATCGACCAGGCGGCGAGCCTGGAGGAACTGCGCCGACTCAAGCACCAGTTGGAGTACGACTACATTCGCGGCGATGTCGAGGCACTGATTGCGGAGTCCGAGGACGGCATCGACCGGGTGAAGAAGATCATCACTTCACTCAAGGATTTCTCCCACACCGATGACGAAGAGTTTCGCCTCGCCGACCTGCACCGAGGCCTGGACAGCACCCTGAACGTGGTCAACAACGAGCTCAAGTACAAGGCCGAGGTGCTCAAGGACTACGGCGAACTGCCGGAAATAGAATGCATACCCTCGCAGATCAATCAGGTGATGATGAACCTGCTGGTCAATGCCGCCCACGCCATCGACGACTTCGGTCGCATCACCCTGCGCAGCGGCCAGCAGACCGACTGGGTCTGGCTGGAGGTCGAAGACTCGGGCCGGGGCATAGAGCCGCACCTGCTCACCCGTATCTACGAGCCCTTCTTCACCACCAAGCCGGTGGGCCAGGGCACGGGGCTAGGGTTGTCACTGTCGTACAACATCGTGCGCAAACACGGCGGCCGTATCGAAGTATTCAGCGAACGCGGTCAGGGCACGCGCTTTCGCGTCTGGCTTCCGCTCCGTCAAGCCAGCCCGCAGAGTTGTCAGGAAGAGTCGAGACCAGATGAGTGAACTGCGCCCAACACCGACCGCCAGCATCCTGCTGGTGGACGACGAGGAAAACATTCTCAGCAGCCTGCGCCGCGTGCTCAGGACTGAGCCCTATAGCGTTCGGATCGCCAGCGGCGGCGAACAGGCCCTGCAGATGCTGCGTGAGCAGCCGGTCGACCTGATCATCTCCGACGCCCGCATGCCCGGCATGGACGGCGCGACCCTGCTGGCAGAAGTACAGAAGCATTGGCCCGAGAGCATACGCATCCTGCTCACCGGCTACGCCGACATCAACACCACCATTCGTGCCATCAACCAGGGACAGATCTACCGCTATATCAGCAAGCCCTGGGAGGATGAAGAACTGCGCCTGGTCCTGCGCCAGGCCCTGGCCTTCCAGCATTCGGAGCGCGAACGCTTGCGCCTGGAAGCACTTACCCGTGAGCAGAACCAGCGCCTGCAGGAACTCAACGAAACCCTGGAGCAGCGGGTCAAGGCGCGCACTGCCGAGCTGGAACAGACGGCCGACATGCTCGACCTGGCGTACGAGGAGCTCAAGCGCAGCTATGTGACCGCCACCGAGGTGTTCTCCAGTCTGGTCAACCAGCGCATCCCCCGCGACAAGCAGACCAATACCCAGGTCATCGCCCTGGTCCGCGCCTACGCCGAGCAGCACGGCCTTGGCGAAGGGCCCTGCCGCGACCTGGCCATGGCCGCGGCGCTCTACAACGTCGGCAAGCTGACCTGGGATGACCAGCTGCTCAATCGTCCCTCAGACCTGCTGTACAAGCAGGAACGCGATCGCTATCGGCAGTATCCCGGTCAAGGCGAAAACCTGCTGATGGCTCTGGAGCCATTGCAGGACGCCGCGCGCCTGATTCGTCATCACCAGGAGCGCTGGGACGGCAGCGGCTTCCCGGACCGACTCAAGGGCGAGGCCATCCCCTTCGGCTCACGCCTGCTGAAGCTGGCGGTGGACTTTATCGAATTACAACGCGGCATCATCCTCGAGCGTCGGCTGAGCCGCGACGAGGCCCTGTTGCTGATCACCAAGTACAGCGCGCGCCTCTATGACCCCGAGCTTTGCGAACGCTTCGTCAAGCTCTGTACCGAGTTGGCCCCGGACCTCACCCTGGCCGATCCGAGCATTCTCGCCCTGGATACCCGCCGCCTCGAGCCGGGCATGGTGCTCGCACGCAACCTGAACGCCGACAACGGCATGCTCCTGCTCAACGAGGGCAAGACGCTGACCCGCCTGCTGATCGACAAGCTGATTGCCTTCGAGGCCAGCGAGGAAGGCCACTACACCCTGTTCGTGCGGACTGCCGAGGATGCCGCGCTCGCCACGGAGACGAGTTCATGATCAAGATTCAATTGCTCGACGATGAGCCGCAGATCCTCAAGTCGCTGCAGCGAGCACTGCGCTCCCACCAGTGGGAGCTGCATGCCTTCAGCGACGTTCAGGAGGCCTTGAGCGCACTGACCGAGCATGAGTACGCGGTGATCGTTTCCGATTTCAAGATGCCGCATCTGGACGGCGTCACCTACCTGCAGTTTGCCAAGCAGCGCCAACCCCAGGCCATGCGCCTGCTGCTCACCGGCCATGGCGACCGCCAGACGATGATGCAGGCAATAAATCAGGCGGAGGTCTATCGCTTCATCGCCAAACCCTGGGAAGACTACGAGCTCGAAGCCGCCTTGAGTGCGGCCGTCGACCTCTATCTGCTGCGCGTCGAGAACCAGCGCCTGATCGACCAATTGCGCCGGCAGCAGACGGCCCTTTACCGCCAGCAGCAGGAGCTGCTGCGGCTGGAGCAGGAGAATCCGGGGTTGACCCGCGTCATCCGCGACGCAGACGGCGCCGTTCTGATCGACGACCTGGATTGAACCGACGATGGCGGACTACCTGGCGAATGAACGCACGCTGAAGCTCAAGGTGGTCTACTACGGGCCAGCCCTGAGCGGCAAGACCACCAACCTGATGCAGCTGCACAGCTTGCTTGCGCCACAGCGCAAGGGAGAGTTGATGGTTCTGGAAACCCGCGACGATCGCACCCTGTTCTTCGACCTTCTGCCAATCGGTTTGCGCAGCCACAGCGGGCTCGACCTGCGCCTCAAGCTCTACACGGTGCCGGGACAGGTACAGCACGACAGCACCCGCAAAGCCGTGCTGGCGCGCGCCGACGGGGTGATCTTCGTGGCTGACTCGCAGCTTAACCAGCAGGAAAACAATGCCACCGCCTTCGACAACCTGGTCGACAACCTGCTGAAGCTGGGCATGGACATCGAGCGGCTTCCGCTGGTGGTGCAATTCAACAAGCGCGACCTGAGCGACATCATCGACGAGGCTACCCTGCAGGCGCGCTGGGCGGCCACTCCCTGGTCGCCCATCAGCCTGGCCAGTGCCCTGCAAGGTGAAGGCGTGGTGGAGAGCCTGCGCCAGTTGCTGGTGCGGCTGTATCCGGTGCTGAACCACGACTTCGCCCTGGCCAGCGACCACGACATCGACGAGCAGACCTTTATCCGTCTGCTCAGCGCCGCCCAGGAGCCGCCCCATGCTTAGTTTCGAGGAGGACCCGCGACTGGATGACCTGCTGCCCGCCGAGCAGCGCGAGCGCCTCTGCCTGCTCCTCGCTGCGCTCGGCGGCGGGTCCGTGGCCCTCAGTGAGTCACCGCGCGAGGATGCCGAGCCGGTGGAGCTGAACCTGGAGACGCTTGGCTGGCTGCATGGCGAGCTCCCGGCCGAACGCCGCCGGGCGGCGGCGCGCCTGCTCGAAACCATTTTGCTGCAAGTAGCCAAGTACCGCCTGGCAGCCAACCTGCACCTGGACTCCACGGCAGCCAGCTATGCCGAGCTGCAAAGCCGCAACCGCGCCCTGCACGCCTCGCGCATGCGCTACAAGGCGCTTGCCGAGCAACTGCAGGAACGGGTCGATGCTCAGGTCGCGCTGGTCGAACAGACCCAGCGCCAGCTCTACGACAGCGCCAGGCTGCGTGCCATCGGCCAACTGGCCGCCGGGGTGGCACATGAGATCAACAATCCACTGGGCTTTATCAGCAGCAACCTGCGGGTCGCCTGCGACTATCTCGACGAAGTCGCCGGCAAGCTCGCCCGGGACCCAGACGCCACCCTGTTGCTGGACGACTTTCGCGCCTTGCTCAGCGAATCCCTGGCCGGCGGCCAGCGTATCGCCAACATAGTCGCCGACCTGAAGACCTTCTCCAACATCGACCAGGCCGACTTCGTCCCCTGCGACCTCAACGCCCTGCTCACCAGCACCTGCCACCTGTTGCAGGCGGAAACCCCGCGCGCGCAGGCCATCCAGCTCGACCTCGGCGAGTTGCCCAAGCTGGCGGGTTTCCCGGCCAAGCTGTCCCAGGCCTTCTATAACCTGCTGGACAACGCGCTCAAGGCAGTGGGCGAAGACGGCCACATACGGGTCACCAGCCGCGACACGCGCCATGCCGTGGAAATCACCATCGAAGACGACGGCTGCGGCATTAGCGAAGAAAACCTGGGCCGGGTCTTCGACCCCTTCTTCACCACCCGTGACGTCGGTTCCGGCACGGGGCTCGGCCTCTGCGTGACGCGCGATATCCTCGCCGCGCACCAGGGCGAGATACGCCTCAGCAGCCAAGTCGGCCTGGGCACTCGGGCAACCCTGCGCTTCGCCTTGAGCTAAGGAGCCAGTATGGCCAAGCGTTATGCCTCCCTGTTCGTCAGCGACGCCGCCGAGGAAGGCGAAGGCGCCGCGCCGGCGCCCTACCACCTGCTGCTGGTGGATGACGAGGCCAATATCCTCGCCGCGCTCAGGCGCGTGCTGCAGCGCGAGAACTACCAGCTGCACTTCGCCCGCAATGCCAATGAGGCGCTGAAGATCCTGGAAAACCAGGCGGTCGAGCTGGTCATCAGCGACTTCATGATGCCTGGCATGAATGGCAGCGAACTGTTGCGGCGCATTCGCGAACGATGGCCGGACACCATCCGCATCATGCTCACCGGCCATGCCAACACCGGCGCGGTCATTGGCTCGATCAAGGATGGGGCGGTCTACCGCTTCATCCTCAAGCCCTGGAACGACGACGACCTGCGTCTGACCATCGCCCTGGCCCTGGAGCAGCACGACCTGATGCGGCGCAACCGCGCCCTGGAGCAGGAGAACAAGAAGCAGCACCGCGACCTGGAAACCCTGTCCAAACTCAGCGTCACCAATCGCAGCCAGCTGGCCATCCTGCTGCACAAGAAGAACCTGCTCAACGCCCAGCAGATCCAGCAATTGCACAAGGAGATGCAGGTCCACAAGAGCTCGGTGCTGCGCCAACTCCTGCAGCACGACTGGGTGCCGACCCAGAAGATCTACCAGCTGCTGCACGACGACCTGATGTTCGAAGAAATCGACCTGCGCGAATTCCAGGTCGATGCCTCCTTGCTGTCACTGATTCCCCAGGCCGTCTGTACCCGCCAGCTGGTGCTGCCCCTGAGGGTGGTGAACAAGCGCCTGCGCCTGGCCATGGCCGATCCGATGGACCAGGGCCTGATCGACGAGCTGGGCTTCGTCTGCGGCTACAGCATTCATCCGCTGCTCTGCGAGGCCACGCAGATGCAGACAAAATTGAAAGAAGTGTTCGGCGATAACGACGCGCAACTGGCCGACATCGCCACCGTGGTCGGCAGCAGCGATCCTTATGAAGGCATCGAGATCATTCTCGACGAGGATGACAGCGAGAACCTCGAGGAACTGCTCGGCAGCTCCGAGGATCCACCGGCCATCCGCCTGGTCAATGCGATCATTCTCGAAGCCCTGCGTCTGGGCGCCAGCGACATTCACATTCACCCGCGAACCAAGCAGGTCATCGTGCGCTATCGCATCGATGGCGTGCTGCAGGACAAGATCCAGGTACCGAGCAGCCTGCTGATGGCCGTGGTCTCGCGGATCAAGGTGATGGCCGAACTGGACATCACCGAGCGGCGACGCCCGCAGGATGGCCGCATCACGGTGAAGACGGCGATGCGTATCTGCGACCTGCGCATTTCCACCCTGCCCACCATCAATGGCGAAAAAGTGGTAATGCGCGTTCTGGAACGCCAGTCGGCGGCGCAAACACTGGAGGACCTCGGCCTGTCGCCGCACAACCTCGAGCGGCTGCTGCACGTGGTCAGCAAGCCGCAGGGAATCGTCCTGGCCACCGGCCCCACCGGCAGCGGCAAGACCACCACCCTCTATGCCCTGCTGCAGCACGAGGCCAGTTCGGAGAAGAACTACGTCACCATCGAGGACCCGGTGGAGTTCCACGTCGACCTGGCCGGCCAGGTGCCGGTGCGCGAGCGCATCGGCCTGAGCTTCGCCCACATCCTGCGCGCCATCCTGCGCCAGGACCCGGATGTGATCCTGCTCGGCGAGATTCGCGACGAGGAGACCGCCGATGTGGCCTTCCACGCCGCCCTCACCGGCCACCTGGTGTTCTCCACCCTGCACACCAACTCGGCGGTGGCCACCATCGCCCGCCTGCTCGACCTGGGCCTGAAACCCTATGTGCTGGCCTCGGCGCTGGAGGCGATCATCGCCCAGCGCCTGGTCCGGCGCATCTGCCTGCACTGCCGGGAAGAGGCCGAACCGCCGCTGGAAGCGCTCAAGCGCCTGGGCGCGAACTTTGCCGCTGCCGAGTTGCGCTTCTACCGCGGTCGTGGCTGCAGCCACTGCCACCAGGGCTACAAGGGGCGCATCGGTATCCATGAGGTGCTGACCCTGAACGACGCACTGCGCGACGCCATCATCCAGGGAGTCGGGGTCACCCAGCTGCAGGACCTGGCCCACCAACAGGGCATGCTCACCCTGCTCGACGACGCCCGGGACAAGCTGCGGCAGGGCCTGACCACTGCCGAAGAACTGCTGCGCCTGCTGGGTCCCCAGGATCTGCCATGAGCCTGGCGTCGATGGCCATGCAGGCCTATCTGCATATACTCGCCTTCGCCCTGCAGGCCCTGGGCGCCATCAGCCTGATCGGCTACCTGCAGCTCGAGCAGCCCAGCCGCCATACCCTGATACTACTGCCGGACAGCGCGGTCGCGGCCATCCTGCTCGGCCTGTGCCTGCTCGCCAACACCAAGGGCTGGCGCCGTTTCAACCTGGCCTGCACGGGCGCCGTGGTGCTCCTGTGTGGTTCTAGCCTGGCCCTGAATCTATCGACAGCGGACCTGCCCGAGAGCCGCGCAGCCCTGGGGACTCTAGCGCCTATGCGCAGCGCCTTGGCCCTGGGCAGCATCCTGCTGGCAGTGGCCATGCAGCTCCGTCGGCATCGGCGCCTGGGCAAGGGCTTGTGCCAGGCCCTTGGCGTGCTGATGCTGAGCGTCGGCCTGCCGGCCCAGTTGGCCGGCGACTGGTTGCCGCTCGCCGCCATGCAACTGGCCTTCAAGCCGGAAAACACCGTCATTGCCTGCCTGTTTACCCTCTCGCTCGGCGCCGCCCTGTTGATATTGCCGCGCCAGCCGGAGCATGCCGAGCCGCTGTTCGATAGCCCCAGCCTGGTCGCCGGGGCCCTCGGCTCCTTGCTTACGGCCCTGATCTGGTACGTGCTCAGCGCCCAGAACGCCGAATCACTGGTACGCCAGAGCAGCCTGGCGCTGGCCCAGGCGCAACTCGCCATCGAGCGCACCCTGGCGGGGCGCCTGGCCCTGCTGCGGCAAATCGCCGAAAGCTGGCAGGCCCTTGACCAACCGTCTGAGGAGGCCTGGGATGAGCAGAGTGACAAGGCCCTGGGCGCCAGCGGCGACCTGCAACTGCTCGGCCTGCTGGACCCACGCCTGCAGCCCTACCGGATAAACGCCCGCCGGCCAGAAGCCGATAAGTGGCTGGAGGCGTTTCTCGCCAACCCGGGTCAGCGAGAATGGCTGCAGCAGGTCCAGCGTAGTGGGCGTGCCACGAACAGCGCGACCTTTCTGCACCAGGGTGACAACGCCGCCACCCTGCTCGCCGTGCCTCTCCAAGCGCCTGGATCTGCAGCCGGACTGTTGATCGCCGAGCTGGATGTGGGGGCGATGGTGGCAGCCTCGCTCAATACCCAACCGCCAGGTTTGCTGCTGCGCGTATTCGAGGGCAGGCGCCTGGTGTTCGGCCCAGGGCTAGACCCGGCCCTGCCGGCACCCACCCCGATAGGCGAGTTACAGCTACGCCTGCCCAACGGCGACCAGTGGCGCCTTTCCAGCCAGCGCGACGATGCCGGCCCCTTTGTCGCCATGAGCTATCTGCCGTCGCTGGTATTGCTCTTCGGTCAGACCTTCGGTTTCCTGCTCATGCTCAGCTTGCGCCTGACCCGCCTGGCCCGCGAGCGCAGCGACCACCTGCACCGACTCAACGATGAGCTGGCGTCCAGCCTGCAGCGCCAGACCCAACTGCAGGCACTGAACCAACACATCATGACCTGCTCGCTGGATGTGCTCTGCTCGATCGATGCCCGGGGTTTCTTCAGCCAGGTCAGCCCCTCCAGTCATACGGTATTCGGCTACCTGCCCGAAGAGATGATCGCCCGCCCCTATCTGCAGTTCGTTCACCCGGATGAACGCCAGCAGGCGGCTGCCGAGCTGCAGGCCATAGTCGCCGGCGACGCCAGCCCCTCGCTGCGCCACCGCTGTCGACGCAAGGACGGCAGCGATGTCTACGTTCTCTGGTCGGTAGCCTGGTCGGCAAGCGACCACAGCCTGTTCGCCGTGGCGCACGACGTCACTCCGCTGGTGCAGAACGAGGCCTATCTCGAGGACCAGCGTGACATTCTCAGCATGATTTCCACCGACCAGCCGCTGGAGCAGATCCTCGACTGCATCTGCCAGTTGGCCGAGGCCCGGGAGCCCGCAGCCCTTTGCTCGGTGATGCTGGTCGACCGCCCGGGGCGGAACCTCTATCTGGCGGCCGGCCCCCGCCTGCCCCACGACTACAGGCGCCACCTGAGCAGCATCCCCATCGCTGCGAACGCCGGCTCCTGCGGGACGGCGATGCATCGCCGGCGCATGGTCGTCGTCAGCGACATCGCCAGCGATCCACTCTGGCAGGACTATCGCGCGCCGGCCCTGGCCCACGGCCTGCATGCCTGCTGGTCGATCCCGCTGATATCGCACAGGGACGAGGCGCTGGGTTCACTGGCCATCTACCACCGTCAGGTCATGGAGCCCGATGACGATCAGCTGCAGCTGATCGCCACCGTCGGCCAGTTGGCGGCTATCGCCATCGCCCACCAGAAGGACCGCCTGCGCCTGCAGGAAAGCAGGCAGCGCTACCGTTCGCTGTTCAGCTTGAGCCCCGACCCGGTGTTCTCGCTGGGTCTGGACGGCAAGCTGCAAAGCGTTAACCGGGCCGGCTATCAGCTGTTCGGGTACAGCGAGCAGGAACTGCTCGGCGAGGACTTTTCCAGGCTGGCCGCAACCGACCAGCAGCCCCGCCTCGACGCCCACTTCCAGGCTGCCTGCCAGGGCCAGGCGCAACACTTCGAGACCCGTTGCCACGATCGCCAAGGCAATGAGCTGCAACTGGAGGTGACCGGGCTGCCGATCATGGTCGACGAGCAGATCGTCGGGGTATTTCTGGTGGCCAAGAACATCGCCGAGCGCAACCGCATGACCCACGCCTTGCGCGCGACCCTGCAGCACTCCGAGCACCAGGCCGAGCTGCTGCGAGGCCTGAACGAATCCGCGGTCACCATGAGCGCTCTGCTCGACAACCAGTCCCTGCTGGATTTCATGGCCGAGCGCCTGAGGACATTGATCGGCGCCCACCAGGCACTGGTCAGCCTGGTTCAGGACGGACGCGGATCGCAGTCGCTCTGGGCCCTATCGCTCTCCGACAAATACCAGGCCTGGCGGGCGACCGTGTTCGAGGAGGACGCCTTTACACCGCTACTGGACCAACTGGACCAACCGCTGCTGCTGTCCGATGCGCAATTAAGAAGCCACCCACAGTGGTCGCACCTCGACCATGCAGGCGCCCCCCTACCGCCGCGGCGGGGATGGCTGGCGGTGCCGCTGAAGGACCAGGCCGGCAACAAGCTCGGCCTGCTGCAACTATCGGACAAGGCCCAGGGCGAGTTCGATCCTGACGACCTCGCGGTGGCCCAGCAGTTCGCCCAGATGGCCGTGGCGGTGCTGGAACACAGCCGTCTGCTGCACGCGGTGATGGCCGCAGAGAAGCGCCTGAAATCACAGCTGAGCTTCACGTCGGCCATCGCCAACAGCACCGCCGAGGGCCTGCTGGCCATCGACAATCAGGGCCTGCTGAGCTTCATCAACCCGGCGGCTGCCCGGCTGATCGGTCGCTCGACCGAGCAGCTGCTCGGCCAGCCACTGGCCGAGTACCTGCCTCTGCCGCTTGGCGACTGGCCATTGCCAGGCGCCGAGCCCGACAATCTCAGCGGCGAGTTCTGCCTGCCGAAAAACGCTCATGGGCGTCTCTACATGGCCTTCGACAGCGCGCCATTGCTCGACGGCAGCGTGCACGATGGCTGGGTCGTGGCCGTTCGCGATATCAGCGCGCAACGCCTAGCGGACCAGGCCATGCGTGAACGCGACAGATTCTTCAGCCTGTCGCTGGAGATGTTGTGCATGATCAGCCTGGAAGGCGACTTCCTGCAGGTCAACCCGACCTTTCAAGATGAGCTGGGCTATCCCCAGGCCTGCCTGATCGGCCATCCCTACCTGGCACTGATCGAACCGCAGGACCGGCCCCTGCTGGCCGAACGCATGCAGCGTCTGCTCGCCGGCGAACCCCTTCTGGACCTCGAGTTCCGCGCGCTCGACATCCAGGGCCAGCCGCATTGGCTGCAGATGAGCGCCGCCATGGGCGAGGAGCAGGTGATCTATTGCGCGGCCCGCAACATCAATGCGCGCAAGCAGGCCGAGCAGGCGCTGCAGGAAAGTCTGCGCGAACTGGAACGCAGCAACCGCGAATTGCAGGAGTTTGCCTTCGTCGCCTCTCACGACCTGCAGGAGCCGTTGCGCAAGATCCAGGCGTTTTCCGAGTGTCTGTTGTCGCGCGCCGACGGGCTCGATCCACAGGGCCAGGACTATCTTGGACGCATGAAGTCGGCGGCGGCACGCATGCAGTCGTTGATACGCGACCTGCTGGCCTATTCGCGGGTCACCAGCCGCGGCCGGCCCTTTCAGCGGCTGAGCCTGGAAGGGATTCTCGACGAGGTCCTGCAGGACCTGGAGGTCTCCCTGGAAAACAGTGGCGCCCTGGTCGAGCGAGAAGCCCTGCCGACGCTCGATGGTGACCCCACACAGCTGCGTCAACTGCTGCAAAACTTGCTGAGCAACGCCATCAAGTTCCGCCGCGAGGGGGAGCCGCCACGGATTCGCGTCTATGCTGAGCGACAGGGACTTACCAGTTGGACGCTTTGCGTGGCGGACCAGGGTATCGGTTTCGACGAAAAGTACCTCGACCGCATTTTCAACCCGTTCCAACGACTGCATGGACCTCAGGCCTACCCGGGTACAGGAATCGGCCTGGCAATCGTCAAGAAGATCGCCGAGCGCCACGGCGCCCGCGTTAATGCAAGCAGTTGTCCTGGCCAGGGCAGCACGTTTCGCATTGTCTTCATGGGGTCTGTATAGGGAGGTGCAGCCATGCTGGACACAACATCAATCCATATTCTGGTCGCCGACGACGACCCAGACGACTGCATGCTGATCCGCGAGGCCTTCCGCGTGAGTCGCCTGGCCAGCAAGCTTGGTTTCGTCGAGAACGGTGAAGAGCTGCTGGCGTATCTGCGAGGCACAGCGCCCTTCGCCGACCGGCAACGCTTTCCTTTGCCCGGGCTGATCCTGTTGGACCTCAATATGCCGCGCAAAGACGGTCGCGAAGCACTGGTCGAGATCAAGGCCGACCCCCAGCTGCGCGACATACCCGTGGTCGTCCTGACCACCTCCGCAGACGAAGAAGACATCCGGCGCAGCTATGCGCAAGGGGTGAACTCCTATATCACCAAGCCGGTCAGTTTCAGCGGTCTGCTCGAGGTGGTGCAAACCCTCGGCCACTACTGGCTGGATATCGTCGAACTACCTGCCGAGCACCGGAGCCTATGAGCAACCTCAAGCGTCCCCTGCGCCTGCTGCTGATCGAGGATGACGAAGACGACTACCTGATCACCCGCGAACTGCTGCAAAAAGCCCAGCATCTGCACTGCGAGCTGGATTGGATCAGTGATTTTGGCCTGGGCATCGAAGCCATCGATCGCCAGCACTATGACCTGCTGCTGATCGACTTCCGCCTGGGTGCCGAAGATGGGCTGGAGCTCATCGCCCACGCGCAACGTCAGCAAGTGCGTACGCCGATCATCCTGCTGACCGGCCAGGGCAACGATGAGCTCGATGCCAACGCCATCGAAATGGGCGCCGCCGATTACCTGGTCAAGGGGCAGATCGACAGCCAGCTACTGGCGCGCAGTATCCAGTACGCGCTCGGCCGCGCACAGGCGATGCAAGCCCTGGCCGACAGCGAGGCCCGCTACCGTGTGCTGTTCGAGAACAATCCCGAGCCGATGTATGTATTCCACAAGGCTACGCTGAAGTTTCTCGCGGTCAACCAGGCGGTCGTCGAGATGTATGGCTACTCGCGCGATGAGCTGCTGGCAATGACCCTTCTTGATGTGCGTGATGCGCAGGAGCAACAGCGCTTTCGCGAGCGCTACGAGCACTTGCAGAAGAACAATCTTCCCCCGGAAGCGGGCATTTGGGTCAACCGCCACAAAAGCGGGCGGGAGATCCTGGTCGAGGTTCAGGTCCATGACTTCGACTTCAATGGCCTGCCGGCGTATCTGGCTCTGGCCCTGGACGTCACGGACAAGCTCAGGACCAGCCTGGAAATCGAGCGCAGAAAGCAGGCGTTTCGCCAACTGCTCACCGATAACCGCGACGCGATGCTGGTGGTGGATGGCGAAGGCACTGTTCGCTATGCCAACCCGGCGGCGGAGCGCCTGTTCCATCGCTCGCTGGCGAACCTGAAGCAGGAGGCGATCGATTTGCCCGAGCAGCACAGCGGTTTGTTCGAGTGGACCATCCCGCGCACCGATGGCGAGCCGATCGACGTCGAAGTCCAGTGCGCCAAGACTGAGTGGGATGGACAGACGGTGCGCCTGCTTTCGCTGCGCGACATCAGTCAGCGCAAGGCGGCGCAGAAGCAGCTGCGCCTGCTGCAACGCAGCCTCGATGCAAGCTACAACGGCACCCTGATCTGCGACGCGCAAGCCGCGGACTTGCCAATCATCTACGTCAACCCGGCGTTCGAACGCATCACCGGGTACAGCGCCGCGCAAGCCATCGGACGCAACTGTCGCTTCCTGCAGAACGGCCAGAATGACCAGCCCGGCCTTACCGAGGTTCGCCTCGGCCTGCAGGAAATGCGCGACACCCATGTGGTGCTGCGAAATTTCCGCAAGGATGGCACCCCCTTCTGGAATGATCTGTATATCGCGCCGGTTCCCGACGAGCGCGGCCAGATCAGCCATTTCATCGGCGTGCTGAATGACATTTCCGAGCAGAAGCGCACCGAGTCCAAGCTGGCCTACAACGCCAGCCATGACGTACTGACCGGCCTACCCAACCGCTCGCTGCTGGAAGATCGCCTGGGCCAGGGCTGTCAGATCAGCCAGCGCTACCAACGCAGCCTGGCGGTCATGTTCATCGACCTGGATGGCTTCAAACCGATCAACGACACCATGGGCCACAGCGTCGGAGACCAGCTGCTGGTGGAGGTTGCCAACCGCATGAACCAGCAGGTTCGTCCTGGCGACACGGTGGCGCGCCTGAGTGGTGACGAATTCATCATCGTCCTGCCAGACCTGGCCCGCGAGGAGGACGTGCTGCTGGTCGCCGACCGGCTGATCGAGAATATCGCCCGACCCTACAAGGTCTGCGACATCGAGCTGCACCTCACGGCCAGCATCGGAATCACCCTGAGCGATGGCAGCATAGAGCCCCCAACGCTGTTGATTCAGCAGGCCGACCTGGCCATGTACAAGGCCAAGCAGCAGGGTCGTAACAACTACCAGTGGTATACCAAGGACCTCAACCAGAAGGTCAGCGAACGGGTCAACCTGCGCAACGAACTGCAGAAAGCGATCGAGGCCGAAGCCTTCCAGCTCTACTACCAGCCGCAGATCGACGGACGCAGCGGCCGGGTCACCGGCTACGAGGCGCTGCTGCGCTGGCAGCATGCCGAGCAGGGCTTCATACCGCCGGCGCAGTTCGTGCCCGTGGCCGAGGATACCGGGCAGATCATCCCGCTGAGCGAATGGGTGCTGAAGACCGCCTGCCAGCAGGGGCGCAGGTTGATCGACCAGGGTTTCCATGGCGCGGTGATGGCGGTAAACATCTCCCCCGTGCAGTTCCAGCGGACCAACTTCGTCGAAAGCGTGCGTAATACCCTCGCCGCGACTGGCTTGCCTGCAGAACTACTGGAACTGGAGATCACCGAGACCGTGCTGCTCGACAACGCCGAACGGGCCGTGTTCACCTTGCATGCGCTGAAGGACCTGGGGATACGCATCGCCATCGACGACTTCGGCACCGGTTTTTCCAGTCTCAACTACCTCAAGCGCCTGCCAATCGACAAGGTGAAGATTGACCGTTCCTTCGTTCAGGATGTCATCAGCAATAGCCACGACGCCGCCATCACCCAGGGCATCATTTCCATGGCCCATCACCTGAAGCTGAAGGTGATTGCCGAAGGCGTCGAAACCGACTCGCAGTTCACCTTTCTGCTAAAGAGCCATTGCGACGAGTTCCAAGGCTACTATTTCGCCAAACCCATGCCCCTGCCGCTGCTGGAAAAATTCCTTCGGGCGCAGCATGACAAGGCCCACATGCAACTGTCCGGCGCCACTGCGGAAAGCGCCGCGCAGACGCTCTTGCTGCTCGACGATGAAGAGAACATCCTGCGTGCCCTGGCCCGGGTTCTGCGCCGAGACGGCTACCAGATTCTCATCGCCAGCCACGCCCAGGACGCCTTCGCGCTGCTCGCCAAACATGACGTGCAGGTGATCCTGTCGGACCAGCGCATGCCGGAAATGAACGGCACCGAGTTCTTCAGCCGGGTCAAGGACCTCTATCCGGATACCATTCGCATCGTCTTGTCCGGCTATACCGACCTCAAGTCGGTGACCGACGCCATCAACCAAGGCGCCATCTACAAGTTCCTGACCAAGCCTTGGGACGACACCCAGCTGCGGGCGACCATCGCCCAGGCATTCCAGCACCATAGCCTGGCCAAACAGAAGGAAGACAACCCGCCTCTGGCGGACACACAGGAAACCTGAAGCGCCCAACCGGCGTCGACCTTGGTAAATCGCCCCCGATTGCCGCATAGGCTACACGGCACCGCGTGCCCGACCGCCGAAGATTGCAAACAAACGACTGAAGCCTGGACCATGCCTGCATCCGCGTTTCCTGCCGAGCGGCACTGCAAGGTGGCAATCATCGGCAGCGGCTTTTCCCCGGCCTTGGCATGGCGATCCGCCTGCAGCAGGAAGGCGAACAGGATTTCCTGATATTCGAAAGGCAAACCGGTGTCGAAAGATTCCCTCGTTCCGCGCGCGCCGCGCTTGACTCATTCAATTGGCATCGCGGTAGTTGGCGCGATAAATTGTCACCATTACCGATGCGCCGCCGGAGATCACCATGGCCACGCAAGACGACAGCTGCCCCGAACTACGCCTCGATAACCAACTGTGCTTTGCCCTGTATTCCACCTCACTGTTGATGACCAAGGTCTACAAGCCGCTGTTGCAGGCACTGGGCCTGACCTATCCGCAGTACCTGGCGATGCTGGTGCTCTGGGAAGGCGACGGTATTACCGTCGGCGAGATCAGCAACCGTCTGCTGACCGACCCTGGCTCGCTCACCCCGCTGCTCAAGCGTCTGGAGGCCGAAGGGCTGCTCAGGCGCGTGCGCAGCACCGCCGACGAGCGCGTGGTCCAGTTGCATCTGACCGACAACGGCCGCGCCTTGCATGAGCGGGCCAAAGCCATCCCCCGCTGCATCCTAGATGCCAGTCAGCAGACACCCGAAGCGCTCAAGGCCCTGAAAGAAGAACTGATCGGCCTGCGCAACAGCCTGCAACAGGCGCTCTGATCGGCAGGCGACAGCCCCCCGCCCAGCATCAAGCCCCCCATATTCCCACTACCCGATCACGCACTACGCGGCTATTGCGCGTAAGCCCTCAGCACAGTGCTTATGCCCAAAGAAGGCAGCGCTTATCGCAAACAAAACAAAAATCTCTCTTGCGCGCAAACTTATTGCGCCATATCTTTCGTCTCACACTTTTTTGTTTGCGCTCCATTCTTTAGCTCACAACTTAAATGCCAGGCATCGCAGATGGCTTGTGCAACAACAGCGACCTACCAACCCAGACGCACTTAGAGAGGAATACCAGCATGTCGATCGAAACCATTGCTTACCGCGCCTACGCAGAAGCCACCGGCGGCCGCGACGGCCGCGCCATCTCTTCCGACGGCGTACTTGACGTCGCCCTGAGCACACCCAAAGCACTTGGCGGCGCCGGCGGTGCAGGCACCAACCCCGAACAACTGTTCGCCGCCGGCTACTCGGCCTGCTTTATCGGCGCGATGAAGTTCGTCGCCGCTCGCGACAAGCTGGCGATTCCGGCTGACGCCTCGATCGAGGCTGTGGTCGGAATCGGCGCGATTCCCAATGGTTTCGGCATAGAGGTCGAACTGCGCATCAGTCTGCCGGGCCTGGAGCCTGAACAAGCGCAGACACTGATCGATCGCGCGCATATCGTCTGCCCCTATTCCAACGCTACCCGCGGCAACATCGATGTCACCCTGACGTTGCTCGACTAACCCGTCGATAACCCAGCGAGGCGTCGATCTGGCGCCCCGCTTAACCAGGCATGCATCATGAACATCAAGCAAACCCTGCCGCTTGCTGCGCTCGCGGATTCAACAGGCGCTGCGATGAACAGGGGCGTCGACCACCTGGCATGCCAGAGAAGCCCGGCCTAGGGTGGCTGTCGGTGCTTAACCCTACCGGCTTGCAAGGGGCACGGCGGTTCGCTGAAGCCTGATTCACCCTACAGGCCCATTTGCTTGGCGATAATTTCGTTCATGATCTCCCGCGAGCCGCCGCCGATGGAGAGGATGCGGTTGTCGCGGTACAGCCGTTCGACCAGGCTCTCGCGCATATAGCCCATGCCGCCGAGGATCTGCACCGCGTCGTAGGTCAGCCTGTCGGCAATGTCGGTGGCGAAATTCTTGGCCATCGAGATCTCCTTGATCACGCTCTTGCCGGCGGCCATCTTCGCCGCCTGGCGGTAGGTGAATTCGCGCGACACCTCCAGCTGGGTAGCCATCTCCGCCAGACGGTGCTTGAGCACCTGGAACTTGCCGATCGGCTTGCCGAACGCCTCACGCTCGCGCGCCCAGCGCAGTGACTCCTCCAGCGCCAGCTGCGCGGTCATGTTGGCCATGATCGCCAGGGCCAGGCGCTCGCTCTGGAAGTTGGCCATGATGCAAGCAAAACCGCCGTTCTCCACCCCGATCAGGTTCTCCACCGGCACCCGGCAATCATCGAAGAACAGCTCGGCCGTGTCCGAGGCCCACCAGCCCATCTTCTTCAGCTGGCGCCCGACGCTGAACCCCGGCGTGCCCTTCTCCACCAGCAGCAGGCTGACGCCGCCGAACCCTGCGCCACCGGTACGCACCGCCACCGTGTAGTAATCGGCGCGCACGCCACTGGTGATGAAAGTCTTGCTGCCGCTCACCCGGTAGTGGTCGCCATCGCGCACCGCACGGGTCTTCAGGTTGGCCACGTCGGAGCCGCCGGATGGCTCGGTCACCGCCAGGGCCATGATCTTCTCGCCGGCCAGTACCTGCGGCACCACCCGCTCGCGCAATGCCGGCCTGGCCCACTTGAGCACCGGCGGCAAGCCGATATCCAGCGAGCCGAGCCCGGCCACCAGGCCGCCGGAGCCGCAGCGCATCAGCTCCTCGCTGGCCGCCACCTTGGCGAAGATGTCACCCTCATGGCTGCCGCCCAGCGCCTCCGGATAGCCGATCCCGAGCACGCCGGCGGCACCGGCCTTCAGGTAAAGCTCGCGGGGAAACCCCTCGGCCTCCTCCCAGCCGTCGATATGCGGGAGGATCTCGCGCTCGACGAAGCGCCGCACCGAGTCCCGCACCAGTTGATGGGACGCATCGAAGTATTCCTGGAAGACAGACATGGCAAGGCTCCTGGGCAAGTCAAGAGAACTTACCGAGCGCTTGCTTGGTATTCAAGACGAGACATTCGCCATCGATCAGGGCGTATGCGCCGTACCGAAACGCTCGCGGTACACCGAAGGCGGCACCCCAACGCTACTGCGGAAGGCCACACGAAAGCTTTCCACCGAGCGGAACCCGCAGAGTTCGGCAATTCGCTCGCTGCTCGCCGTGCTGCCCTCGAGCAACTCGCGGGCCCGGGCCATGCGCTCGTGGCGCAGCCAGGCCTTGGGCGCCATGCCGGTGGCCTCACTGAAACGCCGCAGAAAAGTACGCTCACTCATGGCCACACGCCTGGCCAACTGACCAACCTCCAGCGGCTGCTCCAAGTTCTGCCGTACCCATTCGATCAGGCTGGCGAGATCGTGGCGTGGCGCCTGCGCCACCGGCGTCGGAATGAACTGGGCTTGACCGCCGGCCCGTTGCGGCGACATCACCAGGCGCCGCGCCACGCTGTTGGCAACCTGGGTGCCGCAGTCCCGAGCGACCAAGTGCAGGCAGGCGTCGATGCCGGCCGCACTGCCGGCCGAGCTGATCAACTGCCCGGCGTCGACGTAGAGCACCTGGGCATCGACCTCGATCGCCGGAAAGCGCCCGGCCAACTCGGCGGCGTAGCGCCAATGGGTGGTCGCACGACGGCCGTCGAGCAAGCCCGTGGCCGCCAGGACGAACACCCCGGAGCAGATCGATAGCAGGCGCGCGCCCCTCGCGTGGGCTGCACGCAAGGCGTCGAGCAGTGGCTGCGGTGGCGCTTCGGCGCGATCGCGCCAACCGGGAATGATCACCGTGCGGGCCTGCTCCAGCCCCTCCAGGCCGGTATCGGCGAGCACCTGGACGCCGCCCATGGCCCGCATCGGCCCCGCATCCAGGCCGACGATCTGGTGGCGATACCAGGGAAACTCGAACTCCGGCCGCGGCAGGCCGAAGATCTCCACGGCGATACCGAATTCGAAGGTGCAGAGGCCGTCATAGGCGAGGATGGCCACCAGGCCGGGATCATCGTGCATTTGGCGGAAACCTACCAGTCGCTGTCTTGCGCGCCACTGTAGCCCAGGCCAAGCCCCCGATAAAGTGGCGCCATTCCCGACAACCGATGGAGTGATTGCCATGCCCAGCCTCGTCAGCCATACCCCTGCCGCCTCGCCCGCCGTGGCCTTGATGCACTTCAGCAACCGCCTGAGTTTCGAAACCGACTGCTCCGACGTGCATGCCAGCCAGCAGGCCGGCGACATCGATTACCTGCTGGTCGATGTACGTGGCGAGGCAGCCTATGCCGCAGGCCATGTGCCGGGGGCGATCAACATCCCGGCGCGGCATATCAACGCCGAAAGCCTGGCGTGCTACCCGCGCGATACGCTGTTCGTCGTCTACTGCGCCGGCCCGCACTGCAACGGCGTGCACAAGGCGGCGGTGCGCCTGGCCAGCCTGGGTTTCGCCGTGAAGGAGATGATTGGTGGGGTGACCGGCTGGCTCGACGAAGGCCTGAGCCTAATCAGCGGCGCCGGCAACCCGACCGAGCCGAACGGTCAGGGGATTGCCTGCGCATGCTGATGGCTGATGTTCAGGTGCGTCCGGCGCGGCCCGCTGATGTACCGGCCTTGCTCGAACTGATGCGCGCGCTGGCCGAGTTTGAGGACTATCTGCAGGATTTCACCGTCGACCGATCGGCCCTGCTGCAACGGGCCTTTGGCCCAGCCCCGCAATGCCAGGTCTTCGTCGCCGTGGCGGATACCAGCCTGCGCGGCTACGCCGTGGTGCTGGAGGTGCCCTTCACCTACGACCTGCGCCCCACCCTGCTCTTGAAGGAGCTCTATATCGAGCAGGGTTGGCGCGGCAGAGGCCTTGGCCAGCGTCTGATGCAGGCTGTCGCACGCTGGGGTGCCGGGCGCGGTGCCGGGCGTTTGAAATGGGATGTACTGGCCGGCAACCAGGCGGCCGAGACCTTCTACCGACACCTGGGCGGACGCCCTGATGACAAGTGGATCGGCTACCAGATGGATAGCGCGGCGCTGGTCCGGCTGGCCGAAGGCTGCATCTAAACGCTAGAGAACGATGGGTCGACGTCCGGCGATCGAGTGAGCCAGGGTGCCGCCGTCGACCAGTTCCAGTTCACCGCCCAGCGGCATGCCATGGGCGATGCGCGAGGCGATCAGCCCCTTGTTGGCCAATAGCTGAGCGATGTAGTGCGCCGTAGCCTCCCCTTCCACCGTCGGGTTGGTGGCGAGAATGACTTCGCTGAAGCTACCCGCCTCGACCCGTGCCAGCAGCTCGGGAATACCGATGGCCTCCGGTCCCAGGCCATCGAGCGGCGACAGGTGGCCCTTGAGCACGAAATAGCGACCGCGATAACCCGTCTGCTCCACCGCATAGACATCCATCGGCCCTTCCACCACGCACAGCAGGCTGTCGTCGCGGCGCGGGTCCAGGCAGGTCTGGCAGACCTCGTCCTCGCTCAGGGTGCGGCACTGCTTGCAGTGGCCAACCCCCTCCATCGCCTGGGTCAGCGCCTGCGCCAGGCGCAGGGCGCCACCGCGATCTCGCTCGAGCAACTGCAGGGCCATGCGCTGGGCAGTCTTCTGCCCCACTCCCGGCAGGACGCGCAAGGAGTCGATCAGTTGGCGAATCAGCGGGCTGAAGCTCATGGGAGATACTCGTTCGCAACAGAAACGTTATGCAAGCTTTTGACTGGGGGATCAACCCCCTAAGCCAGGGATGGTAAGACCGCCTGCAGGACAAGCCGCAGCAGACATGGGCACCGGTGTTTACTGGCTGCAAATGAGGATGCCTGTGCCTGCTGCAATGCCGTCATATGCGCTCGCCGGACGGCCCGGCTGGTGCACATGAGGATCTGGAGTCCGTCGGCCGCCCAGTCAGGTGCACCAACTGGGCGCCATGACGCCGATCAGAAGGGCATCTTGAAGCCTGGCGGCAGCTGCATGCCTGCGGTCATGCCGGACATCTTCTCCTGGCTGTTCTGTTCGATCTTGCGTACCGCGTCGTTGACGGCTGCGGCGATCAGGTCTTCGAGGATTTCCTTGTCTTCCTGCATCAGGCTGTCATCCAGGCTCACGCGCTTGACGTCATGGCGCCCCGTCATTACCACGCTCACCAGGCCCGCGCCGGACTGGCCAGTAACCTCGGCGTTTGCCAGCTCTTCCTGCATCTTCTGCATTTTTTCTTGCATCTGCTGGGCCTGCTTCATCAGGCCGGCCATGCCACCTTTCATCATGGTGCTAGTCCTCGGTAATTCAGGGGGTATCCACGGGTTCAATGCTGTCCGCCCGAATAACAGCGGCGAACTGCTGAATCATCTGCTGCACCAGCGGGTCATTGTGAATCGACGCTTCAGCCTCTCGCTGGCGATTGGCACGCTTGCGCGCTGCGGCCTGCGCGGGTGTTTCCTGTTCCGGCTGACGCAGCTCGATCTGCACCTTCAGCTCGCGACCGTGATGCTGGTTGAGGGCATCATTCAAGCGACGTTGCTGGGTCGCATTGAAGAGTGCGCTGTGCCCCGGATCCAGATGCAACAGCCAGTTGTCGCCCTCGACCGAAATCAGCGTGCAGTTGGCGCCGATGCTGCCCGTCATGCCGGACAATCCAAGCTTGGGGAACAGCTCCAGCCACTCGGCGGCCAGGCCCGTTGCCGGCCGTGCCGCTGGCAGCGGCTCAGGCTCGGCGGGCGGCACAGGCTCGAGCGCATCGAAATCGTAATCGAACGACTCGGCGTCCATCTCCACATAATCGTAATCGCCGGGCGGCGGCTCGTCGTCACTTTCGGCCTCGGCCCGCAGGTTTTCCGGCACCGCCGATTCTTCCGCAGGCGCTGCTGGAGCCACCTCGGCCGCTGGCGCATCTGCAGACACCTTGGCGGCGACAGGCACGCTCGCCTCGACCTTCGGCACTTGCTCTTCCCACGGCAGATCGCTAACCACCTGCGCCTCTACCGCCATCGCTGGCGCGACAGGCGCTGCGCTGACCGATGGCCCCGCAATCGGGGCGCTGAGCGGCACCTCAAGGGCAGGCTCAGTGGCGTTTTCGGCCACGGGTTCAGGTTCGCAGTTCATGGCCGGCGCCGAAGCCGATTCCGGGGTTACGCTGGGGGCAATCACAACCGGCGCAGTCACGGCAGCGGCGCCGGCCACTGGGTTGGTGCGGGGATCAGCAGTGGCCTGGCTAATCCCTAGCGGCTTTAGCGCCACCCTCGGCGCGTCGCCCGTGTCCGCTGGCCGGAACGCCAGCATGCGCAGCAGGACCATCTCGAAACCACTACGCGGGTCCGGCGCCAGGGGCAGGTCACGACGACCGATCAAGCCCATCTGGTAGTAGAACTGTACGTCCTCGGCCGGCAACGCCTGGGCCAGGGCCAGCACCCGCTCACGGTCTCCCTGGCCATTGTCCACCGCATCCGGCAGCGCCTGAGCGATCGCCACCCGGTGCAGCACATTGAGGATTTCCGCCAGGACGCCGTTCCAGTCCGGGCCCTGCTCGGCCAGATGACGCACCGCGTCGATAAGCCCGCGTGCATCGCCCTCGAGTAATGCGTGCAGCACCCCGTAGACCTGGCCATGATCCAGGGTGCCAAGCATGGCGCGCACATCTGCGGCCAAGACCTTGCCCTCACCGAAGGCAATCGCCTGATCGGTCAGGCTCATGGCATCGCGCATTGAGCCATCGGCAGCGCGGCCGAGCAGCCACAGCGCATCCTCCTCGAAGGGAACGCTTTCTGCCGTGAGGACATGAATGAGGTGCTCGACCACCCGCTCCGGCGGCATGTTCTTCAGGGAGAACTGCAGACAGCGCGACAGGATGGTCACCGGCAGCTTCTGCGGGTCGGTGGTGGCCAGCAGGAACTTGACGTGTGGCGGCGGCTCTTCCAGGGTCTTGAGCAACGCGTTGAACGAGTGCGACGACAGCATGTGCACTTCGTCGATCAGGTAAACCTTGAAGCGTCCGCGGCTCGGTGAGTACTGCACGTTATCCAGCAGTTCGCGGGTGTCCTCGACCTTGGTCCGGCTGGCAGCGTCGACTTCGATCAGGTCGACAAAGCGACCTTCATCGATTTCCTTGCAGATAGAGCAGACGCCGCAGGGCGTTGAGCTGATGCCACTTTCACAGTTCAGGCACTTGGCGATGATCCGCGCAATAGTGGTCTTGCCTACCCCACGAGTGCCGGTGAACAGATAAGCATGGTGCAGACGCTGGCTGTCGAGGGCATTGATCAGCGCCTTGAGCACATGGGTCTGGCCGACCATTTCGCGAAAGGAGCGCGGACGCCACTTGCGTGCAAGAACCTGATAACTCATCGAAACCCGTCACGAGAGAAAAGCTAAAGTGAGCCAATCCTAACGGAGCATGGGGCAAATTGCATCCGATGCGCAGCGCCGGCGCCAACATGCACGCAGGAAACCCCAGGCCATGCTGGCTATTTCTTGATCGGTCGGTTACCATTGCCGCCGTTCGTACCACGCTGTAAGTCAAACAGGCCTTCCGGCCCCCTCGATGGACTTCGGGCAACAAAGAGCGCATCCGCCCTGCTGGCGATGCTGCACGGCTCTAAACCCCGACCCAACCTGCTGACTGATCAGGCCGTCTCGCGCCAGCGCCGACTCAAGCCTGCCTCCGAAGTACCGACCCGCTGAAGCTCCGCCAAGGCGAAACTTCAGCGTGCAACGTCGCTCCGATCGGAAAATATCGTCTGCCCGCAAGGCCGACCCTTGGAGCTCTACTCAGCGCAATGATGCGCCCGTTTTAGGAAACACCCAGAAAATGAATAGCCAACACCAGATTCAGGATGCCATTAGCATCCTATCCAGCGCATTTGCGCCGCTCGACTGCCGCATTCTGGCAACCCGCAACGGCAGCTTCAGTTTCACCCTGGTCAATCACGCGGGGATCGCCCAGCATAGCCAGCGTCTGTATCCCGGCCAATACGGCAGAGAGTCGATACAGCAGGTCATCCTGCGCACCCGCCAGTCATTGACAGCCTGATTGATCCGGGCGTTGAACTTGGCGGCAATCCTGTAGTCTTACCCAGTCACCCTCAGGATGGAGCACAGTCATGGACAACACCAACCAGCAGCTCGTCGAACAGCTGTTCGCCCCCTTGCGAGCCACATTCAGCTCACCACGCCCGGACGGAAGCATAGTCTTTTCCCTGCTCGACGAGGCGGATGCCATTGCCTACAGCCGCGTGCTCAACGCCGATCAACTGGGCGATAGCTCAGCTTTTGCGCAGAGCCTGGAGGAAATCCGCCTGGAGCTGGCTGTGCGCTCCGGCAACATTCCCGCGGAAATGCGCAAGGCACTCAAAGAGCAGGACAGCGTGCTCAGCTACCACCAAGCCTGAAGCGATTGCCCCACATGAAGCCCTGCCACTAGCAGGGCTTTTTGCTGGGCACGAAGAAATACGCCAGGCAACGATCTGAAGCACGGCGACCCAAAAAAGCAACTCGAAATAAAACACGAAACGCCCGAATGGGCCTGGGAGATGGAGGTGGACCCCACCAGCCACACCCCGGCACACAATGTCACCGCTGCGGCTGCTCCCTTCCGGGCCTGACCGGGTTCACGGCTGATCGTTGCGGGGGGACCGGCAGGGCCACCATAACGCTGCCCACCAGGCGGTAGGCCGCGCCATTGTACCGGCTTGTCCTGAAGTTACAACCGTTTCAGACACTTATGCTAATCATCCGGCCCCACCGGGGCCGGCATGGAGAATCGCCCTCGCCGCCCATGGCCATAGGTTCGACCAAGGTTGCACTCTCGGCCCGGAGGCGCGTCAGAATAGCGACCAAAGCTTCCTGAATTTGTCCTGAAGCAGTGTCGGCAAGGAGAAATCCCAGTAATCTGCGCGGTGACTTTTCAAGAGCCACCACACTTCAAGGAGCTATACCAATGGCCATGACCAAAGACCAATTGATCAGCGACATCGCAGAAGCCATCGACGCCCAGAAAGCCACCGTGCGAGCGGCGCTCGAACAACTCAGTGAGATTGTCAGCGACGCCCTGGAAAATGGCGATGAAATCACCTTGCCAGGCATTGGTAAATTGAAGGTCAGTGAGCGGCCAGCCCGCACGGGACGCAACCCGCAGACTGGGCAAAGCATCCAGATCGCAGCCAAGAAGGTCGTCAAGTATGTGCCAGCCAAGGCACTGGCCGACGCAATCAACTGAGAACCAAGAGAAGTCGGCTACCAGGCAGTGGGTTATGCCGCTACGCGACTAACTCACTGCATTTGACCAAGACTCAATTGACGGAGGCGAAATCCAACCCGTCTGGGAACTAATGCCGCTCCTCAAGTGCGCGCAAGCCGGCCCGCGCATTGCAATCTGCCAGCTACTGGGCTGGCGCTGCCAGCGGAGCGGCCTCCGTCGGGGCCGAAGCGCCGCCCATCCGACGAATGCGCCTTACCTGCTGTACTCGGTTTAGGTTCTCCCAGGCCGTGGCGTAATACACAGGGGACTGCTCGATAGCACTGCGGAAAAACTGCTCGGCGGCATCCAGCTTGCCCTCAACCAGGCATATGTAGCCGACATCATTGCTGGCCTCTGCACGCTTGCCGATTTGCTCGAAAGCAGAAAGAGCCTCCTCGTAGCGCTCCATGCGAGCCAGCAGCAATCCGTAGTTGCGCCAAAGCGGCTTGTACGCAGCGTCGTAGCCAATACCACGCTGGTAGGTGCGCTCGGCTTGCGGCCATTGTCCGGCAAGGTAATAGGAATAACCCAGGCTGTTCTGCACCAACACTGAGCGCGGATCTATCTGCATGGCCAGATGGTAATAGGCCTCCGACAGTGCGAAGTCGTTATTCAGATCCGCCAGCACCCCCAGCCCGTTATACACCTTGAGTGGCGACTGGCTGTCCACCTTGAGCGCGGCGACGTCCGGGGTACCTTCGCCGATTTCATTGCCCAGGCGCCGCTGATCCAATGCAATCACCTTGAACAATAAGGCCTGCGCCCCTTGGTGATCACGCTTGGCCAATCTCAGCAGCCCCATCTCTGCCAGTGCATCGAGATTCTCTGGCTCACTTGCCAGCACATCGGCAAAGGCCATCTCGGCCAATTGAACATTGCCGCGCTCGCGGTGGATTCGGCCGATCCATACCAATGCCTCGTAACGCTTCGGGTCCAGCTCTATGGCCTTTAAATACTGATACAGCGCCTGATCCAGATCGCCGGCCTGGTACGCCATCGCGGCGATCTGCATGGCCTTATCGGGCGAACTTGCTTGCTTCTGAACCTGATAAAGCAGCGAATTGTCACCCGAATATACCGAGCGGGTATTGAGCTCAGGCTCCGGCCCCATGGTCTGGCATCCTGACAACACGGCCATCATGGCCAGCAGCGGCAGACTGATCCTTTTCATCTCATACCTTCCCGAAGACTTTAAGCACCCCAACGATTGCGGGACCGATGGCCACCAGGAAAAAGCTCGGCCACAGACACAAGATTAGTGGGAATACCAGCTTGGTGCCGATTTTCGCAGCTTTTTCCTCGGCAGCCTGAGTACGCCGATCACGGAACTCCTCGGCGTAGATGCGCAAGGTGTCGGCCACACTGGTACCAAAGCGGATGCTCTGCGACAGCAGGCTGACCAGACCCCGAATATCCTCCAGCCCGGTGCGCTCGGCGAGATGTTTGAGCGCTTCGGTGCTGGTGATGCCGGCACGGATTTCCGCATTGACCAGGGCCAGTTCTACTGCAAGTTCAGGCTGGCTCACCGCCATTTCGTCGGCTACGCGCTCAATGGCCTGAGGCAGGGCCAAGCCTGACTCCACACACACCACCATCAGGTCCAGGGCATCGGGAAAGCCAACCAGCAGGCGGGTCATGCGCGCCTCCTTGCGTCTGGAAACATAGATGCCCGGTACCAGCCAGCCAACACCGGCAGCGCCAAGTACCAACAAGGTACCTACGCCTAGAGAGACTTTGGGGATCAGTGGCAATACCAGCAAGGTCAGCCCCACCAACACCAACGGCGACAACAGGCGCACCGCCCAATAGGTCTGCACCGCCGCCGGTGAGCGGTAACCGGCATGGGTCAGCAGCATCCGAGTCGCCGAATCCTGCCCCTCCTCACCGGCGCTGAAACGCTGACCTACCTGCTCCAGCATCAGTTGCAGATTGCTTGGCGCTTCCTGGCCTACGGCCAGCCCGCCTTGTCCGCGCTTGATCAGGGTGAGGCGGCGCTGCACTGGATCCTGCAACCCCACCACCAACATGGCCAGGGTCACCACGGCGAGTACCGCGCTTAGGCCGATGGCGCCGACGAACAACAAGCGCGCAAGTTCCTCGTTGCCTACTACTCGATTGAGCAAACTCAGTAGATAGTCCATGACATATACCTCCACTGCCTGCTTTTAAACCTGAATGCGGATGATCTTCCGAATCCAGAAAATTCCCGACAACATGGCGACGAAAGCAGCTATTGCCAGCTTTTGCCCCAAGGGCTCCTTGAGCAGCAACGGCAGGTACGCCGGGCTCGAGAGCACAATCGCCGCTGCCAGTACGAAAGGCACGGCCACCAGCACCCAAGCCGACATTCGTCCTTCCGCCGACAGCGTCTTGACCTTGCGCTGGAAGCGAAAGCGGCCACGAATCAGGCTGCTCAGGCGCTCCAGCACTTCGGTCAGATTGCCGCCGGTATCGCGGTGAATCAGCACCGAGGTCACCAGCATCATCACCGTCATGCTCGGCATCCTCTCCAGCAGACCGAGCATGGCCCGTCGCACGTCATTGCCGTAGTTGATATCGGCGAAGGTCAACCCAAACTCGTGAGCCACCGGCCCCTTGTGCTCCTCGGCTACCAGTTGCAGTGTCTCGTTGAACGGGTGGCCGGCGCGCAACGCCCGGCAAATCGCGTCCAACGCATCCGGCAAGCCCTCCTCGAACTCGGCGAAGCGCTTGGCGCGGTCTCTGGCGATCTTCAGCACCGGCAGCCAACACACCGCAAACGCCACCGGCAATGCCAGCCACCAGATGTGCATTATCAGCCAGAACACAATGCCGGCGGCCGCGCCCAGGCACAGTCCAAGCAGAACCACCCGGTAGGCACGGTAGTCATGGCCGGCCTGCTCGATCATCTGCGACAGGGCTTCCATGGCCGGCAGCTGCTCCAGCCTGGCCTCCAGCGGCGACAGGCGCTTGAGGTATTTCTGCCGCAACACCGTCTGCATATTCGGCAAGTCGCTGGCACGCTCAAGCACGTGGAGGCGGCCACGAATACGCTTGCGCACCTTACCTGCCTCACCGAATACAGGCACCACCAACCCCTGACTCAGGAGAAAAACTGCGGCGAACACCATGCCAAGGAACGCCAGGATGAACTCGCTGGGAATCTGATTCATGACTGCCCCTCCATCCATTCCGGCCTGAACATGCTCAGCGGCAACTCGATGCCGCGCTTGGCCATCACGTCACGGAAGGCCGGGACCATGCCAGTCGGCCGGTAATCGCCGAGTACTTCGCCGTGCTCGCCCATACCGCGACGAACGAAGGCGAATATCTCGGTCATGGTGATGATCTCGCCCTCCATGCCGTTGATTTCCTGCACGCTGACCAAACGCCGTCTGCCGTCTTCCTGGCGTTCGAGCTGGATCACCACATCGATGGCCGAGGCGATCTGCTGACGCAAGGCCTTGATCGGGAAGGTGGCGCCAGTCATCGACACCATGTTCTCGACCCTGCCCAAGGCATCGCGGGCGGTATTGGCGTGGATGGTGGTGAGCGACCCATCGTGGCCGGTGTTCATCGCCGTCAGCATGTCCAACGCCTCGGCACCACGCACCTCGCCAATTACGATGCGATCCGGACGCATGCGCAGACTGTTGCGCACCAGCTCGCGCTGGCTGACCTCGCCCCGACCTTCGATGTTCGACGGGCGGGTCTCCAGGCGCACCACATGCGGTTGCTGCAATTGCAACTCGGCCGAATCTTCGATGGTGACGATGCGCTCGCTATGTGGAATGAAGCTGGACAGCACGTTGAGCATGGTGGTCTTGCCGCTGCCCGTACCGCCGGAGATCAATACATTCAATCGACCCCGCACGATCGCCTTGAGCATCAGCGCGATGGTCGGGGTCAATGTGCCCATTTCCACCAGGCTTTCGCTGTTGAGCAAATCCACCGCGAAGCGGCGGATCGATACGCTCGGGCCATCGATGGCCAGAGGCGGAATGATGGCGTTGACCCGGGAGCCGTCTTTCAATCGCGCGTCAACCAGAGGCGAGGACTCGTCGATTCGCCGCCCCAGACTAGAGACGATACGATCGATGATATTGAGCAGATGTTGGTCATCACGGAAGCGCACGTCGGTTTGCTGCAATTTGCCATGACGCTCGACATACACAGAGGAGTGCCCGTTGACCAGAATATCGGACACGCTATGGTCGGCCAGCAGCGGTTCCAATGGCCCAAGGCCAAGCACCTCGTCAGTGATCTGCTTGATGATCAACTGGCGACTGGTCACGCTTACCGGGGCGTTGTGCTCGTCCAGCAGGCGCAGGCAGATCTCTCGTATCTGCCGCACCGCGTCCGCCTGCTCCAGAGAATCCAGCAGAGACAGATCCATGACCTTGAGCAGTTTCTGGTAAACCTTTTCCCGCCACTCGGTCTCCACCGCACTGAGATGACTCTTGGTTTCATAGAGTTCGGAAGGCGCCAGGTCCTCCCAGGCCATCCGTTGCTGATTGGGCTCGATCTCGCCCGCCGGATTGGCAGGCGCGGCCTCCACGGCCTTGAGCGGTTGTTGACGCAAACGATTGCGAAATTCACTGAGCATGATTCACCCCCGGAAAAGACGGCTGAATGTACGCTTGAACAGACCCTGATCCGCGTCCGCCGGCTTGCCGATCAGCTCCTTGCTCAGCTCATTCAGCGCCAGCGTAATAGGCGCACGTGGCGCATGCAGATCCAGGGGCGCGCCGGTGTTCTGACTCTGGCTCACCACTGCGAAGTCGTTGGGCAGTTTTTGCAACTCGTTGCAGCGCAATGCTGAAGCGATATCCCGCAGGCTGATCGGTGCGGCCTTGTCGTAACGATTGACCACCACCTGCAGACTGTCAGCCCGCACCCCTAGCTCATCGCGCAGAATACGCGCCAGGCGGCTGGCATCCTTGAGGTGGCTGAGGCTCTGCTGCACCACGATATAAACCCGGTCAGCCTGCTCCAGGGTGATGCCGGTAAGGTGGTCGATCTGCCGCGGCAGATCCACCACTACCCAGTCGTAGGTACTGCGTGCCAGCGTCAGCAGTGCCTCGAGCTGCTCGATTTGCACATCCTGCGGCAAACACAGTTCGCTCTCTCGACCGCCCAGTACATGCAGGGTCGGACTGAAATGGCTGCAGAAACCGCGCAATGCCACGGCATCCATTTCGTTGATCTGTTGCAGCACTTCGACATGACTGTGGGCAGGATGCACGTCCAGGTAATGGGGCACACTGCCGAACTGCAGATCCAGGTCCAGCAGCAGTGTACTGTCGCCCTTCGCACTGAGCTGATGGGCCAGGTTGCAAGCCAGCAGGGTCGCGCCAGAACCGCCCTTGGCGTTCATCACCGCGACCAGTTTCCCGCTCGGACCGCCACTGGAGCGCACTTCCTTGAGCATTCGGCCCAGGGCGGCGAGCAATTCCTCGGCGGAAATCGGCTCGGGCAAGAAGTCACGGGCACCGGCCTGCATCGCCAGGCGGATACCCTCGTGTTCCTCCAGCGGACCGCATACCAGCAGTGGCGGTCGCTCGTGCACTGGGTGTTCCAGCAACGCCGCCAATTCCTCCCGCCAAAGGTGGCTGACTCGCAGCAAGAGAAAGTCGGGTATTTTTTCCAGCCCATAGAGAGGATCGGTATGGCCGTTGCTGACCAGGCGGGTATCGACCTGCAAATTCGGAATCTGCTGACAAATCTGTTGCAAATGCTGCAAGGCTCCGGCCTCGCGACTGCTGATTAGCAGGCGCATTCGCTGCTTGGAGGATTTGCCACAGGAACTGGATGAAATGGGTACTTCTCTGAGGTTCAGCATGGCGTGATCTCCGGAACTACACCTGCCTCGGGATGACGACCGAGGCTTTCGCGGGGAATGGTCGACCTGAATGTCGGCAAGGTGAATACCCCACGAAATCCAGGAATCAGGAGCTCGAAGGGAAAATTCTCCACCCGCAGCTGCACATAACGGATGGCTCGGAAGCCATTGGCAGTGACAAGGTCGTTGGGATTGGCCACTACGGCGCCGTTCACGTCCAGATAGACGAGAGTCAAGTCGGCTGCGTCCAGATTGCCGATCAGTGGGCTCGAGCTATCGACCCCCGCATCGTTGAAAATCGCCCGACGCAGCACGTCGGGATCCTGGATATCGCACACAGCGGCCAGGCGCGCGCCGCGGCGCACTACCTCGTCCAAAGTATTGATGGTGAAGTAGGCGCGGCCCATCTCCAGCACCCCGAACAACAGGGTGAACAGCAGCAAGCCGATAATGGCGAACTCCACCACGTAGATGCCACGCATGCGTTGCCTGTTCATGATGCTCATCACAACCCCCTCATCACGGTGGTAGCCACCAGCGGGAAGTTCAGCGGAATGGCATTGCCGACGAACGCCGGCAACCCAGTCGCAATCACGGGGCGAAATACATAGCTGATGCTGACCTGGACGTGGTCGGTCCCTACTGTACCGACGGTCACGTCAGCGGTGGTCAGCCCCGGCACCACCACGCTGCCGGCCTGAGGCAAGGGCGCACCGTAGACCGCAATGTTCTTGGTCTGAGCCTCCAATACCGGGGTAATCGCGACCGCCCCGATACTCCCGTTCCAGGCCTTTCCGGACAGATAGCGCACCGCATCGCGATTGGCCTGTAGCAGGCTGTTGTACTGAAAGAGCATGCGGCCGAACTCGGCGACGCCCAGCAGCAGCAGCAGCAGCAACGGCAGGGCGATGGCGAACTCGACCATGGCCAGGCCACGCTGGTGGCGAATTGGCTTGAACGTGGAGCTTTTCATCGCACACCTCTCACCATTCAAAAAGCAATCAAACCCCGCTGCTGCCGCTCTGGGATCATGAGGCATCGGCCGTTGCCACGCGGCCCGGTACCTCGAGCGATTTCCGGCCTAGGCGCGGACCTAGGAGTCGGGACTCGGTGTCGCCACTCCGCTGAAATAGGTCTTGTACAACTGGATGATGTTCGGCCCTACATCTTCAGACGGCACCGGCCCGGCATAGCCATCGCCTTCGCACTCCTTGACGAACTGGCCGAACACCTGCGCTTCGCTGCCTTGCTGGGCAACTGTCTGCAACAGGAAGAAACAGCCGAAGTCCAGCACTGGCACGTCGACTTGGCCGCCGGATACGCCATTGCAGTT
Source organism: Pseudomonas zhanjiangensis (assembly GCF_041027545.1). Classification (NCBI taxonomy): domain Bacteria; kingdom Pseudomonadati; phylum Pseudomonadota; class Gammaproteobacteria; order Pseudomonadales; family Pseudomonadaceae; genus Pseudomonas; species Pseudomonas zhanjiangensis. The sequence goes on along the minus strand of NZ_JBFTEG010000008.1, from coordinate 68,918 downwards.
GCCGATAACGATATTGAGCATGCGCCGCTCGAAGACCCCCGGGCAACTGCCAGATACCGCGCAGGCGGTGCTGTCGGCAAGCCAGTCATTCAAATCGTACAGTGGCGTGGCGCCGGCACTCAGGTCGCCTCCCGACGAGGTCACCGGCACCCCCTGGTACTCGACCCGCGGCGGCGAAGTAGTCTTGTTGTAGGTCATCTTCGGATTGTTGAACTGGGTGACCCAGTCCGGCGGATAGTCGGTGGCGTTCATGCCCGGGCCGTTGTAGACGCCAAAACGGGTATTCAGCCCCTGGGCCACGGGGCCCACGGTGTTGCCCGGCTCGGTAGGCACGTCATCGCCGACCACGTTGCACTTATTGATGCCACCGGCGAGCGCCTGCCGTAGGTCGTTGGCCCCGGTGTTTCCATCCAGGCGCAATAGCTGGAAGTTACCCGGCCCTATCACAGGTGTGTTGCCCGCCGCGCTCTTGAGCACTTCCAGGTCGCCGAAGCCGTAGCCCCAGTAGGACGTTCCACCGTTGTCGGCCGGGTCGTCATTGGGGTCGCCACACACCATGATGGGCTCGATCTTGCACGGCGACGCCGATGGGCTCGGCCCCGCGGTGGCGATGGCCGCCACCGCCTTGTCGCCAAGCCCGCCAGCGGAAAAGATCTGGGCAAAATCCCAGAAGAACCCTGACAACGGATAGTCGGGCACTGTCACCCGCACATAGCGGGCATCCACTGGGCCGGGAAAAGAGAAGGGGCCATACACGCTGTTCGACAGCTCCACCACCGCGAAGGCTCCCACTCCCCCGCCGCCGATGCCGGTGATCAACTCGCCATTGCCAGCGGCATTGGCGTTGAGGAGCAGGGTATTGAGCGCCGCATCACGGGTCAGCGTGGAGGCGTTACCGCTGCCAAACACTGTCTGCAGGGTCTTGGCACCACTCAAGGCCGCTGCGTCCACGGCGTTCTGCAGGCGCGTTTTGTTCAGCAGCATATGGCCGCCATCCAAGGCCAGGGCAGCCATCAACAGGATGGAGGCCATGGCGATTACGGTCAGCACCATCACCGCTCCCCGCTGGCGCCCCGGCGTCGCGGTCAACGGCCATCGCGTACGGGGTTTCATGGTCGTAGCCCTCAGTTACCAATGTTGATCTGGAGGGGTTGAGCAACGTTGGCGGCATCACCGGTAACGCCGCGATAGCCGTCCATGACGCGCTCTGTCACTGGTCCATCCCCCCCAAGGGGTGAAACCTCCGCACCCGGGTTGGCAGCCAGTTGCTTGTCGGCAATCTGCTGGTAGTGGGTCTGATAGATGCTATAGCCGGTCGAGCCGACCCGGCCCTCGTCGTAGGTCATGCAACCGCTCGGCCCAAGCAGCAGAAGCGTCAAGACGATCATGCGTTTCATAGTGGTTGCCTCCACTCGTTGATCTTGCCGGGCTCACCAAGGTGAGCCGCCCTCTCCTATCCGACTCGACGGCGTAGGGGCCGGATTGCCAGCCCCTACGGCGACAGCAACTAGTTGAGATCGTGGCCAAAACTGCCCTCGCTGACCCCGAGACTCACCGGCACCGGGCGCCCGAGTTGGCGGCCTTTGGTCTTGCCGAGCAGGTAGAAATCCACATCGCTTGGCTCGACGAATTTCTCCGTAGGAAGACGCACGGTGCGAGCATCGACTGGCTTGGCCAGGTGCGGGGTGACCAGGATCACCAGCTCCGTCTCGCCGTTGACGTATTCCTGGCTGCGGAACAGATGGCCGAGCACTGGGACATCGCCCAAGCCCGGGAAACGGCTGACGAAGTCCCGGGTGTTCTCGCTGATCAAGCCGGCGATAGCAATGGTCTGCCCATTGCCAAGTTCGACAGTCGACTGGGCGCTACGCTTGGTCAGTGCAGGCACCAGCAGAGTGGCTGACCCCGAGGTATTGTCGGTTTCCACCACCAGGCTGTTGGCAGCCACCAGCTCGCTCACCGACACATTCAGGTTGAGGTTGATCCGCCCCGAATCCAGCACTACCGGAAGGAACTTCACCCCAACGCCGAATTCCTTGAACTCGATGGTGATGCCATCCTGATCGGAGACCGGAATGGGGAACTCGCCGCCGGAAATGAACTCTGCCTGCTGCCCACTGAGAGTGGTCAGCGTTGGCTCCGCCAGCACCTTGGCCGAGCCGTTGTCCTTGGCAGCCTCCAGCGCCACGTTGAACAGGAAGTTGTCGGAGAGGAACTGGGCGAGAAAGCCCTTGCCGCTGCCAATCAACGAGGTCGGATCCAATATGATTTGCCCGGCATTATCGGGGTCGGGAACAAATCCAAACGGGATTCCAGCCGCCCCGGCGCCATTATTGAACGCACCAGTCGACCAGCGGCTGGACGAACCGAAGTCCAGAGCGTTGAAGCGCACGTTGAGGCTCTTGACCAGGCTGCGCTTCATCTCCGCTACCTTGACCTCGAGCATCACCTGCTGGCTGCCGCCAACCGTCATCAGGTTGATCACCTCCAGGGACTGGGTCGGAGTCGACGCGGCGGCTTCTCCCTCGCCCTGAACAACGCTGGCGGTTTGCGCGCTATAGGTCTTGGCCAGCTTCACCGCGGTGTCCATGGCCGCGGCGCTGCTCACCTGGCCACGCAGCACCAGGGCACCCTGGGCGCTGTACACCGCCACCTGTTCATTGGGCAGCAGCTCATGCAGCTTGCTCTTCAGCCCACCGAGATCATGCACAACCTCCACATCGAGGCTGTCGATCAGCCGGTTGCGGCTATCCCAGAGCAGCACGTTGGTGCTGCCCAGAGATCGCCCGAGCAGGTACAGCTGGGTCGGGCTGGTAACCAGAATATCAGCGATATCCGGATTGCCGACCGAGACCTTCTTCACCGGCGCGCGGGTCGTCAGCACCCGCGACTTGAAGATCGGCACCTGAATATTGCTGACGTTCGCCGTCGGCATGGCACTGACCAGCGGAGCTGGCTCGGCAGCCTGCAGAGCGGCGCTCGACAGCATGCAGGCGCCTAGTACGTACAACGTGTATGACCCGAGTCTTCGGATGATATCCATGCCCTACTCCTTGCTTGGTATGCCGCTTTGCCTGCTTGCCAGGACACCGAAATGGTCGATGCCATTGCCTTTTCTGCACCCCTCCCTCGGCGGCGAAGCAGGGAGAGGGGTTGCACGTCCTACAACTGAACCTTTGCAGCCTGAACCTCGATGCCACGGATGATGGTGACGCCACCACCGCCACTACTGCGACGGCGTACTACGGGCTTTGGCGCCGGCGCCGGGGTCTCTACCATGGCAACAGCCTCCTCCACTGGAGGTAGCGGCTTCTTCTGGTTATCCAGCGGATTGCGCAGGGCCAGTTGCAACTTGCCTTCGAGCTGCGCCTTGACCAGAATCTCTGCCTCTTCGCTGGTCATCTCCAGGGTCACTGCGCGCACCACCACGGGCTGGGTCTTGTCGGTGCTCGCGGTCTGGTCCACTGCCAGTACCCGCAGATCCTCGAGGATGGTTTCCGACTTCGCGGTGTTGCCACTGCCGTTGACCTTCTTGGTGGCCAACACGTCGACCCGGTTGCCCGGCAGCAGGAAGCCGCCAACGCCGACCACATCGTCCACCCGCACCGAGATCGCACGTTTGTCCGATTCAATCAGCGAGGCCAGGGTACTGCCGCCCAGGTGCTCGGCCAGACGAGCACCACGCACGATGTCGCCACGCAGCATGGCGAAGGTGGCGATCTTGCCTACCACCTTGTCAGTGGAGTCGAAGGCATCGTCCGGCACCGTTCCCTTGGGCATCTGCACCAAGGTCACCTGCTGGGCCTCGACCATCTGGCCGAAAGGAATTTCAACCGTGGCCACAACCACGTTCAGCATATTGTCGTCCGGGCCTGCAGCATTGAGCCGCGCATTCAACCAGTTGTTGGCCAGAAAGGCGGCGCCCAAGCCGAGGACGACTGACAGACCGATCAATACAAGCGTGCGAGAGTTCATGACGGTGTCTCCTTCTTTCAACTGCGATCGAGGCTGACGAAATAGTTACGCCAGGCCCACATCAGCGTCTTTGGTGTAATGGCGTGCGAGTCGTCCTCACCCAGGTAGCGTTGGCGGTCCAGCGCCATGCCCAGCAGGTCGCGCGGGTGGCAAGGCAGCAGTGGCTTGGCCTCCACCTTATGCAGACGCTCGATGGCATAGCTCACCAACTCGGGATCATGGGGAATGCCCAGCTTCGCGCACTCCTGCTGCCAGATACGTTGGTACTCGTCCACCTGCAGGTGGTCGAAATGCAGCTTGTAGCCAATGCGCCGAAGGAAGGCCTCGTCGGCAAGCTCCAGCGGGTTGAGATTGGTGGAGAACACCAGAATCAGATCGAAGGGAATCTCGCAGTGGCGACCACCGCCAAGATTGAGGAAGTCAGTCTTCTCCTCCATCGGCACGATCCAACGATTGAACAGATCAACCGGTGCTACCCGCTGACGGCCCAGGTCGTCGATGATGAAGATGCCGTTACTGGCCTTGAGCTGAAGCGGCGCCTGATACAGGCGGGTGTAGGGGTCGAAGCGAACATCCAGCATATCCAGGGTCAGCTCGCCGCCGGTCACGATGATCGGCCGCCGACACTGCAACAGGCGCCGGTCGATGCCCTGGTCCAGGCGCAAGTTGTGCTGCCTGGCCTCGACGGGTATCGGCTGGTGCACCTGGGGATCGAAGATCTCTACCACCGCCTCGTTGATGGCGATGGCATGGGGAATCCAGACCACTTCGTTGAACAGGTTGATCAACCGTTGGCTGATGTAGGTCTTGCCGGTACCAGCCGGCCCATAAATCATGATGGCGCGGCCCGAGTTCATCGCCGGACCAAGCTGGTCGAGCATATCCTCTTGCAGCACCACACCTGCGAAGGCCTCGCGCATGGCCTGGGCATCGACCCGGCTGTTGTGCACGGTCTGCTCCAGCAGCAGCTTGCGGTAGCGCTCCACCGGGAACGGCGCCGGCCCTATATAGCCACTGCGCGCCAAGGCGTCCTTGGCTGCGCTTCTGCCACGCTCGGTCAGGCCGTAACGCAAGCCTTGCCCCCCTGTCTGGCCAAGCACCTCGATACGACCGTCCTTGCGTTGATAGCCGAGTACCTCCTCCAGCACCGAGCCGGTCAGCGCCAAGCGCTCGACCAGGTGCGCCATGTCCAGCACACCGGCGTCGTGCAGGTGCTTGCACACCAGATCGCCGAGAAAACTGTCTGCCAGACCGGTTTCCGCCACGCTGCACGGTTGCGGTGCCAGGCGCTGAATCGGATCGAGGCCGACATGATCACTGCCAATGGGACTTAGGGCATGCATGGCGAGACCCCTCTAAGAAAAGAACCGGAAATAGCTGATAAACAACGTGCCCAGTAAAATGGCGACCGAATAAGGAAAAGGCTTTCCGGCCACCTCGTCCTCTGCCGGCGCTAGATAGGTAAAGGCCTTCAGCATCAGCCAGTAGCGCTTGAAGGTCTGCGCTATCTGGCCTCGCGCCAGCATCAGCAGAAACCCACATAGCCCGCCGGCGATCAGGCTGAAAAAAGCGGCCCACATCGCAAGATTCGGATCGAGAAAGCTGCCGACCATGGCCATTAGCTTGACATCGCCGGCCGCCATGCCCCCCAGGGCATAAAGGGGAAGAAACAGCCCGAAGCCGACTAACAGCCCAAGTACCCCGTCCAACAGGCCATCGCCCCCGCCCGAATAGGTCTGGCTGGCCAAGCCCAGAGCGAGGCCCAGTAGCACCAGCACGTTGGGGATGCGGTGGCGGCGAAGATCGCTCACCACCGCAACACTCAGCAGCCCGAGTAGCAAAATGACGGGGAACATCTGCTCCATGGACATCGCTGCATCACCTTCGCTAGCAGGGAGTAACGGCCACTGCGTTGCCCAGGATGGCCTGCTGCAGGCTACCGATGGCACCGCATACGGTGTTACCTAGAAGCAGAAATGCAGCCACTGCTCCCAAGGTTACCAGTCCACCGGCCACGGCATATTCCACGATAGTCAGGCCATCTTCGTCCTTAACGAACTTCATCACGGAAGTCTTGATTGCTTGAATAGTCATGTTGCTCACCTCACTCGAGTGTTTGCAAAGGCGGCGCGGTGTTCTCCCTGTATGAACTCCTTGCCGTGCTCCGCCTTTGTTCAACCCTAGTTAAGAGCCGGGAGATGGGTTAGGAGGTTTTTGCACATCACTGGTAATTTTTTGCAGGCGCCTGGATTGTCAGCAGGTCAACCCTGCCCTTCACCTTGATCGCCCCTAGACCTGGTTCCGCGGTTAACTCCCTTGGGAGTCAGCACCCGGCAGGCGTAGAACTCGCGGCCGAGCGAGTCCATCGCATCGAGCGTGAAGGCATCGCACTTCTCGCTTAGCCCGCTAAACTCCTCCTCGAGCAAACCCTGGCCGACACCCAAGCGGTGCGGTGGGTAAGTCACAAGCCCGAAGAGCCTCTGGAGTTGGTGCGGCACACTCACCAAGGTTGCCTTATCGGTGGCTCGGCTGTGTGAACTGGAAGAGGAAATGCACCGCGTCTAGAAAGAGCGGGACAAGAGGTACTTGAGATTTCCGGTCATCCGGGAGGCGGAGAGCGAAATGTGGTGATTACCGAGGCATTCGATTGAAAAATAGCCTGCTTGCGGAGTGCCCATTGTGAGCGGTGCCCATTCAGAAGAACTCTGAACTATTGTGCCGCCCGCTCTATTTCGCTTCGTACAAGCTCTCGCAGCGGCTCTGCTCCGAGCTTCGTAAGGGGCACTCCATTGACAAAGAACGTCGGCGTCCTGCGAATACCAATCGCTTTCACGTCAGCCATGTCATTGTTCAGCACCGCATCAATCTCGGATGACAAAATTACTTCGCGGGCTTTTTCTACATCCAAACCCGTAGCGGCGGCCGCCTCCCAAGCCTTCTGGGCCTCAGGGTCATCATGCCAATCTGCCTGAGCGTCGAGGATAGCCTCCAGAATAGGTACGAAAAGCCCCTGCTTACGCGCAACTTCAAGAATTCTTGCCGCTTCTTCAGAGCCTCGGTGAAACAGCACATAACGCATTACCAGACGAACATCTCCCGGGTGTTCCGCCAAGACTTGCTTGACGATTGGGTAGAGGATTCGGCACGCCCCGCAAGATGGGTCGAAGAACTCAACAATGGTCACTGGCGCGCTCTTGGGTCCTATCACCGGCGAATAAGAGCGAACCAGGGAGTTGGGGTCCAGAGGGGCGGGAGGAACGATTTCCTGCTCTGAGGAAAACTGCTGCTGAAAGATCGCAGCGGCGACAAAGCCCACTGCGGTAATGATGCTGATAACGAGAACGACAATCCGTCTGTTCATGAACTTGACATCCGGCGGATAAAGAAACAACAACGATGATCAGCGCAAATGCATACAGCGAGACCAATGCTAGCGGAATACCACCAAAGCATTCATGTTGGCACCGGAACAGGATAGCCTTGCCCCATAGGGTTGGATACTTTGCGGAATTACTCCAGCGTAGCAACACCTGCACTAAGACTGCGTTGCTGCGGGCTCATCGCCGATGCCCCGGACTCGTCATGGCGCAGAGGCAAAGCCCACCTAATCGATTTCCCATTGCTTCGATTGCGTCCCCTGCCAAAGCCGAGGCTTTGAGCATTCAGTTCGCCACCACATCGATCTCTTGCAGAGGCTTTGGCGCCATCTGTCCCGTGGATATTCCCGTGCTGTATGAATGTTCCGGCCATTTGTCGGCTAGTCGCGGTGAAAACTGGACGATACACCAAGTGTTCAGCTAGTCAGCGGCGCTACAATCATCCAGAAAGTCTATGCCAACTGCATCATATTGCTAGAAATTTCCTTACATCTTGCTCAATGAATTCGGCCGCTACCTGGCAGAAAATAAAACCTGTACACATATAAGCGAATTAACTTATAGCTAATTGTTCTTGCCACTGAACAGCTTCTGACCCTAACTGTAAAGTACACGAAGCAGGTTCTGCCCGTGTAACGAACAAGAATCAATAGTCAAAAGAGCTGTTCAAGGTGCATATGAACACACACGCTGAAACGGCTCCGCGGTTGTTGTGGTTCGACCTTACCCACGACCAATCAGCCTCGGATTCCATACAAGAGTTTTCGGACACGTGCCACGTCAAGTTGGCCCGCGACCTCAGCGTTTCCGGGGTTACCAGCCAGCAGCGCCCGGATATGATCTGCATGCACTATGACTATCCGGACACCTTGAGCCTCGACCTGCTGATTGCCGTCAAACGCGCGGCGCCCTCTATCCCTATCACCATGTTGACCATGCAGCACTCCGAAGAACTGGCGGTCTGGGCCTTCCGCTCGGGGGTGTGGGATTATCTGGTCTTGCCGCTGCTGCAGTCCGAACGCAATCGCTACCTGAAAGCACTGCATGAGCTGTGTCAGATTCGCAGTGATGCAAGCTCGAGCAAAAACAAGCAGTTGCTGACTCGCACAATCAGCCTGCCGGAGAGCGTACGCCTTACCGCCGAGCACCAGAAGCAACATGCATTGCACAAGGCTATCCAGTACATCGAACTGCACTACAAGGAACACATCGAGCAAAAGGACCTGGCCGAACGCTGCGAAATGAGCCCATTTCGCTTCAGCCGGCTGTTCAAGCAAACCTATGGCGTGGGCTTCCTCGAATATGTCCAGCGCAAGCGCATGGAAGAGGCCGAGGCACTGCTGAACAACAGCGAAATGCCGATCACCACCATCGCCTATCAGGTGGGATTCCAGGACCCTTCCTATTTCGCACGTGCCTTCAAGCAGCACTTCGGTTGCAGCCCGAGCGACTACCGCCGCGAGCAGCCCGGCACAGCGCCACAGCCCGAGCGCAGCCTCGCCCTCAGCGAGACGAGGGTGCTGTGACGGGCAAAGAACCTGGCTACGTCAAAGTCGCGCAGCCCACAGTTGCCAGGCCGTTCGCCAGCCGGGCGATCCGCTGATCGGGCTGGCGCGCGGCTTCAGGTGACACCGCACAAGGCTACGACCCAGCCGCTGCAGCCTCCCCGTACCAGGTGCGCGGCGATCAACCAGCCAGGCGCTCGAGTTCGGCAAGGAATGCCTCCTCATCCAATACCTTCACGCCCAGTTCGCTGGCCTTGGCCAACTTCGATCCGGCGCCCGGCCCGGCGACTACACAGGTAGTCTTGGCCGATACCGAACCGGCCACCTTGGCCCCCAGGTTTTCCAGCTTGACCTTGGCCTCATCGCGGCTCATGACCTCCAGGCTACCGGTCAGCACCCAGGTCTGCCCAGCCAACGGCAGGCCCTCGACGATTTTCTTCTCGCTGTGCCAGTGCATCCCGAACTCGCGCAGTTGCGCCTCGATCGCACGAGCGCGCTCGACATTCTGCGGCTTGGCGAAGAACTCGCGCAGTGCCTGCTTGGCTCTCCCGTTGAGGCCCTTCATCACACTCAATTCCAGCCAGTCCTGACTAAGCGCGATCAACGCCTCGAGGCTGCCGGCCTTGTCGGCCAGATTCTTCGCGCCAGTCGCGGCAATACCCGAGATATTCAGCTTATCGACGAAGCCCGCGAAGCTCGCACAGGCAGCGAACTCGGCGTGCGGTCCGCCCTCCTCCTGCAAATCGATGCCACGTTCGAGCAGCTGTGCAATCACCTCATGATTGTGGCCATCCTGAAAGAAGCTATGAATTTCATGGGCGACTTCCTGGCCGACATCCGGCAGATAGGTCAGCACTTCGGGAAGCGCCTGCTCGATACGCTGCAGGGAGCCAAGGGCACGAGCCAGCAACTTGGCAGTCTCCTCCCCCACATCCGGAATGCCCAGGGCATAGATAAAACGTGCCAGGGTCGGCCGCTTGCTCGCTTCGATAGCGGCCAGCAGGTTGTTGCTCGAAACCTCGGCGAAACCATCCAGGGCGACGACCTGGTCAAACCCTAGGGTGTATAGATCGGCCGGCGAGCTGACCAGACCCTCGTCGACCAGCTGCTCGACGATCTTGTCGCCAAGCCCGTCGATGTCCATCGCCCGGCGCGAGACGAAATGAATGATCGCCTGCTTGAGCTGGGCCTGGCAGGCAAGACGACCGACGCAGCGATAGATCGAGCCCTCACTGACCGACTCCTTGCCCTTGCTGCGCTTGATCAGCTGGGTGCGCTCCACCGCCGAACCGCAGACCGGACATTGGCTCGGCACCTGCACCGCCCGCGCATCGGCCGGGCGACGTTCGGCGATCACCCCGAGCACCTGCGGAATCACGTCGCCGGCGCGGCGCACGATCACGCTATCGCCGATCATCACGCCGAGTCGGGCGACTTCATCCATGTTGTGCAAGGTTGCGTTGGACACCGTGACCCCCGCTACCTGAACCGGCTTCAGGCGCGCCACCGGCGTAATGGCGCCGGTGCGACCGACCTGAAACTCGACATCGAGCAGCTCGGTCACCTCCTCGCGCGCGGGAAACTTGTGGGCAATCGCCCACCGGGGTTCGCGGGCACGAAAGCCCAGTTCGCGCTGAAAGGCCAGGTTATCGACCTTGAACACCACGCCGTCGATTTCGTAGGGCAGCGCATCGCGCTTCTCGCCAATCGCGCGGTAGTAGGCCAGACATGCCTCGGCGCCCTTGGCCAGCTTGAGTTCAGGGCTGATTGGCAGCCCCCAGCGCTTGAGAGCCTGGAGAATGCCGATATGGCTGTCGGGCAGCTCGCCTTCGACCCGGCCAATGCCGTAGCAGCAGAACTCCAGCGGCCGGCTGGCGGTCACCTTGGGATCGAGCTGGCGCAGGCTGCCGGCAGCGGCATTGCGCGGATTGGCGAACGGTTTGCCACCTGATTCCAGCTGGCGGGCATTAAGGGCCTCGAAGCCGGCCTTGGACATGAATACCTCGCCGCGCACCTCCAGCACGCCGGGCCAGTCTTCGCCATGCAGCTTGAGCGGAATGTTGCGCACGGTGCGTACGTTGCTGCTGATGTCCTCGCCCGTGCTGCCGTCGCCGCGGGTGGCGCCGCGCACCAGCCGGCCGTCCTGGTACAGCAGGCTGACCGCCAGACCATCGAGCTTGGGTTCGCAGCTATAGTCGATCAGGGCGCCATCGCCAAACAGATCGCCGCCCGGCAGGTCCAGACCCTCGCGCACACGCCGGTCGAAATCCAACAGGTCCTGCTCTTCGAAGGCATTGCCGAGACTGAGCATCGGCACCTCGTGACGCACCTGACCAAAGGCCGCCAACGCCTCGCCACCGACACGCTGGGTGGGCGAGTCGCGGCTGACCAGCTCGGGGTGCTCGGCCTCCAGGGCCTTCAGCTCGTTGAACAGGCGGTCGTACTCGGCATCCGGAACACTGGGCTCGTCCAGCACGTAGTAACGGTAATTGTGCTCATCCAGTTCGCCACGAAGCTGGAGAATGCGCTGGGCGGCCTCGGTTTGGGCGGCACTCCGTTGCGCGGCATCACGCTGGGGGGCTTCGGTCATGTCGGTCTCTCGGAAACGAAAAGAGCAGCCTCGGCTGCTCTCGCACTATTTTACTCAACTTAACAACCAGAGCTGACGGGCCACGCCGCTTCGCGGCCCGACCCACCCTACAAAAAACTGGTTCAGCGCTTGCTGGTCAGCTGCTTGCGCTCGAACTCGACGATGCGCTGGCGGTAATGCTCGATGGTCTGGGCGGTCATCACGCTGCGCTGGTCATCCTTGAGCTCGCCATTGAGCTCATGGGCCAGCTTGCGCGCCGCGGCGACCATCACGTCGAACGCCTGCTTGGGATGCCGCGGCCCCGGCAGGCCGAGGAAGAAACTCACCGCGCGGGTGTTGAAGCCCTCGATATCGTCCAGGTCGAAGGTGCCCGGCTTGAGCGCGTTGGCCATGGAAAACAGCACTTCGCCGTTGCCGGCCATGCTTTCGTGGCGGTGGAAGATGTCCATCTCGCCGAAACGCAGGCCGCTTTCCAGGATGTTCTGCAGCAGCGCCGGCCCCTTGAAGCCCTCGCCCTCGCGGGCCACCACGTTGATCACCAGCACTTCTTCGACAGGCGGCAGTTCTTTGCCGTTGACCTTGCCCGTTTCCTCGGCGGCCTTTTCGCCGCCCTGGTCGACCGGGTTGAGCAGGGTCGGCACGGGCTCGTCCAGGCCGAGGTTGAGGTCGCCTTGTTGCGGCTCGCTGGGGCGCCGACGATTCAACTCGCGGGCGCTCATGGCCGGAAGGTCGTGCTCGTCCAGCGACGGCTCACGCTGGCGCTCGACGACCCGCGGCGTGCTGAGCAGATCGGGGTCACTGCCATCGTCCGGCAGGTCGGCCAGCGACTGGTCCAGCTTGAACTTCAGCCGCCCCTTGCCGCCGCGCATGCGCCGCCACCCGTCGAACAAGATGCCCGCGATCACAATGATGCCAATGACGATCAGCCACTCGCGCAGACCGAATTCCATGAAATACCCTGACCCCTAGTTGAAAATTCATAAATTAAAGGCATCCAAGCCCTTTTGCTAACCCAATAACGTGGCGCCAACTCCATGTTCTGACAGGCGTTTCCCACGTATGACAAAAGTGGACGTTAAGCTAGCACGACGAAAGGCAACTTTACACCGCCAGTCGCGTCATGCCTCTACCATGGCCAGGGCCTCCTCCACATCCACGGCGACCAAACGCGAGCAGCCCGGCTCATGCATGGTCACGCCCATCAACTGATCGGCCATCTCCATGGCGATCTTGTTGTGGGTGATATAGATGAATTGCACTTTTTCCGACATTTCCTTGACCAGCCGCGCATAGCGTCCGACGTTGGCATCATCCAGCGGTGCGTCCACCTCATCGAGCATGCAGAACGGTGCCGGGTTGAGCTGGAAGATGGCAAACACCAGGGCCAGTGCAGTCAACGCCTTCTCGCCGCCCGAAAGTAGGTGGATTGTGCTGTTCTTCTTGCCCGGCGGCCGCGCCATGATGGTAACGCCGGTATCGAGCAGGTCCTCGCCGGTGAGTTCCAGATAGGCGTTTCCGCCACCGAACACCTTGGGAAACAGTGCCTGCAGCCCGCCGTTGATCTGATCGAAGGTTTCCTTGAAACGGTTGCGGGTTTCCTTATCGATCTTGCGAATGACGTTCTCCAGGGTGTCCAGGGCCTCTACCAGATCGGCATCCTGGGCGTCCAGGTAGCGCTTGCGCTCGGACTGCTGCTGGTATTCGTCGATGGCCGCCAAGTTGATCGGCCCCAGGCGCTGGATCCGACCGGCCAGGCGTTCCAGCTCCTCTTCCCAGGACTGTTCGCTGGCTTCGGCCGGCAGACTGGCGAGCACGCCGTGCAGATCGTAGTTGTCCTCCAGCAGCTGCTCCTGCAGGGCCTTGCGCCGGACGCTCAGCGACTGCCACTCCATACGCTGCTGCTCCAGTTGCCCCCGCAACAACTGGGCTTGCTGCTCGGCCTGGCTACGGCGCTTCTCCGCATCGCGCAGCTCGCGGTCGGCGTCCTCCAGGGCCAGGCGGGCCAGCTTGAGCTCGTCCTCCACGGCCATGCGCCGCTCGAGCAGCTCCTCCAGCTTCAGGCGCAGCTCCTCCAGCGGCGCCTCGCCCTCCTCAAGGTTGAAACTGAGCTGCTCGCGCTTCTCGTGCAGCCGCTCGGCTTGCAGCTGCAGACGCTCGAGGGCCTGGCGAGTGGAGTCGTGCTGCGCCCTGAGCGAGCCCAGACGCACGGCCAACTGGTGGGCGTGATCCTTGTGCGCCCTGGCGTCCTGGCGCATCCGGTCGAGGCGCTCACGCAACGCATCGCGGCTTGCCAACAGACTTTCGCGCTGCTCGTTGTCGACCGCCATCGCATCCAGCGCGTCCTGCAGCTGCAAGCGCGCCTCGCCCAATTGCTCCTGCTCCAGCTCGCGCTGCTCGGCCTGCTCGCTCAGCTCGCTGCCAAGACGATTGCGGCGCAGGGCCAGCTGCTCGACCTTGGCCTGACCGGCGGACAACTGCGCCTTCAGCTCGGCCAGCACCCGCGCTCGATCCTGCAGCTCGCGGCGCTGCCGCTCACGCCCCTCCTCCAGCTGGCGCTGGCTGTCGCGCAGTTCCAGCAGCCGCTCATCGAGCAACGCCAACGCCGCCTCGCGCTCCTCGCGCTCCAGCTCCAGCCGCTGCAGTTCCTGGCCGCGGGCCAGCACGCCGCTTTCGGCCTCGCTGGCGCGCCGCACTCGCAAAAAATGCCGAGCGACCCAGAAACCGTCGCGGCTGATCAGGCTTTCGCCCTCGGCCAAGGCTGCGCGGGCGGCCAGGGCATCGTCCAGGGTCTCGACCGGCCTGACCTTGCCCAGCCAGGGCGCCAGGTCGCTGCTCGCTTCGACCTTATCCAGCAGGCTGCCGGCGACCCGTTCGCCGCCCCTGGCCGGACTGGCCAGGCGTAGCTCGCCCTGACTGAAGCCCTGCAGCGCCGAACTGGACAGCCCTTGCAGCAGGACCTCGTCCAGCAGCACCGCCTGCAGATCGGCGCCCAGCACGGTTTCCACCGCCAGCTCCCAGCCGGCCTCGACCCGCAGGCCTTCGGCCAGACGCGGCAAATCGAGCAGGTGCTGGTCGCGCAGCCAATCGCCGGCGCCTTTGCCCGGATCCAGCGCCGCCTGCTGCAGGGCCTCCAACGAAGCCAGTCGGCCGTTCAGCCGCTGCAACTCGCCCTGGGCCTGCTGCTGGGCTTGGCCGGCCTGCTGCAACTCGTCACGCAGCATTTGCAGTTGCTCGGCTTGACGCTGCTCATCGCGCTGCAGTTGATCCTGCTCCAGCTCTGCGGCGGCGATCTGTTCGCCGAGTTCGGCTATGGCGGCATCCTCGGGATCGGCAGCCAACTGCTGCAGTTCGTCGTCGAGGCGACGCTGGCGTTCCGTCAGGCGCTCCAGGCTCTGCTCCAGCTGCTGGATGCGCGACTGCTGGACCTCGGCCTGGCGGCGCGGCTCGGCGCTGCGCTGGTTGAAGGCATCCCACTGCTCCTGCCAGCCGTGCATGGCGCTTTCGGACTCTTCCAGCGCGGCGGCAGCCTCCTCGGCAGCGGCGGCGGTCAACTCCTGCTCGGGCTCGAGCATCGCCAACTCTTCGCCAAGGGTGGCCAGCAGGGTGCTGTCATGGCCGAGGTGGGACTCGGTTTCCTGGCGCGCACGCTCGGCCTCGCGCAGGTCGTCCTGCAGCTGACGCAGGCGCTGTTGACCGTGCTGGATGCTCTGTTCGACCCGGGCGATATCGCCGCCGACCGAATAGAAACGCCCCTGCACCAGATTGAAGCGCTCGCTTAATTCATGGTGGCCATCGCGCAGCCGCTCGATGCTGGCGTCGGCATTGCGCTGCTCGGCCACCAGCGCCTCGAAGCCGACCTCCTGATTGGCGATCACCGCCTCACGCTGGCCCACCTGCTCGTTCAGCGCCTGCCAGCGCAGGGCCGTGAGCTGAGCCCTGAGCTGGCGCTCCTCGGCCTTGTATTGCTGGTACTTCTCTGCGGCCTGGGCCTGGCGGTGCAGGCGCTCGAGCTGGCGCTCGAGCTCCTCGCGCAGGTCGGTCAGGCGCGCCAGGTTCTCATGGGTGCGGCGAATGCGGTTCTCGGTCTCGCGCCGGCGCTCCTTGTACTTGGAGATGCCGGCGGCTTCCTCGATGAAGTTGCGCAGATCCTCGGGCTTGGCCTCGATCAGCTTGGAGATCATCCCCTGTTCGATGATCGAATAGCTGCGCGGGCCCAGGCCGGTGCCGAGAAAGATGTCGGTGATGTCGCGGCGTCGGCACTTGGTGCCGTTGAGGAAATAGGTGTTCTGGCTGTCGCGGGTCACCCGCCGGCGAATGGATATCTCGTTGTAGCCGGCGTATTCACCGATCAGGGTCGCATCGGAATTGTCGAAGACCAGCTCGATGCTGGCCTGGGTCACCGGCTTTCGCGTGTTGGAGCCGTTGAAGATGACGTCGGTCATCGATTCGCCACGGAGATTCTTCGCCGAACTCTCGCCCATCACCCAGCGAACCGCGTCGATGATGTTGGACTTGCCGCAGCCATTGGGGCCAACGACCGCCGCCATATTGCTGGGAAAGGTCACTGTAGTCGGGTCGACGAACGACTTGAAACCGGCCAGTTTGATGCACTTGAGGCGCATGTTCAGCCTTCCCTAGCGCTCGGCCAGCGCGGCCAGCACCAACTGGCAGTTGCGCTCGCCGTAACCGATCAGGAGTTCGCGGGCGCGCACCTGGTCGCGGTCGATGATGGCCTGCAGCAACTGGCGGAAGGTATCGAGGAACTGGCCCATCTCGCCGGTGCGTCGCTCCAGCGCCAGGTGGTAGGTACGGCCAATTGCCGGCAGCAGGTTCTCCACGGTTTCCTGCAGATAGGGATTGTCGGCAAACGGATAGGCCGCGCGCATGATATCGAAGCTGTGCGCGACAAAGGCGTGGATATCCCCGCGCTGCAGACTGTCGATCAGGCGCTGTTCAATGGCCAGGAACGGCGCCAGGTCCGCCTCGTCGCGCCACGCGTCTGCCACTGCCCGGGCGAGCAGGATGTACAGTTCCATCATCAGGGCGTAGAGGCTTCTTACATTGTGCGCAGTCAATTCGCTGACCTGGGCGCCGCGCCGCGGCAGAATCGCGATCAGGTGACGACGTTCGAGAATCAACAGGGCCTCACGCACCGAACCTCGGCTGACATTGAGCGCCTGGGTGACCTTCTGTTCCTGAATTCGCTCGCGCGGCTTCAGTTCACCACGAATGATGCGCTCTGCAAGATGGCGAGCGATCTGCTCGGCGAGGCTATCCGGTGCCTTGAACGTCATGGAATTCCTTAGGCTCTATCTGACCTATTTAGGGCAAGCGGCGTGGCTGCACGGCCCCCGCCAGGCACGGCGATGGACGGCTAAGCGCAGGGCGCGAGTGTATCACAGGGCGCTACTCGGCCAAGGTCACCCTGCCCCGGGTTTCGGCGCAAGAGAGCGCGGCTGGGCAGATGGTCGCACGCCAACCTGCGGCCTACAGGCTGACGACCGGTCGAGATCCCGCCGCAGGCAAGCGATGAGTGCGCGGAACGTCGGCGAGGCGATCAGGCGGCTGGCACTTCAGGGCAGCTGGCCTGCCAGCAGCCTGATCAGCCCACGCCGCGTCCACCGGCACTGCGCTCGGCGCCCGTTTTCCCGAGCAGTCGGCGGCACCTTGTTGGGGATGTTGCAGATTCCTTGCAGTCGCTCAGGGGCCGTAAAGAATCCGGACGACCGGTCGCCCAGATGGCTACCGTTCGTTACATTCGATCTGGCCCTGTCATTCAAAGCTTCTACCCTTTCCTTGGAGATCCATCATTTTCGCGTCCTGCTACGGTGCATCACTCCCTTTCACATCGGTGCATCGGGGGAGAAATGTGCCATGCGCCCGATTTCGGTGTTGTCAGTCTTTTTCTGTGCACTCTTGCTACCCACCCTGCTTAATGCCCAACCCGCGCTCACCGGCCAGCTGGCGCACGCTCAGGCCCGCCCGCTTGAGCGCTATGCGCCGGACCGTGTGCTGGTCAAGTTCAAACCGGGCACGGCGGCCGCGCTGGTCACCCAGGCCCATCGCAGCGCCTCGGCCATGCCCGCCAAGGAAATTCCCGGCATTGGCGTGCAGGTGGTGACCGTCCCGGCCGGCTCGGTGATGGCCCAAGTCGCCGCCTACCGGGCCAACCCCAACGTGCTCTACGCCGAGCCCGACTACTACCGCCTGCTGGTGGTGCCGAGCGAGGAACCCGGCCCTACCCCGGCTGGCGGAGGCAACTATTTCGCCGAGCAGTGGTATCTGCACAACACCGCACAAGCCCACACGACTGTTATGCAGACCATCTTCGGCCCAATCTTCAGCAGCGCCACCGGCACCCTGGATGCGGATATCGATGCCCCCGAAGCCTGGGATATCACCCTGGGCACCGCTACCACCAGTTCTGTGGCATACGACACGGCCAAGGTGGCGGTGCTGGACAGCGGCGCCGATTGTGCGGCCATCGAGCTCAACGGCAAATGCCTGGAACAGGTCAATTATGTGGAAGGCCAGAGTCTAATTGGTGATTCTTGCCCACCGTCGGCCCCTGCCTGCGACAACCTCGGCCATGGCACCTTTACCGCCTCGGAAATAGTCGCCAACACCGATAATGGCGAGGGCATCGCCGGCGTCGCCTGGAATACCAGCGCCGGCATCTTCAAGGTCTGCTACCTGGAATGGGTCACCGACGGTATCAGCCTGTTCGAGGTTGGGCTCTGCCCGGTGTCGGCCTCGGCGGCCGCCATCACGGAGGCAGCCAGCGACCGCATGGCCGGCGGCAGCCTGGTGCGCAGCCAGTATCACGTGATCACCATGAGCTACGGCAGCGACTTTATCGATGAAGGCGGCAATATCACCCCCACCGATCCGTCCAATGCCGAATGCGATGCGGTGCAGTTTGCCGTCGACCAGGGCGTGTTACTGGTGGCCGGCGCCGGCAACAACGGCAATACCCAGCGCTTCTACCCGGCCGCCTGCACCGATACCAATGGCAACTCGACGGTGATCGCGGTCGCCGCCTCGGATGACGATGACTATCGCCCCAGTTTCTCCACCTACAGCCAGAACTTCGATGACTGGGTGTCCCTGGCCGCGCCGGGTGAAACCATTATCGGCATTCTACCGGACGCCAAGTGCGCAGGCGCCTATCCGCCCGGAACCGACAGCTGCGTCGACTGGTGGGACGGTACTTCGATGGCGACACCATTGGTGGCCGGCGGCGCTGCGCTGGTCTGGGCAGATCTCTACCAAAGCCTGAAAGCCGGTGGCGCCTCCGGTGCGGCGCTGGCCCCGGCGAACTGCACATGGGCGGGTCTGCCGTGCAACCAGGTGGTCCGCCAGCGCCTGGAGGACGGCGCCGACAAAACTGGCGCCCAGGGCCAGAACATGCAGAACTGGACTCGCCATGGCCGGCTGAATATCGCCGGCGCGCTGGCCCTGGGCGGTGAACCGCCGCAACCTCCGACGACGCCCACAGCGCCCCAACTCGCCAGCTCTCAGGTGATAGACCCGCAGGGCGATGGCAACCAGTGGGTACGAGTGGAGTGGAACCACGACGGCGAGAACCTCACCGGCTTCGACCTGGAGCGCAATACCCTGCACAAGAAGAATGGCTCTATCACCTCGACAACGATAGTGGCGATCAGCGACGCAGCGATCCGCGCCTATGAGGACGACGTCGGCAGCGGTCGCTACAGCTATCGGGTCCGTGCGCGCAATGGTCTGGAGGCGTCAGCCTGGAGCGGCATGTCCGGCGTGATGGTGGTCAGCGACGCAGGCTCGGGTGGCGGCAAAGGCAGCGGTGGCGGCGGCAAAGGCGGCGGCAAGCCGAACAGGTAATCGCCCCCCACTCTGCCCCTTCGTCATGCGGACGCCCACCGCGACAGCACCTCTGCCGGGCCCATTCCAGGGCCCGGCCGCTGGGCCCGATCGATTCCAGCGCCTTGCAGCCGGGACGGGGTAGCCTTGCGCGGCTATCAGTCGCCAATCCGCCTCGGCGACAGCCCAGTTCACAGCGCCTCCATGCATCCAGGACAAGAGTCCCAACAAATTGGTTGCGGCTAGCGCCGCCTACAGTGGAGGCCTAAAGCTTGCGCGCGGCCTACCAACAAGCGTGTATCGAATGCTGGAAACAGGGCTAGAGGCATATCCACCTGCTCATAACCGAAACGCATGACAACCTCCTGACCGCAGAGTCAAATATTTGTTGACCCAAAAGTCAGAAAACTCTAGATTTGCCCCATGAACGGCCGCGTCAGAACGCCGCACAAGCAGGCGTCGCGTCTGATGCCGCCCCTACGAGCCGCTCGTAAAGAACAATAAAGTGCCTGGAGGTCGTCCTTGATCCAGTTTTTACTCAACCGGGAGCTGCGCAGCGAGCAGCAACTCGACCCAAACCTCACCGTGCTCAATTACCTGCGTGAGCACCTCGGCAAACCCGGCACCAAAGAAGGCTGCGCCTCTGGAGACTGCGGTGCCTGCACCGTGGTGGTCGGCGAACTGGACGGCGAGCGCGTGCGCTACCGCACCCTCAATGCCTGCCTGACCTTCGTCGCCTCCTTGCATGGCAAGCAGCTGATCACCGTCGAGGACCTCAAGCACCAGGGCAAACTGCACAGCGTGCAGCAGGCCATGGTCGACTGCCACGGCTCGCAGTGCGGCTTCTGCACCCCCGGTTTCGTCATGTCGCTATTCGCCCTACAAAAGAAGGCGGATGGCTTCAACAAGGCCGAGACCCTCGAAGCGCTGGCCGGTAACCTCTGCCGCTGCACCGGCTACCGCCCGATCATCGATGCCGCCGAACAGGCCTGCTGCCAGAAGCAGCCGGACCAGTTCGACGCATTCGAAGCCGAGACCGTCGCCCAGCTCAAGGCCATCGCCCCGCGCGAAACAGCCGAACTGAACAGCGGTGACAAGCGCTGCCTGCTGCCGTTGACCGTCGCCGACCTGGCCGACATCTATGCCGCCAACCCCGAGGCGCGCCTGCTCGCCGGTGGCACCGACCTGGCCCTGGAGGTCACCCAGTTCCACCGCGAGTTGCCGGTGATGATCTACGTCGGCCATATCGAATCGATGAAGCGCGTGGAGGTCAGCGAGGACAGCATCGAGATCGGCGCCGCCACCGCCCTGACCGACTGCTACCAAGCACTAGCCAGGGAATACCCGGATTTCGGCGAGTTGCTGCACCGCTTCGCCTCCCTGCAGATCCGCAACCAGGGAACCCTGGGCGGCAATATCGGCAACGCCTCGCCCATCGGCGACGCCCCGCCGCTGCTGATCGCCCTGGGTGCGCAGATCGTCCTGCGCCAGGGCAGCAGCACACGTACCCTGGCCCTGGACGACTACTTCCTCGACTACAAGGTCACCGCCCGTCAGGAAGGCGAATTCATCGAGAAGATCATCGTCCCGCGGGCCCGGAACAACCAGGCGTTCCGGGCCTACAAGGTGTCCAAGCGCCTCGACGACGACATTTCCGCCGTCTGCGCCGCCTTCAACCTGCAGATCGAAGACGGTGTGGTGTGCGAAGTGCGCATCGCCTTCGGCGGTATGGCCGCCATTCCCAAGCGTGCCGCCGCCTGCGAGGCCGCCCTGGCGGGCGCAGCCTGCAGCGCCGAGACCGTCGAGCGTGCCTGCGCCGCCCTGGCCGAGGACTTCACGCCACTCAGCGACTTCCGTGCCAGCAAGGAATACCGCCTGCTCACCGCGCAGAACCTGCTGCGTAAATTCTTCCTCGAGCTGCAAGCTCCCGAAGTCGAAACCCGGGTGACCGCCTATGTCTAACCATCACCAGACCCCGAAGACCCAGGCCGAGCTGGCCGAACTGTTCCGCGCCGACATCACCACCGGCGTCGGCCGCAGCGTCAAGCACGAGAGCGCCGAGAAGCACGTGTCCGGCGAGGCCGTGTACGTCGACGATCGCCTGGAGTTCCCCAACCAGCTGCACGTCTATGCACGCCTGAGCGACCGCGCCCACGCCCGTATCGTCAGCATCGACACCTCGCCCTGCTACGAGATTCCCGGCGTAGCCATCGCCATCACCAGCCAGGACGTACCCGGCCAGCTGGACATCGGTCCGGTGGTCGCCGGCGACCCCTTGCTGGCGGACGGCAAGGTCGAATACGTCGGCCAGGTGGTAGTCGCGGTCGGCGCCGACAGCCTGGAGACCGCGCGCAAGGCGGCCATGGCTGCGGTCATCGAATACGAAGACCTCGAGCCGGTGCTCGACGTCGAACAGGCGCTGCGCAAGCAGCACTTCGTGCTCGACAGCCACCAGCACCGCATCGGCGACTCCGCGGCAGCGCTGGCCGGCGCGCCGCGCCGCCTGCAGGGCAAGCTGCATATCGGCGGTCAGGAGCACTTCTATCTGGAGACCCAGATCTCCTCGGTGATGCCCACCGAGGATGGCGGCATGATCGTCTACACCTCGACGCAAAACGCCACCGAAGTGCAGAAACTGGTCGCCGAGGTACTAGGCGTGCCGATGCACAAGATCGTCATCGACATGCGCCGCATGGGGGGTGGCTTCGGCGGCAAAGAAACCCAGGCCGCGGGCCCGGCCTGCCTCTGTGCGGTGATCGCCCACCTCACCGGCCGGCCGACCAAGATGCGTCTGCCGCGCATGGAGGACATGAGCATCACCGGCAAGCGCCACCCCTTCTATGTCGAGTACGACGTCGGCTTCAACGACGACGGTCTGCTGCACGGCATCCAGCTCGAACTGGCGGGCAACTGCGGCTATTCGCCGGACCTGTCCGGCTCGATCGTCGACCGCGCCATGTTCCACTCGGACAACGCCTACTTTCTCGGCAATGCCACCATCAACGGCCACCGCTGCAAGACCAATACCGCCTCGAATACCGCCTACCGCGGCTTCGGCGGCCCCCAGGGCATGGTCGCCATCGAGGAAGTCATGGATGCGGTCGCGCGCAGCCTGGGCAAGGACCCACTGGCCGTGCGCAAGCTCAACTACTACGGCAAGGACGAGCGCAACGTCACCCACTACCACCAGACCGTCGAGCACAACATGCTCGCCGAGATGACCGCCGAACTGGAAGCCAGCAGCGAGTACGCCAAGCGCCGCCGTGAAATCATCGAGTTCAACCAAAAAAGCCCGGTGCTGAAGAAGGGCCTGGCGCTGACCCCGGTCAAGTTCGGCATCAGCTTCACCGCCACCTTCCTCAATCAGGCCGGCGCGCTGATCCACGTCTACACCGACGGCAGCATCCACCTTAACCATGGTGGCACCGAGATGGGCCAAGGCCTCAACACCAAGGTCGCCCAGGTCGTCGCCGAAGTGTTCCAGGTGGATATCTCACGCATCCAGATCACCGCGACCAACACCGACAAGGTGCCCAACACCTCGCCGACCGCCGCGTCCTCCGGCGCCGACCTCAACGGCAAGGCCGCGCAGAACGCCGCCGAGACCATCAAGCAGCGCCTGGTCGACTTCCTCGTGCGCGAGTACAAGGTCACCCCGGAAGACGTCGAGTTCCGCAACGGCCAGGTGCGGGTGCGCGAACAGTTCCTGTCGTTCGAGGAGCTGATCCAGAAGGCCTACTTCGCCCAGGTCTCGCTCTCGTCCACCGGCTTCTACCGCACGCCGAAGATCTACTACGACCGTGACAAGGCCGCCGGCCGGCCGTTCTACTACTTCGCCTATGGCGCGGCCTGCGCCGAGGTCATCGTCGACACCCTGACCGGCGAGTACAAGATGCTGCGCACCGACATCCTGCATGATGTTGGCGCCTCGCTGAACCCGGCCATCGACATCGGCCAGGTGGAAGGTGCCTTCGTCCAGGGCATGGGCTGGCTGACCATGGAAGAGCTGGTGTGGAACGCCAAGGGCAAGCTGATGACCAACGGCCCGGCCAGCTACAAGATTCCGGCGATCGCCGACATGCCACTGGACCTGCGGGTCAAGCTGGTGGAGAACCGCAAGAACCCGGAAGACACGGTGTTCCATTCCAAGGCAGTGGGCGAGCCGCCGTTCATGCTCGGCATCGCCGTGTGGTGCGCGATCAAGGATGCGGTAGCCAGCCTGGGCGACTACCGGGTGCAGCCGGCGATCGACGCGCCGGCTACCCCAGAGCGCGTGCTCTGGGGCGTGGAGCAGATGAAGAAACTGCAGTTGCCAGCCAAGGCCGCCTGCGCGGCCGAGGTTGAAACGGCGTAACGCGAACCCTCGGTCCGGTGGATGGCCACCCCGGGAAAACCGCCAAGCGTTTTCCACCGGACCGAGGATGAACGACCAAACGGGTGTAAAACAATGACAAAGCACACCGAAGCGAAAACCCGACCGGCACAGCCAGCACCGGTTCCGCTGCTGGAGCCGTCGCCGAGCAACTGGCGTCTGCCCCGCCCGGGGCAAACCTCGCCGTCCTGGAGGCTGAGTAAATGAGCTGGATCAGTGCCCTCGCCGACCTGCAGCAGCAAGGCCAGCCTTGCGTGCTGGTGACCATCATCGAAGAGCGCGGCTCGACGCCGCGCAATGCCGGCTCGAAGATGGTGGTTACCGCCGAGCGTATCTTCGAGACCATCGGCGGCGGTCACCTGGAATACAAGGCGATGGAACTGGCCCGCGAGATGCTCGCAAATCGTAGCCAGGACACCCGCCTGGAGCGTTTCAGCCTGGGTGCCAGCCTGGGCCAGTGTTGTGGCGGCGCCACCGTCCTGCTGTTCGAGCCGATGGGCCAGCCGCAGGCGCAGATCGCCGTGTTCGGCGCCGGTCATGTCGGCCGCGCCCTGGTGCCCCTGCTCGCCAGCCTGCCATGCAAGGTGCGCTGGATCGATTCGCGGGAGAACGAGTTCCCCGCGCAGATCCTTGCCGGAGTGGAGAAAGTGGTCAGCGACGAGGTGGTCGACGAGGTCGACAGCATGCCCGCGGGCAGCTACTACATCGTCATGACCCACAATCACCAGCTCGACCTGGAACTGACCGCGGCCATTCTCAAGCGCAACGACTTCGCCTACTACGGCCTGATCGGCTCGCAGACCAAGCGGGTCAAGTTTGAGCACCGTCTGCGCGATCGCGGCTTCGCCCCCGAAGTCATGCAGCGCATGCGTTGCCCCATGGGCCTGGCCGAGGTCAAAGGCAAGCTGCCGGCGGAGATCGCCATTTCCATCGCCGGCGAGGTGATCGCCACTTACAACGCCGCCTTCGGCCAGGACCTGAAAAAGGGCCAGCCGAGCATCGCCAAGCTGCTGCCGGCCTCGCGCCGCAACCAGGCCTGAGGCCATGCCGGCGCGCCGCTGCGGCGCAGCGCCCTGCCCCCCTTCAATGACTGACTAGAGATCGCCATGAGTACCACCACCCATGCCTACCGCGCCGCCATCCTGCACAGCGTCGCCGACCCTGCCGTGGTCGGCGTCGAGCAGTCCTACGAATATTTCGAGGATGGCCTGCTGGTCGTCGAGGACGGCCGCATCGCCGCGGTTGGCCACGCCGCCGAGCTGCTGCCCAGATTCGAGGGCACGCCGGTCAGTGAATACCCGGACGCGCTGATCACGCCCGGCTTTATCGATACCCATATCCACTACCCGCAGACCGGCATGATCGCCTCCTACGGCGAGCAACTGCTCGACTGGCTCAACACCTACACCTTCCCCACCGAGCGCCAGTTCGAGGACAAGGCCCATGCCGCGGATGTCGCCGGCATCTTCCTCAAGGAACTGCTGCGCAACGGCACCACCACCGCCCTGGTATTCGGCACCGTGCACAAGCAGTCGGTGGACGCCTTCTTCGAGGCCGCCGAGGCGCTCAACCTGCGCATGATCGCCGGCAAGGTGATGATGGACCGCAATGCCCCGGACTACCTGACCGATACGCCGGAGTCAGCCTATGCCGACAGCAAGGAGCTGATCGAGCGCTGGCACGGCAAGGGCCGCCTGCACTATGCGGTGACCCCGCGCTTCGCCCCGACCAGCACCCCGGAGCAACTGACCCTGGCCGGCCAGCTGTACGCTGAATATCCAGGTCTGTATATGCACACCCACCTGTCGGAGAACCGCCAGGAGATCGCCTGGGTCAAGGAACTGTTCCCCGAACGCAAGGGCTACCTGGACGTCTACGACCACTACCGCCTGATCGGCGAGCGCGCGGTATTCGCCCATGGCGTTCACCTGTGCGACGAGGAGTGCCAGCGCCTGGCCGAGACCGGTTCGGCCGTGGCCTTCTGTCCCACCTCCAACCTGTTCCTCGGCAGCGGCCTGTTCGACCTGAACAAGCTGGAGCAGCACGGCGTGCGCGTCGGCCTGGGTACCGATGTCGGTGCCGGCACCAGCTTCAGCCAGCTGCAGTCACTGAACGAGGCCTACAAGGTCATGCAGCTGCAGGGCAAGAAGCTCGATCCCTTCAAGTCGCTGTACCTGGCCACCCTCGGCGGCGCCCAGGCGCTGTACCTGGACGACAAGATCGGCAACTTCGCCAGCGGCAAGGACGCCGACTTCGTCGTGCTCGACTATTGCGCCACACCGCTGATCAGCTACCGCATGCAGCAGGCCAAGACCCTGGCCGAGAAGCTGTTCGCCCTGTGCATGCTCGGCGACGACCGCACGGTGAAGGAAACCTTCGCCGCCGGCCAATCGGTGCATCGCCGCGACTAAGCGCAAAAACGCCTAGCAGCAGAAATGCAAACGCCCCGAACCAGTCGGGGCGTTTGTCTTTCTGCGCGGGACGATCGGGGTGGGCATTACCCTCCCCGATCGACGCTTCAGGCCGAAAGTTCGACCAGCAGCTTGTTCAGACGCTGCACGTAAGCGGCCGGGTCCTTCAGGCTGTCACCCGCGGCCAGCGCCGCCTGATCGAAGAGGATGTGCGACAGGTCGCCGAAGCGGTCTTCGTCCGGCTCAGCATCCAGGCGCTCGATCAGCGGGTGGCTCGGATTGAACTCGAAGATCGGCTTGGATTCCGGCACCTTCTGCCCGCTGGCCTCGAGGATCTGGCGCATCTGCAGCCCCAGGTCCTGCTCGCCGATCGCCAGGATCGCCGGCGAATCGGTGAGGCGGTGCGATACCCGCACTTCCGCCACCTCGTCGCCCAGCGCGCTCTTCAGGCGCTCGACCAGCCCTTCCTTGGCCTTGGCCACCTCCTCCTGGGCCTTCTTGTCCTCTTCCGAGTCCAGCTTGCCCAAGTCGAGGTCGCCACGGGCCACGTCGACGAACGACTTGCCGTCGAACTCGGTCAGGTAGCTCATCAGCCACTCGTCGATGCGGTCGGTGAGCAGCAGTACCTCGATGCCTTTCTTGCGGAAGACTTCCAGGTGCGGGCTGTTCTTCACCTGGGCGTAGGATTCGCCGGTCAGGTAGTAGACCTTGTCCTGGCCTTCCTTCATCCGGCCCAGGTAGTCGGCCAGCGCAACGACCTGTTCGCCACCGGCCTCATGGGTCGAGGCGAAGCGCAGCAATCCGGCGATCTTCTCCTTGTTGGCGAAGTCTTCGGCCGGACCTTCCTTGAGCACCTGGCCAAAATTCTTCCAGAACGCCTTGTACTGCTCGGGCTCGTTCTTCGCCAGCTTCTCCAGCATGTCCAGCACGCGCTTGGTCAGGCCCGACTTCATCGAATCGATGATCGGGTCTTTCTGCAGGATCTCGCGGGAGATGTTCAGCGACAGGTCGTTGGAATCGACCACGCCCTTGATGAAGCGCAGGTACAGCGGCAGGAACTCGTCGGCCTGATCCATGATGAACACGCGCTGCACGTACAACTTGAGGCCCTTGGAGGCGTCGCGCTGGTACAGGTCGAATGGCGCACGGCCCGGCACGTAGAGCAGCGAGGTGTACTCCAGCTTGCCCTCGACCTTGTTGTGGCTCCAGGCCAGCGGGTTGTCGAAATCATGGGCGACGTGCTTGTAGAACTCCTGGTATTCCTCGTCCTTGACCTCGGCACGCGGACGGGTCCAGAGCGCGCTGGCACGGTTGACGGTTTCCCACTCGATTTCTGCCGGCTTGTCCTTCTCCTCGCCGTGGAACTCCTTGGGCAGCTCGATCGGCAGGGCGATGTGGTCGGAATACTTCTTGATGATGTTGCGCAGGCGCCAGCCGTCGGCGAATTCGCCCTCGTCCTTCTTCAGGTGCAGGACGATGCGGGTGCCACGCTCCGGCTTGTCGATACTAGCGACACTGAACTCGCCCTCGCCGTGGGACTCCCAGTGCACCCCTTCGCTGGCGGCAAGACCGGCGCGACGGGTGAACACGTCGACACGATCGGCGACGATGAACGCCGAGTAGAAGCCGACACCGAACTGGCCGATCAGGTGCGAGTCCTTCTTCTGGTCACCGGTGAGGTTCTTCAGGAAGTCCGAGGTGCCGGACTTGGCGATGGTACCCAGGTGGGTGACCGCCTCGTCGCGGCTCATGCCGATGCCGTTGTCCTCGAGGGTGACCGTATTGGCCTCCTTGTCGAAGCTGACGCGGATCTTCAGCTCCGCGCCGCCCTCGAGCAGCTCGGGCTTGGCCAGCGCCTCGAAACGCAGCTTGTCGACGGCATCCGAGGCGTTGGAAATCAGCTCGCGGAGGAAGATCTCCTTGTTCGAATACAGCGAATGGATCATCAGGTGAAGCAGCTGCTTCACCTCGGTCTGGAAGCCCAGAGTTTCTTTTTGAGTTTCCACACTCATGGTCGTCTAACTCCACATTGATGACTGAGCCGCAACGCGGCGGGTGTCATGCAGATGGGGGCTTCGTCCAGGATTTCAAGTGTTTAGCTCAAGGCTCGAGCAACTCGATACGCACGACTTCCTCCGGGCGCAGGCTGTAGCTGGCTTCGCCCGTGCCGCTCAGGCGCTGACGCAGGATGATCCGGCCATCGGCATCGATGCCCTGGAAGCGCCCTTCGGCGGTGTTGCCTCGCTCGGTGGCGACCCGCATGCTCAGATTCTGGTAGCGACTGGGGCTGCGTAGCAGGCCTTCCAGACTGAAACGCAGGCGGCGGTCGAGCGGACGCGCCACCCGCTCGCTGCTCGCCTCGCCGGCCGATGCTGCGCTTGGCGCGCTGGCCGGCGCGACGCTGCCGGGCGCCGCCAGCGGCTTGAAGCTGTCGCCCTGCACCGCCCAGCCACGGGACTCACGCTTGGTAAGCTGGATCGGCAGCTGCTGGGGCTGGCCATCGATGCGCGCCTCGACAACCAGCTCCAGGCTGCGCGCCGGCAGCATCACCGCCGGCAATGGCTGCAACTGCACCAGGCGCGTGGCGAAGCGCCGTTGCAGATAGTCCTCGATCACATAGGCCAGGGTGTCGAGCGAGTCGACCCGGCGGTCGACCTGGCCATCACGGAAGCGCAGGCCATTGGTGAACAGCTCGACCTTGCCGCTGAGGGTGGTCTTGAACCTGGGCGGCAACACCAGGTGAAAATCGCCGGTCAGCTTGTTCGGCGGCAGCGGTTGCAGATCCAGGTGCAGGCTATAGCCACGTGTCAGCCGGCGCGCCTCGGGCAACTCCTGCTCGAGCTCCAGCCAGCTGATCTCGACCTCCGGCCAGGGCCCTTCATCGCCCGGCAGCAGGTCCAGGCGCACACCGCCCTTGATTGGCTGTGGCAAGCGGATCAACAGCTCCTTGCGGGCGAAGAAGTCCTGGCCCTCGCTCAACCTGAGCACGCCGTCGACCAGCTCGCCCTGCCGGGGTTCGAACGGCTGGCCATTGAGCTCCCCGCGCAGATCGATGGCCAGGTCGGCCGCTGCCTTGGTTTCCGGCTCCAGCCAGCGCAGGCTGAGGATCGCCTCCAGACGCTCGGCGTCATGGCTGGCGAGCAGCGCCAGGCCGACCACCAGCGGTATGAACCCCAGGGCGCAAAGCGCCAGGGCCTTGCGCGCGCGCCGCCAGTGACGCACGACATACAACAGCGTCAGCGGCGGCAGCAGGCTGGCCCACCCCCACAGCAGGCCGGTGCCGAAGGCACGCACCACCAGCCAGACCAGGCCGGCGAGAATCAGCAGCAAGCCACCGAGAATCAGCAACGCATCCATTGAGGGTTCCTTGCTCGAGCGCCGAACGCTGCCTGGGCGGCAACCTCAAGGCTCATCGACCTTGAAGTGCGCGCGGGCCGTGGCGATGGGCTCGGTTTGATTGGTTTGCCAGGCGGTGATCGCCACATTGGCGACGCGGCGACCTTGCCGCCACACCTGGCACTGGGCGTAGGTGTCACGATAATGACCGGCGCGCAGGTAATCTATCGAGAAGTCGATGATTTTAGGCAAATGTGGAATACCCATGAACATCAGCAGGTGAAGCATGGCCGCATGCTCCATGAAACCGGCTATTACTCCGCCGTGGATCGCCGGCAGAATCGGATTGCCGATGTTGTCCTTGTTGGCCGGCAGGCGAAATACCATGTCATCGCCCAGGCGCAGGCACTCGATGCCAATCAGCTTGGCATAGGGAATCAGATTGAGCAGCGGGTCGTAGTCATTGTGCTCATGGGCCTGGCGCACCAGCCGCTCCAGATTCAGCTCGCTCATGCGTCACCGCCCTGGATACGCTGCTGCAGTTGCCGCCCGCCCTGGGCACCCTTGCCCATGCGCATGAAGGTACCGACCACGTGGGCGATCGGCTGCGCCGGGTCGTCCTGATAGGCATAGCCGCGGGTGAAGATGATATTCGGGGTGACCCGGTAGCACTCGGCGAAACCGAACACATCCTTGCCTGGCTCGGCCGGGTGCATGTAGTCGATGCGCAGGTCCAGGGTCGGACAGATCTCGAATTCGGGCAGCACGCACACGGTGGAGATGCCACAGGTGGTGTCCATCAGGGTGGTGATCGCACCGCCATGCACGCCCCCGGTCTCGGGATTACCGACGATCCGCGGGCTGTAGGGCAGGCACAGGGTCAAGTCGCTCGGCCCGGCAGCGTGCACCCTGATACCCAGCACCTGGCACTGGCGCAACGCCTCGAGAAAGCGCTGCGCCCGCTCGAGAATCGGCTTCTCGCTCATCAATTTGGTCCTATTGGCGTCGAAAAAACGCGAATGATAGCGTCTGCCGCGGGCCTCGGCACAACTGACCAGCGGGTTCTGGACGATACTCGAGGGAACTTCGCCGAACCGGCCGTGCTCCAACGGCAAGGCCAGGGCAAACCTGGCACCTATGCAATCGCACAAGGAGTACTCCCGTGGGAAAACCATTCACCTACGCCCTGATTCTCGCCGCCTCCCTGGCGCTGACTGCCTGTGACGACACCCCGGAAGACAAAATGGAATCGGCCAAGGACTCACTCTCGCAAGCCGCCGAGTCCGTCGAGGATGCCGCCAAGGCGACGAGCGAAGCCATCGAGCAAAAAGCCGAAGAGATGACCGGTACCGAGCCAACCACTGGCGAAAAAGTCGAAGAGGCCGCACAGGAAGCGGCCGCGACGATGGAAGAGGCCGGCGAGCAAGCCAAAGAGGCCATCGACGGCCAGTAAGCCAGCGTCTGTTCCATTCACATTCACGAACGCCCCGGCCCAAGGCCCGCCTACAGCGGGCCTTGGCGAACGCGCGGGATCAGAGCAGCGGGCTGAGCATCAATAGCAGGCTGCACAGCAGCCCTACCCCCCAGACCAGACTGCGCTGCCAGTGCCAGTCGGCCCAGTAGCACAGCAGGTACAGCACCCGCGCGATCACGAACAACACGGCCAGCCCATCGACCCAGGGACCCTGGGTGTCGCTGACGTGGGCCATCAGCACGCCCACGGCAAACAGCGGAAAGGCCTCGAAGCTGTTGAGGTGGGCCGCCAGGGCCCGCGCGCCGAAGCCGGTCAGGCGGGCCTGTTGATTGCGCGGCAGGCGGTTGTCGTAGGCTCCGGCCTCCTGCTGCATGGCCCGGGCAACGGGCGCCTTGGCCAGAAAGATCAGCAGCGCGCTGATGAAAATGCACCAGAACGGCAGGCTCATTCGTGTTTCTCCTTGAGCGACTCGGTCAATGGGGTCGGGGTGTAAACCATCACCTCCAGCACATCGGAATGGAACTCGCGCCGATACAGCACCAGCACCACGCCGGTCGTGACCAGCATGAAGAACCAGGGGTTGATGAACCAGGCCAGGGCCGCCATGCCGAAGTAATAGGCACGCAGGCCGTAGTTGAACTGGTTGGCGGCCATCGAGATCACCCTTGCGGCGCGCTCGGCGAACGCCTTGCGCTCCTGCTCGGTGACATGCCGCTCACCGACCATGGGCGCCGAACCGACCAGCACGGCGGCGAAATTGTACTGGCGCATGCACCAACTGAAGGTGAAGAACGCATAGACGAATACCACGCCGAGGCCAAGCAACTTGACCTCGGCCAGCTCGCGGCTGGCCGCCTGGACAAACGGCAGTTCGGCCAGCAGCGACACGGCGCGGTCGGAGGCGCCCAGCACCGTGAGGATGCCGGCGAGGATGATCAGGGTACTGGATGCGAAGAACGAGGCATTGCGTTCGAGGTTGCCGACCACACTGGCGTCGGCGATACGGTTTTCCCGCAGCAGCATGCGCCGCATCCAGTCCTCTCGATACAGATGCAGCACGCTGGCCAGGCAAGGGGTGGTGGTGCCTTTGACGTGGGCATAACGGGTGTAGCCTCCCCAACAGATCACAAACCAGAGAACGGCGAATAGATGCGGCAGGTAGTAGTCGCTGATCGGCATGGGAACTCCTTGTTGGGCAGCGCCGATTATAGCCAGCAGAGCTAAGCTGTGTTGCCCGACGCGGCGGCGCACAGCCATGGTGCAGCTGGCACCAAAACAGCGCGTTTTGCACCTTGCAAAGCGCTGGTTCTTGGCTAAAGCTTGAGGTCGAAACGCACCATCAGGGCGCACAGCGCACCCCTTTTCGACATCCCTGCTCCCGCGTACATGAGCAGGGCGCTCGTCCCCTGACAGGAAGTCACAATTACACTGCCAAGGAGCGCCGCCATGTCCGTGCAACGCCTATTCTTCTGCATTTTTTCCGCCATTATCCTCTGCACCCTGTCGCTATCGGCGTTGGTCATCCTGATGATCCTCAATCAGGCCCACCTGACCGAGAGCCAGGAAAACCGCTACCAGTCCTACCTGCTCGCCGATGAGCTGCGTCAGAGCTCCGACGACCTGACCCGACTGGCCCGGACCTATGCGGTGAGCGGCGAGCCGCGCTACGAACAGCAGTACTGGCAGGTGCTCGACATTCGCAACGGCAAGCAGCCCCGCCCGCAGCAGTACGAGCGCCTGTACTGGGACTTCATCGCCGCCGGCCTGCCGGCGCCACGCGCCAACGGCGAGACCGTGCCGTTGCTCGAACTGATGCGCCGCCAGGGCTTCAGCGCAGCCGAAATGGACAAGCTGGCCGAGGCGCAGGCCAACTCGGACACCCTGGTGCTGATCGAAACCGAGGCGATGAATGCCGTCAAAGGCCAGTTCGCCGATAGCCAGGGTGGCTACAGCCGCCGCGGCGAACCCGACCTGGCGCTGGCCAGTCGCTTGATGCACAACGCCGAATACCACCGGGAAAAAGCCAAGATCATGCAGCCGGTCGATGACTTCTATGCCTTGCTCGACCAGCGCACCGGCAGCGCCGTGGCTCACTACACCCAGATAGGCGAGCGCTACATGCTGGCGGTGACAGCCATGGTGCTGTTGCTGGTGGTGATCGCCGTACTGGGCATCTTCGCCATCCGGCGCAAGGTCAGCGGCGCCCTGCTACGCCTGAGCGATGACGCGCGCAAGGTCGCCGCCGGCGAACTGGGCGCCCAGCTCGCCGAGCAGCGTGGCGGCGAATTCGGGGTACTGTCGCACTCCTTCGGCCAGATGGTGGGCAAGCTGCGGGAAATCGTCAGCAACGTGCTGCACTCGAGCAGCGAGCTCAGCGTTTCTGCCTCGCAGCTGACCAGCACCACCAGCACCACCCAGCACAACCTCAAGGAGCAGGAACTGCACACCACCGAGGTGGCGGCGGCCATGACCGAAATGGCCGCGACCGTGCAGGAAGTCGCCCGTCACTCGACCCAGACCGCCCAGGCCGCCCAGCGCGCCGACCAGGCCGCCAGACAGGGCCAGAAACTGGTCGGGCAGATGGTCGACTCGATCGGCGCCCTGTCCGACGACATCGGTGACGCCGCCACCGTGGTCCAGACCCTGGCGCAGGACACCGCCGATATCGGCAGCATCCTCGATGTCATTCGCAGCATCGCCGATCAGACCAACCTGCTGGCCCTCAATGCGGCCATCGAGGCGGCGCGCGCCGGCGAGCAGGGTCGCGGCTTCGCCGTGGTGGCCGATGAAGTGCGCTCGCTGGCCAAGCGCACCCAGGATTCCACCACGGAAATCCAGGGCATGATCGAGCGGCTTCAGGCCGGCGCCCAGAAAGCCTCGACTGCGATGAGCCAGAGCCGCAGCCAGGCGCAGAATGGCGCCAGCCAGGCGATCGAAGCGGGCCAGGCACTGGACACCATCACCGGCGCCAACCGCGAGATCACCGAGATGGCCATCCAGATCGCCAGCGCCGCGGAGCAGCAGGCGGCCGTGGCCAACGACATCAGCCAGCGCATCGAGATGATTCGCGATCTGGCCAGCGGCAATGCCCGAGGCTCCAACGAAGTAACCGAGGCCAGTTACGGCCTGGCGCAGCTGGCAGAACGGCTACACACCCAGGTGCGTCATTTCAACCTGGGCAATGGCGGCTGACCTTCGCCAGCACTAAGCCAGTGCGTCCTGCTGCCGGCGACCCAGCAGGCGGTCGCACAGGGTCGCCAGGAGCAGGGTCAGCAGCACGGGCACCAGCCAGCCGAGGCTCTGGCCGGCCAGCGGCAGCTCGCCGAACCATGCCGGTGCCCAGTGCTTGAAGCCGGCGGCGGCCAGGCCATCGACCACACCGAACACCAGCGTCACCGCCATCACCGGCACGAACACCCGGCGCGACGACAGCCACAGGCTGTCCAGCAGGCTCAATGCGACCAGTACGATAGCCAGCGGGTAGAGGCCCACCAGTACCGGGATCGACACGCTGATCAGCTGCGTCAGCCCCTGATTGGCCACCAGCAGGCTGAACAGGCCAAAGACCACCACCACCATGCGATAGGAGACCGGCAGCAGGCTGCTGAAGAACTCACCGCAGGCGGTCAGCAGGCCCACAGCGGTCGTCAGGCAAGCCAGGGTGATGACGGTCGCCAGCAGCAGGCTGCCGGCAGTGCCGAAGGTGTGCTGCACATAGGCGGTCAGAATCTGTACGCCGTTCTGCGCCTCGCCGGCGATGCCCTGGCTGGTCGCGCCCAGGTAGAACAGCGCCAGATACACCAGCGACAGTCCCAGTGCGGCGATCAGGCCCGCCACCACCGAATAACGGGTAATCAGCCTGGGATCGGTCACCCCACGGTCGCGGATGGCCGAGGCGATCACGATGCCGAACACCAGCGCGCCCAGGGTATCCATGGTCAGGTAGCCCTGCAGAAAACCCTGGACGAAGGGTGCCGCCTGGTAATCGGCAGACGTCGCTCCGACAGGCCCGGCCGGCAGCAGCAGCGCTGCACCACCGAGGACCAGCAACGCGGCCAGCAATACCGGGGTAATGAACTTGCCGACGCGATCGACCAACTGCCCGGGATTGAGCGACAGGAACAGCACGGCCGCGAAATAAGCCAGGCTGTACACCAGCAGCGGTGCGCCACTGTTGCCGGTAAAGGGCGCCACGCCCATCTCGAACGACACCACGGCGGTGCGCGGCGTCGCGAACAGCGGACCGATGGCCAGGTACACCGCGACCGCGAACAACACGCCGGCGCGCCTGCCCAGTGGCGCGGTGAGCAGCGACATACCGCCGCCGACCCGAGCCAGGGCGACGATCGTGAGCAGCGGCAAGCCGACCCCGGTGAGCAAGAAGCCCAGCGCCGCCCGGCCCAGGTTCTCACCCGCCGCGAGGCCGGCACTGGGTGGAAAGATGATGTTGCCGGCGCCGAGAAAAAGCGCAAACGTCATAAAGCCAAGGGCCAGCAGGTCCTGTCGTTTCAACACATTCATTGGGAGGGCATTACCAAAGCAGGGTTTCTTGAGGGAGGTGCAGAGATTCCCCAGGGTCGAGGGAAGTGAAGCCCGTCGGATGAACGGGCCGCTAGAGATGCCAGCAGCCCTTGTGAGGCCTGGCGCCGCGCACCTTAAAGCAATGCTCGGAGACAGGCGACTCGCGCCGGTCTGCGCGTCGAGCCGCCGCCCGCGGATGTCGCATTTATATAACTTGTCCGCGACCAGCCGAGCCCCGGACTATCCGGTCCGCCGCGCTCGCCGGGGGGCTCCGGCCTCAGGTCTGGAACTGATCGATCAAGCGGCTCAGCTGGCTTTCCAGGTCGGCAATGCTCTGCGCCGCGGCGCGGGTTCGCTCCACGGTGGCGTAGGTGTCCTCGCTGATGTCATTGGCACGTACCACCCCGACACCCACCTCCTCGGCCACCTTGGCCTGCTCGGCCGCCGCCGTGGCCATCTGCTGGATACTCTGGTCGATGGCATCCACCGCCGCGGTGATGCGCTGCAGCGAAGCACTGGTCTGCTCGGCGCTGTCACTGGCCAGTGCGACGGCCTGCTGACTCTCGCCCATCATGGCGATCGAGGACTGGCTGCGATCCTGCAAGGCGCCGATGATGCCCTGGATTTCCTCGGTGGAGGCCTGGGTGCGCTGGGCCAGGCTGCGCACCTCGTCGGCCACCACGGCGAAACCGCGCCCCTGGTCCCCGGCCCGCGCCGCCTCGATGGCCGCATTGAGGGCCAGCAGGTTGGTCTGCTCGGCAATCGAACGGATGACCGCCAACACCGAGCCGATCCGCTCGCTGTCGCTGCTGAGCGCCTCGACCACGACCGCCAACCGCTCGACCTTGTCGGTCAGGCTATGCATCACCTGGCGATTGTCCTGCACCCGCGTCAGGCCCTGGGCCGCCGCCTGACGAGTGTCTACCGACAGCTGCCGGCCCTGCTCGGCACTGCGCGCCATTTCCTGGGCACTGGCGGCCATCTGGGTCATGGCCGAGGCGATCTGCGCGCTCTCCTCGCGCTGCAGTTCGACGTCCTGGTGCGCGCGCTGGGCCGAGGCCTGCAGGCCCTCGCCCGCCCGCTCCAGGGTCTGCGAGGCCTGTGCCACCTGGGCCACGGTGGCACGGATCTTCTCGACGAAGGTGTTGAAGTTGCTGGCCAGTTGGCCGAGATCGTCGCGACCATGAACGGGCAGGCGCTTGGTCAGGTCACCCTCGCCTTCGGCCATGTCCTGGAGCATCAGGTTGATCTGCCTGAGCGAGCGCAGCAAGGCAGCGACGACCCCGTAGGCCACCAATCCACCGAACAGCACGGCCGCCGCCACCAGTCCCCAGAGCAGGCGATTGACCTGCAGCACCGTGGCATCCGCCGCGCTGGCGGCTTGCTGCATCGAGGCCATCAGGCTCTGCTGCAAACGGCTGGCCAGGCTGGCGATCTGCGGATCGATTCGACTCATCTGGCTCAGGGTCTCGTTGCGCCTGGCCACCAGGTCGACCACTTTGGCCGCGGCGCTCTTGTACAGCGCCAGACTGGCCAGGGCCTGATTCAACTGACCAGTCAGACGTTCGCTGCTACTGCGGTCGCGCAACACGCCGAGCATGCTCTGGGCATTGTCCAGCTCCCGGGAAAAGGCCTCGGCCTGCTCGGCCTGATTTTCCTGCAGGAACTGGTAGAGATACTGGCTGCCGAGCAGCAAATGACGCATGCCGGCGCTGGCATAGAACACCGCATCCAGGTTGAAGCTCATCTGGGCATCGCTCAGTACCGTGGACAGGACTTTCTCGATGTCCGGCCCATGTTGCCCCAGCTCACCGGTGACCAGCGCCTGCCGCTGCTGGCTGAGGGGCACCAGTTGCTCACGGAACAACCGGCTGTACTGCTCGCGCAGCACCTGCAGCTGTTCCAGCAAGCGGCCCTGCTCGGGGTCGTGCAAGCGCTCTGCGGCCAGCTCCAGGGCCTGCCCCAGGCGCCGCTCCAACTCGCCGAACTGCGCCTCGGCGTCGGCTGCGCCGCTGCGCGCATACTGGCTCACCGACAGCTGCAGACGCGCCATGCTGTCGGTGACCTGAGCGACCTGGTCCATGCCCGGCCCCAGATCCCGGGTCACCACCTCTACCCGATCGGCCATGCTGCGCAGGGACAAGGACGAAACCACGCCCAACACAACCAGCAAGGTACAGAGTACCGCTGGCACTATGGCGATCTTGTAGGCGATCCGCAGGTCGGCAAACCAACGCATGGGGCTTCCTCTGACGACTGAACAGGCTGAGGGACGGGAGCAGCGACTCCTACAGGCTTATCGACCGCAACCACGCAATGCTTGAGCCTATAGCGCCTGCTTGTCGAGTTCTTCAGGAACTGCGACCAGTTATGCCGTAAAAAAGCAAAAGGCCACCCGAAGGTGGCCTCTTGTTCGTCACTGAACGCCTCAGGCGCCCTTGACTTCCCAACCGGTCAGCTCGGCCAGGGCCTTGCCGATATCGGCCAGCGAGCGCACGGTCTTCACTCCGGCGTCCTGCAGGGCGGCGAACTTCTCGTCCGCAGTGCCCTTGCCGCCGGAGATGATCGCACCGGCGTGGCCCATGCGCTTGCCCGCGGGGGCAGTCACACCAGCGATGTAGGACACCACCGGCTTGGTCACATTGGCCTTGATGTAGGCAGCCGCTTCTTCCTCGGCCGAACCACCGATCTCACCGATCATGACGATCGCTTCGGTCTTGGGGTCTTCCTGGAACAGCTTGAGGATGTCGATGAAGTTGGAACCCGGAATCGGGTCGCCGCCGATGCCCACGCAGGTGGACTGGCCGAAGCCGGCATCGGTGGTCTGCTTCACGGCTTCATAGGTCAGGGTGCCGGAGCGCGACACGATACCGACCTTGCCTGGCAGGTGGATGTGACCGGGCATGATGCCGATCTTGCACTCGCCCGGGGTGATAACGCCCGGGCAGTTCGGCCCGATCAGGACCACGCCCAGCTCGTCGCACTTGACCTTGGCTTCGAGCATGTCGATGGTCGCGATGCCTTCGGTGATGCAGACGATCAGCTTGATGCCGCCGAAGGCCGCCTCCAGGATCGAGTCCTTGCAGAACGGGGCCGGCACGTAGATCACGCTGGCGGTGGCGCCAGTCTGAGCGACCGCTTCCTTGACGGTGTTGAACACCGGCAGGCCGAGGTGGGTGGTGCCGCCCTTGCCCGGGGTCACGCCGCCAACCATCTGGGTGCCATAGGCGATGGCTTGTTCGGAGTGGAAGGTACCTTGCGAGCCGGTGAAGCCCTGGCAGATGACCTTGGTGTCTTTATTGATCAGGACGCTCATTACTTGCCCTCCGCAGCTTTGACGACTTGCTGAGCAGCGTCGGTCAGGCTGGTTGCCGCGATGATGTTCAAGCCACTGTCAGCCAGGACCTTGGCGCCCAGCTCGGCGTTGTTGCCTTCGAGGCGAACCACCACCGGAACCTTCACGCCGACTTCCTTGACTGCGCCGATGATGCCTTCGGCAATCATGTCGCAACGCACGATGCCGCCGAAGATGTTCACCAGAACCGCTTTGACGTTGTCGTCGGAGAGGATGATCTTGAACGCCTCGGTCACACGCTCCTTGGTCGCGCCACCGCCTACGTCGAGGAAGTTGGCCGGCTGGCCACCGTGCAGGTTGACGATGTCCATGGTGCCCATGGCCAGGCCAGCGCCGTTGACCATGCAACCGATGTTGCCTTCCAGGGCCACGTAGTTCAGTTCGAACTTGGCCGCATGGGCTTCGCGCGGATCGTCCTGGGACGGATCGT
Source organism: Pseudomonas zhanjiangensis (assembly GCF_041027545.1). Classification (NCBI taxonomy): domain Bacteria; kingdom Pseudomonadati; phylum Pseudomonadota; class Gammaproteobacteria; order Pseudomonadales; family Pseudomonadaceae; genus Pseudomonas; species Pseudomonas zhanjiangensis. Next base: position 29,733 of record NZ_JBFTEG010000008.1, on the reverse strand, counting down.
GCATGGCGCGCAGCTTCGGCTGACGGTACATGGCGTTGCTGTCGATGTTGATCTTGGCATCCAGGCAGTGCAGGTTGCCGTCGGCCTTGATCACCAGCGGGTTGACTTCCAGCAGGGCCAGGTCGTAGTCCTGGAACAGCTTGGCCAGGCCAACGAAGATGTGGGTGAACTGCTTGACCTGATCACCTTCCAGGCCCAGCTGGAAGGCCAGCTCGCGACCCTGGAACGGCTGTGCGCCAACCAGTGGATCGATGGTGGCCTTGAGAATCTTCTCAGGGGTGTCGTGGGCCACTTTTTCGATGTCCACGCCGCCTTCGGTGGAGGCCATGAACACGATGCGACGGCTGGAACGATCGACGACCGCGCCCAGGTACAGCTCCTTGGCGATATCGGTGCAGGATTCGACCAGGATCTTGCTGACCGGCTGACCGTCGGCGTCCGTCTGGTAGGTCACCAGACGCTTGCCCAGCCAGTTGGCGGCAAAGGCCTTGGCGTCTTCTTTGCTCTTGACCAGCTTCACGCCGCCCGCTTTACCGCGGCCACCGGCATGGACCTGAGCCTTGACGACCCATTCGGTGCCACCGATTTTCTCGCAGGCTGCTGCCGCTTCTTCCGGGGTGTCTACGGCAAAGCCCTTGGATACGGGCAGGCCGTATTCAGCGAACAGCTGCTTACCCTGATACTCGTGGAGATTCATGCTTGTCTACCGTCTTCGTTAGGTATTGCGCATTCGGTGCTGCACTTGTGGTGCCGCACCACCTGTGACCGCCTCTGCAGGCGGTCCGCCGGGCATTCCGCGTTCGAGACCAGGCTCGAGCGCGGGCCACCCCGCGTGGTTCTTCTTCGTCGCCAAGTCGCAAGACTGGGTCCGCGCCGGCCATTACCCCGACGCGCCCCCGCTCGACGACTGCTTAGCGCTTCTTGCGGTTGGCGATGTGAATGGCATGGCCATTCACGGCCAGGGCCGCTTCATGCAGCGCCTCGGACAGGGTCGGGTGGGAGAACACCATCATCCCCAGATCTTCGGCGCTGGTGCCGAACTCCATGCCGATCGCCCCCTGCTGCACCAGCTCCGCGGCGCTCGGGCCGATCACGTGAACGCCCAGGACGCGATCGCTGCTGGCATCGGCGATGACCTTGACCATGCCGCCGGTGTCATTGGCCGCCATGGCCCGGCCGCTGGCGGCGAACGGGAAGGTGCCGACGTTGACCGCAACGCCTTCGGCCTTGAGCTGCTGCTCGGTCTTGCCGACCCACGCGATCTCCGGATGGGTATAGATGACCGAAGGAATCAGGTCGTAGTTCATCTGCGCCTTGTGGCCGGCGATGCGCTCGGCGACCATCACGCCCTCTTCCGAGGCCTTGTGCGCCAGCATCGCACCGCGCACCACGTCACCGATGGCGTAGACGCCCGGCACGCTGGTGGCGCACTGGTCGTTGACGTAGATGAAGCCGCGCTCATCCATGTCCACGCCACAGTCGGAGGCCAGCAGGTCGGTGGTGACCGGACGACGACCGACCGCTACGATCAGCTTGTCGAAGGTCAGCATCTGCTCGCCTTCGGCATCGGTGAAGTTGACGGTAACCTGCTTCTTCTTCACTTCCGAACCGGTCACCCGGGCACCCAGGCGGATCTTCAGCCCCTGCTTGGTCAGGGTCTTCAGGGCTTCCTTGGCGATCTGCTCGTCGGCAGCCGGAAGGAATTTTTCCAGCGCTTCGATCACGGTGACTTCGGCGCCCAGGCGAGCCCAGACCGAGCCCAGCTCCAGGCCGATCACACCGGCGCCGATCACGCCGAGCTTCTTCGGTACGCTCTGGAATTCCAGCGCGCCGGTCGAATCGACGATCACATCCTGGTCGACCGGAGCCGGCGGAATGTCGACCGGCTTGGAGCCCGAAGCCAGGATCACGTTCTCGGCTTCGACAATCTGGGTGGTGCCGTCCTGAGCGGTGACTTCTACCTGCTTGCCAGCCAGCAGCTTGCCGTGGCCTTCGAGCAGGGTCACGCCGTTGGCCTTGAACAGGGTGCTCACGCCGCCGGTGAGGTTCTTCACGATATTCGCCTTGCGCGCGATCATCGCCGGTACGTCGATGCTCACACCCTTGGCTTCGATGCCGTGAATGGCGAAGCCGGACTGGGCCTCATGGTACTTCCAGGAGCTGTCGAGCAGTGCCTTGGAGGGGATGCAGCCGACGTTCAGGCAGGTACCGCCGAGGGCAATCTTGCCGTCCTTGTCCTGGTACTTCTCGATACAGGCGGTCTTCAGGCCGAGCTGAGCCGCTTTGATGGCGGCCACGTAGCCACCAGGGCCGGCACCGATGACTACCACGTCGAATTTCTGAGTCATAGTTGATTCCTTCTCGAATAGACCGGACGGCCCCCTGTGGGGGCCGTCGAGGGAGAGACTGGCTTTTAGATATCCAGCAGCAGACGAGCCGGGTCTTCCAGCAGGTCTTTCATGGTTACCAGGAAGGTCACGGCTTCCTTACCATCGATCAGGCGGTGGTCGTAGGACAGCGCCAGATACATCATCGGCAGGATAACCACCTGGCCATTGACCGCCATCGGGCGCTCCTGAATCTTGTGCATGCCGAGAATTGCGGTCTGCGGCGGGTTGACGATCGGGGTCGAGAGCAGCGAGCCGAACACGCCGCCGTTGGAGATGGTGAAGGTACCACCGGTCATGTCGTCGATGGTCAACTTGCCATCTTTGGCTTTCTTGCCATATGCGGCGATGGTGCCTTCGATCTCGGCCAGGCTCATGTGCTCGGCGTTGCGCAATACCGGTACCACCAGACCGCGATCGCTGGATACGGCTACGCCGATATCCTGATAGCCGTGGTAGACGATGTCGCTGCCGTCGATCGAGGCGTTCACCCCCGGCTGACGCTTGAGCGCCTCGGTGGCGGCCTTGACGAAGAACGACATGAAGCCCAGGCGCACGCCGTTGTGCTTCTTCTCGAACAGGTCCTTGTACTTGCTGCGCAGGTCCATGATCGGCTTCATGTTGACCTCGTTGAAGGTCGTCAGCATGGCCATGGAGGATTGCGCCTCGACCAGGCGCTCGGCGACCTTGGCGCGCAGACGGGTCATGGGCACGCGCTTCTCGACCCGGTCGCCGACTTCCAGCTTGGGCGCCTCGGCCTCGGCGGCCTTGGCAGGTGCGGCGGATTTGCCGGCGGGGGCCTTCTTCTTGGCTTCGACCGCGGCAACCACATCTTCCTTGGTCACACGACCGCCCTTGCCGGTGCCGGCAATGCTGTTCGGGTCGATGCCGTTTTCTTCGGCCAGCTTGCGCGCAGCCGGCGAGAGGATCTGCTCTTCGTCCGCAGCCGACTTGTCCTTGGCCACTTCGGCCTCGCCTTCATCGGCTTTCTTGCTCTCGGACTTGCTCTCGGACGCCGAGGCGCTGGCACCTTCATCCAGCTTGCCCAGAACCTCGTTGCTGAGCACGGTGTCGCCTTCGTCCTTGATGATTTCAGCGAGGACGCCGTCGGCCTCGGCCAGCACCTCGATCACCACCTTGTCGGTTTCGATGTCGACGATCAACTCGTCGCGCTTGACCGCATCGCCCGGCTTCTTGTGCCAGGTGGCAACGGTGCCATCGGCAACCGATTCCGGGAAGGTAGGGGCTTTGATCTCGATAGCCATTGTGTGTGGTTCCTTAAATTCGGGTTCTTCTGCTGCGAGGCGGCCTCAGCGGACCGCCTCTTGGGCGCAGGCGTTAAACAGTAAAGGCGTCTTGCAGCAGTTTTTCCTGCTGTTCGGCGTGCATCGATGCGTAACCACAAGCCGGAGCTGCCGAGCCTTCACGGCCGGCGTACTCGAGGAACAGCGACTTCTTGTGGTTGCTGGCCACTCGGCGCATATGGTGCTGACTGCAGTACCAGGCGCCCTGGTTCATCGGTTCTTCCTGACACCAGACGATGTGCTTGAGGTTCTTGTAGGGTGCCAGCACCTCTGCCAGATCCTCTTCCGGGAACGGATAGAGTTGCTCGATGCGCACGATGGCGATGTCCTCGCGCCCTTCGTTGCGGCGCTTCTCCAGCAGGTCGTAATAAACCTTGCCGCTGCACAGAATCAGCCGCTCGACCTTTTTCGGGTCGATCGAGTCGATTTCCGGGATCACCGTCTGGAACGAACCTTCGGCCAGGTCCTCCAGGGTCGAGATGGCCAATTTGTGGCGCAGCAGCGACTTTGGAGTCAACACGACCAATGGCTTGCGCAGCGGACGGATCACCTGACGGCGCAGCAGATGGTAGATCTGCGCCGGCGTGGTCGGCACGCATACCTGCATGTTGTGCTCGGCGCACAGCTGCAGGTAACGCTCCAGGCGCGCCGAGCTGTGCTCAGGCCCCTGCCCCTCATAGCCATGCGGCAGCAGCATGGTCAGGCCACAGAGACGCCCCCACTTGTGCTCGCCACTGGAGATGAACTGGTCGAACACCACTTGGGCGCCGTTGGCGAAGTCACCGAACTGCGCCTCCCAGATCACCAGCGCATTGGGCGTGGTGGTGGCGTAACCGTACTCGAAGGCCAACACTGCCTCTTCCGAAAGCAGCGAGTCGTACAGGTCGAAGTTCGGCTGATTGACGTACAGGTTCTGCAACGGCAGATACCTGGCACCATCCTTCTGGTTGTGCAGCACCGCATGGCGGTGCGAGAAGGTGCCCCGGCCAACGTCCTGACCGGTGATGCGGATCGGGTGCCCTTCAAACAGCAGGGTCGCGTAGGCCATGGTTTCCGCATAGCCCCAGTTGATCGCCAACGCACCGGCGCCCATCTTCTGACGGTCCTCAAGGATCTTCGCCACCTGACGCTGAACCACGAAGCCTTCCGGAATCTGCAGCAGCTTGTTGGACAGGTCCTGCAGGGTCTTCAGCTCGAAGCGGGTGTCGTGGCGCGCGGTCCAGGCATGACCCAGGTAGGGACGCCAGTCGACGAACAGCTCCTTGTTCGGCTCCTTGACCAGGCTCTTGACCACGTGCTGGCCGTTGTCCAGGGCGTTGCGATAGTCGTCGATCTTCAGTTGCACGCGCTCGTCGTCATGGCTGCCGGACTGGGTCAACGCCTCGGCATAGAGTTCACGGGTGGTGCGCTGCTTGGCGATCTGCTGATACATAATCGGCTGGGTGCCGTTCGGCTCGTCCGCCTCGTTGTGACCGCGGCGGCGGTAGCAAACCAGGTCGATGACCACATCGCGCTTGTACTGCATGCGGTAATCGACCGCCAGCTGGGTCACGAACAGTACCGCTTCCGGATCATCGCCATTCACATGGAAGATCGGCGCCTGGATCATCTTTGCCACGTCGGTGCAGTACTCGGTGGAGCGCGCATCTTCCTGGCGGCTGGTGGTGAAGCCAACCTGGTTGTTGATGATGATGTGGATGGTCCCGCCAGTCTTGTAGGCGCGGGTTTGCGACATCTGGAAGGTTTCCATGACCACACCCTGGCCGGCGAATGCCGCGTCACCATGGATGGAAATGGGCAGTACCTTGTCGCCATTGGCGTCGGTGCGACGATCCTGGCGGGCGCGCACCGAGCCTTCGACCACCGGGGATACGATCTCCAGGTGCGAGGGGTTGAACGCCAGGGCCAGGTGCACTTCGCCGCCGGGCGTCATCACGTTGGACGAGAAGCCCTGATGGTACTTCACGTCGCCCGAGCTCAGACCCTCGACCTTCTTGCCCTCGAACTCGTCGAACAGGTCGCGCGGGTTCTTGCCGAAGGTGTTGACCAGTACGTTGAGACGGCCGCGGTGGGCCATGCCGATGACGATCTCCTTGGTACCGTAGGAGCCGGAACGCTGGATCACCTCGTCTAGCAGCGGAATCAGGCTCTCGCCCCCCTCCAGACCGAAGCGCTTGGTGCCCGGGTACTTGGTGCCCAGGTACTTCTCCAGGCCCTCGGCGGCAGTCAGACGCTCGAGCAGGTGGCTCTGCACTTCCGCGGAAAACTGCGGGCGACCACGCACGCTTTCCAGACGCTGCTGAAACCAGCCGCGCTGTTCGGAATCGACGATATGGGTGAACTCGGCGCCGATGGTGCGGCAATATGTCTGCTGCAACGCATCGCGAATTTCGCGCAAAGTAGCCTCTTCCTTGCCGATGTACAGACCACCGGTGCGGAAGGTGGTGTCCAGATCGCCATCGGTGAGGCCGTACTGGTTGATCGACAGATCGCGCGGCACCGGGCGCTGCCACAGCCCCAGCGGATCGAGTTGAGCGGCCTGATGGCCACGCATGCGGAAGGCCTGGATCATGCGCAGGACTTCAACCTGCTTCTTCTCGTGCTCGCTGCTGACACTGCCGGCAGACACTGGCTGAGCGCGGCGCTGGTTCTTGGCCAGCAACACGAAGTGATCGCGAACCGTCGAGTGCGATACATCAGTAGCCGCACGGCCATCGGTCGGCAACTTCTGGAAGTATGTGCGCCACTCATCTGGCACAGCGTTGGGATCGTGCAGGTAAAGCTCATAGAGCTCTTCCACATAGGCAGCGTTACCACCGGATAGGTGGGCACTGTCCCACATGCGCTGCATCACGCTTTCTTGCATGCTTGGTCACCCTCGGTAAGGGGACACCACCGGCGAAGAAACCGCACGGGCTTCCTAAGTCGCGAAGCAGCGACTTAGGTAAAGCCACCACGGATCCCGCAGATAGTCCGGGTACCAGCCCGGATGCCCCTGCTGGTCGTCATATTTTTCGAATAAGAACCGCGGCTTTGTGAGCTGCAGTTCGGGCTTAAGCCACGGCGCCGGAGTTGAAGCCGGCGCCGCAGGTGCTACAGGTAGAACGATGTATCAGGTACCGCTTTGCAGCAACATGTTGCGTACGTGGCCGATTGCCTTGGTCGGGTTGAGACCCTTGGGGCAAACGTTCACGCAGTTCATGATGCCGCGGCAGCGGAACACGCTGAACGGATCATCCAGCGCCGCCAGGCGCTCGTCGGTCTTGGTGTCACGGCTGTCTGCCAGGAAGCGATAGGCTTGCAGCAGTGCGGCTGGACCGAGGAACTTGTCCGGGTTCCACCAGAACGAGGGGCAGGAAGTCGAGCAGCAAGCGCACAGGATGCACTCGTACAGACCATCGAGTTTTTCACGCTCTTCCGGCGACTGCAGACGCTCGATCGCCGGCGCCGGCGTGTCGTTCTGCAGGAACGGCTGCACCTTCTCGTACTGCTTGTAGAAGATGCTCATATCGACGACCAAGTCACGAATAACCGGCAGACCGGGCAGCGGGCGAATGACCAGCTTGTTGCCCTTCACCACCGCCGACAGCGGGGTGATGCAGGCCAGGCCATTCTTGCCGTTGATGTTCATGCCATCGGAGCCGCATACGCCTTCGCGGCAGGAGCGGCGATAGGAGAAACCCTCATCCTGCTCCTTGATCAGCGCCAGCACGTCCAGGACCATGATGTCCTTGCCGCCGGTATCGACCTGGAAGTCCTGCATGAACGGCGCGGCGTCCTGCTCCGGGTTGTAGCGATAAACACTGACTTGCAACATATCAGTCACCCTTAATAAGTCCGAACCTTGGGTTCAAACGCCGGCACTGTCTTCGGCGCGAAGTTGACGGAGCGCTTGGTCACGCGCTTCTCACCCGGGAAATACAGGGAGTGGCACAGCCAGTTCTCGTCATCGCGATCTTCGAAGTCTTCACGGGCATGGGCGCCACGCGACTCTTTACGCACCTCGGCGGCCACCGCGGTCGCCTCGGCCACTTCCAGAAGGTTCTGCAGCTCCAGCGCCTCGATCCGCGCGGTATTGAACGCCTGGCTCTTGTCCGCGATCTTGACGCTGGCGATACGCTCGCGCAGGTCGGCCAGCTGCTGGATGCCCTTCTGCATGTATTCGCCGGTACGGAATACACCGAAGTAGTTCTGCATGCAGTTCTGCAGTTCCTTGCGCAGCGGCGCGACGTCCTCGCCGGTGGTGCGCTCGTTGACCCCGGACAGACGCTTGAGCGACTGTTCGATATCGGTTTCGCTGGCACCGCGGACTTCCACGCCTTCCTTCAGCGCCTTCTCCAGGTGGATACCGGCCGCGCGGCCGAATACCACCAGATCGAGCAGCGAGTTGCCGCCCAGACGGTTGGCACCGTGCACCGACACGCAGGCCACTTCGCCCACGGCGAACAGGCCGTCGATGATCTTGTCGTTGCCGTTGGCGTCCTGGGTGATGGCCTGACCATGGATGTTGGTGGCCACACCGCCCATCATGTAGTGACAGGTCGGCACGACTGGAACTGGCGCGACGACCGGGTCGACGTGGGCGAAGGTCTTGGACAGTTCGCAGATACCCGGCAGGCGGCTGTGCAGCACGTCCTCGCCCAGGTGATCGAGCTTGAGCATCACGTGATCGCCGTCCGGACCACAGCCGTTGCCGGCGATGATCTCCTTGACCATGGAGCGCGCAACCACGTCGCGACCCGCCAGGTCTTTGGCGTTCGGGGCATAGCGTTCCATGAAGCGCTCGCCGTGCTTGTTGATCAGGTAGCCACCCTCACCGCGGCAACCCTCGGTCACCAGCACGCCGGCGCCGGCGATACCGGTCGGGTGGAACTGCCACATCTCGATGTCCTGCACAGGCACGCCGGCACGCAGGGCCATGCCCACACCGTCACCGGTGTTGATCAGGGCGTTGGTGGTGGACGCATAGATACGACCCGCACCGCCGGTGGCCAGAACAACCGCCTTGGAGCGGATGTACACGGTCTCGCCGGTCTCGAGACAGATAGCGATGACGCCAACCACTGCGCCGTCCTGGTTCTTCACCAGATCGACCGCGTACCACTCGTTGAGAAAGGAGGTGCCGGCCTTGAGGTTGGCCTGGTACAGGGTGTGCAGCAGCGCATGACCGGTACGGTCGGCCGCGGCACAGGTACGAGCAGCCTGGCCGCCTTTACCGAAGTCCTTGGACTGACCGCCGAACGGACGCTGATAGATGCGCCCCTGCTCGGTGCGCGAGAACGGCAGGCCCATGTGCTCGAGCTCGAACACGGCCTCCGGCCCCACCGAGCACATGTACTCGATAGCGTCCTGGTCACCGATGTAGTCCGACCCCTTGACGGTGTCGTACATGTGCCAGCGCCAATCGTCGTTCGGGTCAGCCGAGGCGATGGCACAGGTGATTCCGCCCTGAGCGGAAACGGTGTGCGAACGGGTCGGGAAGACCTTGGTCACCACGGCAGTCTTGTGACCACCCTGAGCCAGTTGCAGCGCAGCGCGCATGCCGGCACCACCGCCACCGATGATGATGGCGTCATAGGAAAGAGTGCGAATGCTAGTCATGAATCAGATACCCCAAAGAATCTGCACGCCCCAGACGAAAAACGCGAACATGGCAATGCCACACGCGGCCTGGAAGAGAAAACGTACGGCAGTCGCCCACTTGCCCAGCGCCATCGGCGTCAGGTAGTCGGTGGAAATCGTCCACATGCCGACCCAGGCATGGGCGCCGAGGGCGACCAGGGTCAGCAGACTGAAGATGCGCATCGGATTATTGGAGAACAGACCATGCCACTCGGCGTACCCCATACCTGGGTTGAACACCACGTAGCCGAGCAAGAACAGCACATAAGCCGCGAGAACGACCGCGGAGACGCGCTGCGCCATCCAGTCGTAGAGCCCCGAACGCGACAGGTTCGTTACGTTGGTTACCATATCCATACCCCCAGCAGCAGGATCACGATCGCCGAGACGACGAGAACGATTTGCGAGCCCAGCTTGCCGCCTTCCAGCGTCTCACCGATACCCATGTCCATGATCAAGTGGCGCACGCCTGCCACAAGGTGATACAGCAGAGCGGACAACAATCCCCAAATCACGAACTTGACCAGCGGGCTGGTCAGGCACTCTTTCACCTCTGCGAAGCCTTCCTGAGACGCCAGCGACTTGTCGAGCCCATACAGCAGCACGGCAATGCCGAGAAACAGGATGACACCGGAAATACGGTGAAGAATGGACGTGTAAGCGGTGACTGGGAGTTTGATCGTCCTAAGGTCGAGGTTTACAGGTCGTTGGCTATTCACGGCTTTTATTATCACACTGAGAGCCCCTAACTATCAGGGCAAAGTTGTCGGGAAGTGCACTGGTCAGGTACCCATCACCCAAGAAGTGACAACCACCAAAATACAGGCACAAAGCCCTTGGCGGTCGGCCGCAGAGTATAGACAGTTAGGTTACTAATGACAATGCAAAGCCCCCTACCTAATAGCGCATTGCGCCCCTCTGGAAAATGGCGTAAGTAACCCGGCCCTGCCCCCAAAAAAGACGCTCAAACCCTTCTGCTGCCTGGGTTTTCGCAAATTGACTTTCGAATTTATCTCACTATAGTGATGCGGGCCCTGCGTGGGGGGCTGTCTGATGATTTCAAGCATAACTAGGAGGCCACACATGGCTGACAAAAAAGCGCAGTTGATCATCGAGGGCGCAGCCCCCGTCGAGCTGCCCATTTTAACCGGCACCGTTGGTCCCGACGTAATTGACGTACGCAGCCTCACCGCCACGGGCCGCTTCACGTTTGATCCTGGCTTTATGTCCACCGCCTCGTGCGAGTCGAAGATCACCTACATCGACGGTGACAAGGGCATTCTCCTGCACCGCGGGTATCCGATCGAACAACTGGCCGAGAAGTCGGATTACCTGGAAACCTGCTACTTGCTGCTCAACGGCGAGATGCCCGACGCAGAGCAGAAGGCCCAGTTCGTCAGCACCATCAAGAACCACACCATGGTGCACGAGCAACTGAAGACCTTCTTCAACGGCTTCCGCCGCGATGCCCACCCGATGGCCATCATGTGTGGCGTGGTTGGCGCACTGTCCGCCTTCTACCACGACTCCCTGGACATCAATAATCCGCATCACCGCGAAGTCTCGGCCATGCGCCTGATCGCCAAGATGCCGACCCTGGCCGCGATGACCTACAAGTACTCCATGGGTCAGCCGATGATGTACCCGCGCAATGACCTCAATTACGCGGAAAACTTCCTGCACATGATGTTCAACACCCCGTGCGAGATCAAACCGATCAGCCCGGTGCTGGCCAATGCGATGGACAAGATCTTCATTCTCCACGCCGACCATGAGCAGAATGCCTCGACGTCTACCGTACGCCTCGCCGGCTCCAGTGGCGCCAACCCATTCGCCTGTATCGCGGCCGGCATCGCCGCGCTCTGGGGCCCAGCCCACGGCGGCGCCAACGAGGCGGTCCTGAGCATGCTGGACGAGATCGGCGACGTCTCGAACATCGACGCATTCATCGCCAAGGCCAAAGACAAGAATGACCCGTTCAAGCTGATGGGCTTCGGTCACCGCGTCTACAAGAACCGCGATCCGCGCGCCACCGTGATGAAGCAGACCTGCGACCAGGTTCTGGCAGAACTGGGCATCAAGCATGACCCACAGCTGGAACTGGCCATGCGCCTCGAAGAGATCGCCCTGACCGACCCGTACTTCATCGAGCGCTCGCTGTACCCGAACGTCGACTTCTACTCGGGCATCATCCTCAAGGCGATCGGCATCCCGACCAGCATGTTCACCGTGATCTTCGCCCTGGCGCGGACCGTCGGCTGGATCTCGCACTGGAAGGAAATGCTCTCCAGCCCGTACAAGATTGGTCGCCCGCGCCAGCTGTACACCGGCCCTACCCAGCGCGACCTGAAATAGGCCACGGTCGACGCGACGCGCAACAAAAAAGGCTGCCTCTGGCAGCCTTTTTTGTGCCTCCCCGCACGGCTTATCCGTCCGGCGACGCGACAGTTCGCTCCGATCAACTCGCCCAGGCGGTGCTTTGCTCCAGCCAGCCGAGCAGGCGAATGGCCTCCTCATGGCTCGCACCACAAACCTCCGGGTCGGCGCGAAAGGCCGAGCAGACGGCCGGACGTTCCACCCTGCCGAACAGATTGCACAGGTTGTCACAGGAAAGCTGCACGCAGCGCTCGCCGGCCGGCTTGCCCCGCGGCATGCCGGGAATGGGGGAAGAGATCGATGGAGCAATGCAACAGGCGCCACAGCCTGCTCGGCAGTTCATGACGGTAGGACCTCAAACGATTGGCAAGATCGGCACAGGACCGCGATTCTACCGAGACGCGTAGCACTTGGCACCTGGGCGCCCGACCGCGGGCGACTACCGCAGGATCGCGCCGCAGTCGCTCCAGGGCCAATGATCAGGACGCCGGCTCAGGCTCGCCCGGACGGTTTTAGTCGGGCGATCAGGCTGGAGGTATCCCAGCGCCCGCCTCCCATCGCCTGCACATCGGCATAGAACTGATCGACCAGCGCGGTAACCGGCAGTTGCGCACCGTTACGCCGGGCCTCTTCGAGCAGAATCGAGAGGTCCTTGCGCATCCAGTCGACCGCGAAGCCAAAGTCGAACTCGCCGGCCAGCATGGTCTTGTGCCTGTTCTCCAGCTGCCAGGATTGCGCCGCGCCCTTGCTGATCACCTCCATAGCCAGATGCCCTTCAAGCCCGGCGCACTGGGCAAAGTGCAGGGCCTCGGACAAGCCCTGAACCAAGCCGCCGATACAGATCTGATTGACCATCTTGGTCAACTGGCCACTGCCCACAGGCCCCATCAGCTTGATCATCCGCGCATAGCTATCGATGACCGGCGCGGCGCGGTCATAGAAGACCTGCTCACCACCAACCATCACCGTCAATATGCCGTTCTGCGCCCCCGCCTGACCGCCCGATACCGGCGCATCGAGAAACCCCAGCTCATGCTCGGCGGCAAGCACCGCCAGCTCGCGGGCGACATTCGCCGAGGCGGTGGTGTGATCGACCAGCACAGCGCCCGCCGCCATTGCGGCGAAGGCGCCATCGGGGCCGAGCACCACGCTGCGCAGGTCATCGTCGTTGCCCACGCAAACCATCACCAACTCGGCACCCTGCACAGCCTCTCGCGGTGTCGAAGCGCTGCTTCCGGAAAACTCCGCGACCCACTGCGCAGCCTTGGCCGCCGTGCGGTTGTAGACGCACAGCTGATGGCCCGCGCGCGCCAGATGGCCGGCCATCGGATACCCCATCACACCCAACCCAATAAAGGCCACCTTCGCCATAACACACCTCCAGAATCACGGGCACCCAGCCTAACATGGGCTTTACCGGCACAGCCAAGGCCTCGCATACTGCCGCCAGCACGAAGGAGGCCCTATGGAGCACTGGCTGGTAGTCGACCTGGAAGCCACCACCGAAGAAGGCGGCTGGCCACTCGAGGAGATGGAAATCATCGAAATAGGCGCCAGCCTGGTCGACACCGGCGGCCGCGAAGTCGATCACTTCGAACGCTTCGTGCGACCACTGCGACGCCCACAGCTGACCGATTTCTGCCGTCGGCTCACGCACATCAAGCAGAGCGATATCGATGCGGCGGCGCCACTGCCGGACACCTGGGTGGCGTTCGAGCGCTGGCTGCTGGCGCACAGGATCAACCTGGCCGGCTGGACCAGTTGGGGCGACTACGATCGCCGCCAGTTCGAGCAGGATTGGCAGCAGCACCAGCTGACCAGTGTCTTGAGCCAGCTCCCCCACCTCAACCTCAAGCGCCGCTTCGCCGAGGTGCGCCGACTGGAACGCCCAGTCGGTCTCAATGGCGCCCTGAAACTGGCCGGCCTGCAGTTCAGCGGCCAACAGCATCGCGCCCTGGTAGACGCACGCAACACGGCACGCCTGCTACCGCTGGTATTGCCCATCTAGCGCCATGCAAAGCGGATGACGCGCGCATTGGGCTTGGGCATACTGGCCGCCTTTTTCCGCCCCTTACGAGGAACCAGAGATGTTCAAGGTCAATGAATACTTCGATGGCAACGTTGCCTCCATTGCCTTCGCCATGAGCGAATGTCCGGCTACCGTCGGCGTCATGGCGCCCGGCGAGTACGAGTTCGGCACCAGCCAACTGGAGATCATGCACGTCGTCGCAGGCGCACTGACCGTCAAGCTGCCGGGCAGCGACAACTGGCAGACCTTCGCCAGCGGCGAACAGTTCACGGTACCGGCCAACAGCAAGTTCCAGCTGCAGGTCGCAGTCGATACCGCCTACCTCTGCGAGTACCGCTGAACCCGACTGGTAAATCCGTCCCAGGTAATGACCGCAGCGGCCGCCAAACAAAAATGCCCACCTCGTTAGAGGTGGGCATTTTTGTTTGGCGGTAACGACTGCCAGGCTCGGGCGCCAATGTCATTGGATGGCGCCGCGAGGACGCTACCGGCCACGCTGCCTCTGCCAGGGCGCGCGTCAGCGATCGAGGGCTCCTCGTCCTGGCTTCTTCTTGGTCTGCAGCAGGTGGGAGAACACCGCATGCAGGTCGTCGGACGCGCTCTCCTCGTCCAGGTTGAGCTTGCTGTCGATATGATCCATATGATGCATCATCAGGCTTACCGCCTTGGCCGTGTCGCGCGCCTCGATGGCATCGATCAGCTGATTGTGCTCGTCGTAGGAGCAGTGCGAACGGCCGCCGCTTTCATACTGGGCAATGATCAACGAGGTCTGAGACACCAGGCTGCGCTGGAAGCTGATCAGCGGTGCATTCATCGCGGCCTCGGCCAGCTTCAAGTGGAATTCGCCCGACAGACGTATGCCCGCCCCCCGGTCGCCGCGCGAGAAACTGCTCTGTTCGTCCTCGACCATCTGCCTCAGCTCGGCCAACTGCTCGGCCGTCGCATGAATCACCGCAAGCTCGGTGATGGCGCGCTCGACCATGCGCCGCGCATAGAAGATCTGCCGGGCCTCCTCCACGCTGGGGCTGGCCACGACTGCACCACGATTGGGCCGCAGCAACACGACCCCCTCATGGGCCAGGCGTGACAAGGCGCGGCGGATAATGGTGCGGCTGACGCCGAAGATCTCGCCCAGGGCCTCTTCGCTCAGTTTGGTACCAGGGGCCAGGCGCTGTTCGAGGATGGCTTCGAAGATATGGGCGTAAACGACGTCATCCTGGGTGCCGCTGCGACCGCCTTTGGCGGCGCGCGAGGGTTTGTTGAGGGGCTGCAATTGCTCGTTCATGCTGGCTCGCATCAAAAGGGTTCGCCTGGACCAGGACTCTACTGCCTTTCCCCGGATATCTGAAACGCGACAGCCGCGCGAAGACCGAGAAAAATTTCCCACATTGTACACAAGGCGCTTATCAAGCACACACTTCGAGTACCGCACTGCCGCGCCTCGAGCGTCCTCAATGCTGCCCGTTGCGCCGCCCGAAACAGCGTTCTCCCGGGACGAGCCGTAAACCCATTTCTTATAAAAAGCAGCTTTTTTGATCACCCAAACGCTTATCCCGTTGCCGGTGTCTGCCTGCCAAACAGCCTAGAGATTGTCGATCGGCGCCGTGCCGTGGCCCAAAACAAGGATTCATCTCATTGTTTTAATTATCTTTTTAAGGATAGAGCAGTTTCTCGCAGAGCCCCTCCCGACCTCAGCCGGGCGATAGCGAGGACGGCAAGCCCAGGCAAAACGCTCCAAAAACATTATTTGCTTTTTTTGTATACAAACGCATAATCGCGCCAGTGCATCTTCCTGACTCAACGGTCAACAAATGCACCGAAGAGCACACCCAACGCACCACCTGCCTCAGAGAGTCGCACCGTGCCTTGCACTGACTCTGGGTGGTACACAACAAGAGAGATGAGGAGTACCGCTGTGGAAAGCGCCAAACAAGAACAACTTGCGACTCACGCCCCAGTCATAGGTGGCACCGGCCTGCTTGATCGCTTCTTCAAGCTCACCGAGCACCGCACCAGCATCAAGACCGAACTGCTTGCCGGCCTGACGACTTTCGTCACCATGGCCTACATCATCTTCGTCAACCCCAATATCATGGCCAATGCGGGTGTCGACCACGGCGCCGCCTTCGTCGCCACCTGCATAGGGGCGGCGCTCGGCTGCTTCCTCATGGGCCTCTACGCCAACTGGCCGGTGGGCCTGGCACCGGGCATGGGCCTGAACGCCTTCTTCACCTATACCGTGGTCGGCGAGATGGGCTACAGCTGGCAGATTGCCCTGGGCGCGGTGTTCATCTCCGGCATTCTGTTCATGATCATGAGCCTGTCGCGCATCCGCGAGTGGCTGCTCAACAGCATCCCCATGAGCCTGCGCTTCGCCATGGGCGCCGGGGTCGGCCTGTTCCTCGGCCTGATCGGCCTGAAGACCGCCGGCATCGTCGTCGATAGCCCGGCCACCCTGCTGACCATGGGCTCCTTCGGCGACCCATCGGCCCTGCTGGCGGCGATCTGCTTCCTGCTGATCGCCGTGCTCAGCCACCGCAACGTGTTCGGTGCCATCCTCTTCAGCATGCTCGGCGTCACCGCCATCGGCTGGGGACTGGGCCTGGTCGAGTACAACGGTCTGGTGTCGATGCCGCCGAGCCTGGCGCCGACCTTCCTGGCCATGGACATCGCCGGCGCCCTCAACGTCGCCATGGTCAGCGTTATCCTGTCCTTCCTGTTCGTCAACATGTTCGATACTGCCGGCACCCTGATGGGCGTGGCCCATCGTGCCAAGCTGGTCGACGAGGACGGCAAGATCCAGAACCTGTCCAAGGCCCTGAAGGCCGACAGCACCTCGAGCGTGGTCGGCGCCCTGGTCGGCTGCCCGCCGGTGACCAGCTATGTGGAAAGCGCATCCGGCGTCGCGGCCGGCGGCCGCACCGGCCTGACTGCCGTGACCGTGGGCGTGCTGTTCCTCGCCGCGATGTTCTTCGCTCCCCTGGCCGGCATGATCCCTGCCTATGCCACCGCCGGTGCGCTGATCTACGTGGCGATGCTGATGATGAGCGGCATGGCCCACATCGACTGGGAAGACCTCACCGACACCATCCCGGCCATCGTCACCGTGGTGATGATGCCGCTGACCTTTTCCATCGCCAACGGCATCGCCCTGGGCTTCCTGACCTACGCCACACTCAAGTTGCTCACCGGCCAGCGCAACAAGGTGTCGCTCAGCCTGTACGCGTTGTGCATCATCTTTATCGCCAAGTTTGCCTTCCTGTAAGCTTCGTTCAGCTGAATCGAGCCCCGGCGCACCCGCGCCGGGGCTTTTCCACTTCTGGAGTGAGTTGCAATGAGTCTGGATACCTGGCTGCTGTTTGCCGGCGCCGCGCTGGTGGTGATCCTGATCCCGGGCCCGCTGTCGCTGTTGATGGTCAGCAACAGCCTGAATTACGGTCTGCGCCGTTCGCTGCCGGCCTTTCTCGGAGGGGTGTCCGCCTCGATCTGCCTGCTTAGCGCCTCGGCCCTGGGGCTGGGCGCCCTGCTGCTGGCTTCGGAACGCCTGTTCAGCCTGCTCAAGCTGGCCGGCGCGCTCTACCTGTTCTACCTGGCCTGGCAGAGCTGGCAGCAATCGCGCCTGGCAGGCCGGCCGCAACAGGTAGAAGAGCAACCGGTCAATCCGGGCTTTCGCGCCCTGTTCTGGAAGGCCTTCGGCCTGGGCGCCAGCAACCCCAAGGACATCCTGTTCTTCGCCGCCTTCCTGCCGCAGTTCATCAGCGCCGAGCAGCCGATGCTCACGCAGTTGCTGCTGATGATCGCCACCTGGGCCGCGCTCGACCTGGGTTGCAAGCTGTTCTACGGGCTCGGCGCCCACGGCGCGGCGCGTTACCTGCGCTCGGGCAGAGGCCAGGTATGGTTCAACCGCACCAGTGCGGCACTGTTCGGCGGCGCCGGCGCGGCCTCATTGCTCAGCCGCTGAGTTCGCCAGGCAGCGGCTCACCCAGTCGCTGCGCCACGCAAGTCCCTGCAGCGCCTCCCCAAGGCGCTGCCACCGCCGCGATTGTTCGTCCCACAGCCAGTCAGCTTGCCGACACTCGGCGGTAGGTCGGCGCATGTCGATCCTGTTTGTGTCGTAATTGACTAAAGCCAGGCGCCAATTAGCCGACAGAATAGGAGCCACCATCTACCGTCTGCGCGCCTACCCAGCAGGAACCTCTATGAACATCAAACAAAAATTGACCTGGGCCTTCGCGGTTATCGCCTGCGTGCCCATCATGCTGGTCGCCGCCCTGGTGGTGTTCAATCTGCGCAGCGACGCCAAGACCGAATTCGTCGACACCAGCGCACGCGAGATCCGCCAGGTCGAAAACGCCATGCGGCTGTTTTTCGACGGCATCAACCAGAACGTCGAATACCTGGCCAACCACCCGCTGATCGCTCAGTCCGACGGCAGCCTCAAGCAATACATCAGTGCCGACGCCGCCAGCATCCCCACGGGCGAGAAGGACAAGCAGATCCTCCCCCTGCTGGCCGGCCTCGGTGCCAGTCACCCGGCCTATTCCTACGTATCCTTGGGCACCCACCAAGGCGGCTTCGTCATGTGGCCGGAAGATCCCAAGATGAGCAACTACGATCCGCGCAAACGCCCCTGGTATCAGAAGGCCCTCGACAATCCGGGCAAAACGGTACGCACCGATGCCTATTACTGGGCGCCCGATGATGCGGTGCTGCTGGCCACCGTGCGCAGCGTGGCCAATGCCCTCGGCAACCCGGGCGGGGTGATCAGCATCGACGTCTCGCTCAAGCAGCTGACCGATATCGTCAAGCAGATCAAGCTGGGCGACAGTGGCTACCTGATGCTGATGGAAAACAACGGCACCATCCTGGTCGACCCGCGCAATCCGGAGCACAACTTCAAGAAGCTCGGCGAGTTGGAGGGCGGCTATGCGGCACTGGCCTCCGCCGGCAAGGGCCTGGTCGAGATCGAAATCGACGGTGAACGCTACATGGCCAACGTCTGGCCCTCCGAACAACTGGGCTGGCGCTTCGTCGGCCTGATCAGCGAACAGGAAGCGATGGCCAGTGTCACCCAGCTGACCTGGATCATCGCAGGGCTGGCCATCGTGCTCGCCGCCATATTCGCCCTGGTAGGCGCGAGCTTTGCCGGCCTCATCGTCAGCCCGATCCGTGCCGTGGCCAATGGCCTGGAAGGCATCGCCCAGGGCGAAGGCGACCTGACCCAGTCCCTGACGGTCCGTGGCCAGGATGAAACCGCGCAACTGGCAGGCTGGTTCAACCAATTCCTCACCGCCATACGCCAGCTGATCCTCAGCATCGGTCAGGCGGCCAAGCATATCCAGCAGACCTCGAGCACCTCCTCCAAGGTTTCCGGGGACATGGCCGAGGCCGCCGGGCGCCAGCGCGAGTCGGTCGACATGGTCTCCACCGCCTTCCATGAGATGGTCGCCACCGCCAACGAAGTGGCGCGCTCCTGCTCGCAGGCCGCCGACTCCGCCGACAGCGGACAGAAACAAGCCCAGGAGGGTCAGCTGCAGATCGACGCGGCGGTCAACAGTGTCGAACGACTGAGCCGCGAACTGTCCCAGTCCGCCGCCGCCATGCAGCAGCTGGAGCAGGACAACAACAACATCCAGTCGATTCTCAGCACCATCCGCTCGATCGCCGAACAGACCAACCTGCTGGCCCTGAACGCGGCCATCGAAGCGGCCCGCGCCGGCGAGCAAGGACGAGGCTTTGCCGTGGTGGCTGACGAGGTTCGCGCATTGGCCAAGCGCACCGCGGACTCCACCGCCGAGATCGACGGACTGCTGAGCAACCTGGCCCAGCGCACCCGGGAGATGGGCAAGCAGATGCATGCCAGCCTGGAGGTCTCGCAAAGCACGGTCACCAGCATCACCGAGGCCCGCTCGAGCTTCGGCCTGATCCGCGAATCGGTCGATGTCATACGCGACATGAATGCGCAGATTGCCACGGCAGCGGAAGAACAGCACCAGGTCGCCGAAGACATCAACCGCCACATCAGCATGATCCATGGCGACGCGCAGCTGGTTGCCGGGCTGGCAGAGTCGGCCCTGAGCGACTCGCACAACCTGTCCGGTCTTTCCACCCAGCTCAACGAACTGGTCAACCGCTTCAGGACCTGAGTCCTCCGAGGCCCCATGGACAAGGAAAATGGCAGGCGCTCACGGCCCTGCCATCAGCTTCGTCGCCGCTGGCCAGCGGCGGCGCAGCACTCGACCGTTCAGCTACCGCGATAGGTGGAGTAGCTGTACGGCGAGATCAGCAGCGGCACGTGATAGTGCTCCTGGTCGGCATCGATGCCGAAACGCAAGACCACCACATCGAGAAAAGCCGGGCTGGGCAATTCCACGCCCCGCGCGCGGTAGTAGTCGCCCGCATGGAAGTGCAGTTGATAGACGCCGCTACGGTAGTCATCGCCCTGCAGGATGGGGGCATCGCAGCGACCGTCCTGGTTGGTCAGCACAGTACCGAGCAATTCGGTCTGTCCATTCTCGACCCGAAACAGCTCGACCTTGATTGCACTGCCAGGACAGCCGTGCGCCGCATCTAGAACATGTGTCGTCAGTCTTCCCATTGGTCATGGGCATCGGCCTGGATTCGCACCCCGCAGACGCCGCACCTCCTCTACTTTTATTGAATACGGTTGAACGCAGCCGGCCTTGGCGGCCTGGAACTGGCACGAGCATAGCACGCAGCAACATTAAAACAGACAATTAACACAAACATTGTACACACTTTTTTCACATCACTTGCCGGCGCATAGCTGTGCCGCCTGCTTTCGCCGGGTTGCCCCGAGGCAATCGCCGCTGCAGCCCCACCAGCTGTAGCCGACACTGGACTTCAGTCCTGTAGATGAGCAAGCAGTGGAAAAACAGATGAATTTTAGATTTACAAAATACCAATCACTTTGTATACAATTAGCTCATCGCGATTGCGCAACCGAAAACGCCGGCTGCGCAGAGATCGCCACAACACCAAGAAGGAAGACTGCAGTGAGCGCTGACTACCCACGCGACCTGATCGGTTACGCCAATAACCCACCACACCCACACTGGCCGGGCGACGCCCGCATCGCCCTGTCGTTCGTCCTCAACTACGAGGAAGGCGGCGAGCGCAATGTGCTGCACGGTGACAAGGAATCCGAGGCCTTCCTCTCCGAAATGGTCTCCGCCCAGCCCCTGCAGGGCGAGCGCAACCTGTGCATGGAGTCGCTCTACGAGTACGGCAGTCGCGCCGGCGTCTGGCGCCTGCTCAAGCTGTTCGACAGGCACGGCATTCCGCTGACCGTGTTCGCCGTGGCCATGGCCGCCCAACGTCACCCCGAGGTGATCAAGGCCATGGTCGGCGCCGGCCACGAGATCTGCAGCCACGGCTACCGCTGGATCGACTACCAGTACCTGGACGAAGCCACCGAGCGCGAACACCTGCTCGAAGCCATCCGCATCCTCACCGAACTGACCGGCGAGCGTCCCCTGGGCTGGTACACCGGTCGCCTGGGCCCGAACACCCGCCGCCTGGTGCGCGAGGAAGGCGGCTTCCTCTACGACTCCGACACCTACGACGACGACCTGCCCTACTGGGACCCGGCCAGCACCGCGCAGAAGCCGCACCTGGTGATCCCCTACACGCTGGATACCAACGACATGCGCTTCACCCAGGTGCAGGGCTTCAATACGGGCGACGATTTCTTCAAATACCTCAAGGACGCCTTCGACGTGCTCTACGCCGAGGGCGTGGAGGGAGCGCCGAAGATGCTGTCGATCGGCATGCACTGCCGCCTGCTCGGCCGCCCGGCCCGCCTGGCCTCTCTGGCGCGCTTCCTCGATTACGTGAAGAGCCACGACAAGGTCTGGTGCGCCCGTCGCGTCGACATCGCCCGCCACTGGCACGCCACCCACCCCTTCAAAGAGAGTGCGAAATGAGCCGTTTCCAGACCCTGACCCCCTCCCGACTCAGCCGCGAAGACTTCGTCAAGGTCTTCGCCGACATCTACGAGCACTCGCCCTGGGTCGCCGACAAGGCCTATGAATTGGGCCAGGACTCGAGCATCGACGAGGTCGACGGCCTGCACCAGCGCATGGCCGACCTGCTGCTCAGCGCCAGTCATGAGGTGCAGCTGGCCCTGATCAACGCGCACCCGGACCTGGCCGGCAAGGCCGCCATCCAGGGCGAGCTGACCGAATCGAGCACCTCCGAACAGGCCGGCGCCGGCATCCACCAGTGCACCGCAGAGGAGTTCGCCCGCTTCACCGAACTGAACGACGCCTACAAGGCCAGGTTCGGCTTCCCGTTCATCATGGCGGTGAAAGGCAGCAACCGGCACCAGATTCTCGCGGCCTTCGAAGAGCGTATCCACAACTCGCCGGAGCAGGAATTCGCCCGCGCCCTGAGCGAGATCAACAAGATCGCCCTGTTCCGCCTGCAAGCGCTGTAGTCGCCCCTTTCACGCCCTAACCATCAAGGCAGATACGACATGAAAGCTTACGCCGTACCCTTCGAGAAATACGTCAACCTGGCCGATGCCCGTCTCGGCACCCAGGCCATCTTCGTCACCGACGACTGGTTCGCCGAGGTCAACCGCCTGTTCCAGCCGACCCCCGCGGTATGGAAGGAAGGCGTGTTCGACGACAACGGCAAGTGGATGGACGGCTGGGAGTCGCGGCGCAAGCGCTTCGAGGGCTACGACTACGCGGTAATCCGCCTCGGCGTGCCGGGCTCGATCAAGGGCGTGGACATCGATACCAGCCACTTCACCGGCAACTTCCCGCCATCGGCCTCACTGGAGGGCTGCTTCGTCGCCGACGGCGATCCGACCGACGCCACCGTCTGGAGCGAGGTGCTGCCGGCGGTGACCCTGCAAGGCAACAGTCACCACTACCACGAGATCGACAACGCCCAGGCCTTCACCCACCTGCGCTTCAATATCTATCCCGATGGCGGCGTGGCGCGCCTGCGCGTTTACGGCGTGCCGTTCCGCGACTGGAGCAATGTCGGCGACAACGAGCAGGTCGACCTGGCCGCCGCGCTCAATGGTGGCCGCGCGCTGGCCTGCTCCGATGAGCACTTCGGCCGCATGAGCAACATCCTCAACCCGGGCCGCGGCGTCAACATGGGCGACGGCTGGGAAACCGCGCGCCGGCGCACCCCCGGCAACGACTGGGTCATCGTCGCCCTCGGCCACCCGGGCGAGATCGAGCGCATCGTCGTCGACACCCTGCACTTCAAGGGCAACTACCCGGACAGCTGCTCGATCCAGGGCGCCTTCGTCAAGGGCGGCACCGACGCGCAGATCGAGACCCAGAGCCTGTTCTGGCGCGAACTGCTGCCCAGCCAGAAGCTCTCGATGCACGCCGAGCACGAGTTCGTCGAGCAGATCAACGCCCTCGGCCCGATCACTCACGTGCGCGTCAACGTGTTCCCCGACGGGGGCATCAGCCGCCTGCGCCTGTTCGGCAAAGTCAGCAAGTAAGGCCATGGCCCCCGGCTGACAGCCGGGGCATCACGCAACAGAGAACAAGTAGACCGACATGCGCAAACTGATCATCGAGCCCCTGAGCAAAGAAGCCTTCGCCCCCTTTGGCGACGTCATCGAGACCGAGGGCAGCGAGTTCTTCATGATCAACAACGGCTCCACCCGCCGCTACCACAAGCTGGCCACGGTGGAGACCGCCCTGCCCGAGGACAGGGCCATCATCAGCATCTTCAGCGCCGAGGCGCTGCAGATGCCGTTGACCGTGCGCATGCTGGAGCGCCATCCGCTGGGCAGCCAGGCCTTCGTGCCGCTGCTCGGCCACCCCTTTCTGATCGTGGTCGCGCCAGTTGGCGATGCACCTGCATCAGAGTTGGTCCGCGCCTTCCGCAGCAACGGCAGGCAGGGCATTAATTACCATCGCGGCGTCTGGCACCACCCGGTGCTGACGATCGAAAAGCGGGATGACTTCCTGGTGGTTGATCGCAGTGGCTCCGGCAACAACTGCGATGAGCATTTCTTTACCGAGCAAGAGCAGTTACTGCTCGACCCCCACCAATAAGAGAAGCCCGGCGCCGGCCTGCCGGTACCGGGTAAGAGGTAAACACTGTGGAAGCACATTTGACTGAATGGCTGAACCTGGGCATCCGCTGGATCCACATGATCACCGGCATCGCCTGGATCGGCGCATCCTTCTATTTCGTCTGGCTGGAGAACAACCTCAACCGGGTGAACCCACGCGACGGCCTGGCCGGCGACCTCTGGGCGATCCACGGCGGCGGCATCTACCACCTGGAAAAATACAAGCTGGCCCCACCGAAGATGCCGGACAACCTGCACTGGTTCAAGTGGGAGGCCTACTTCACCTGGCTGTCGGGCGTGGCCCTGTTGATGGTGGTCTACTACCTCAACCCCAGCCTCTACCTGATCGCCCCGGGCAGTGACATGGCCCCGGCCGTCGCCATCGCCATCGGCCTCGGTTCGCTGGTGGCGGGCTACGTGGCCTACCACTTCCTCTGCGACTCGGCCCTGGGCAAGCAACCGGCCCTGCTCGGTGCGGTGCTGTTCGTCCTGCTGATCGCGGCGGCCTATGGCTTCAGCCAGATCTTCAGCGGTCGCGCGGCCTACATCCATGTCGGCGCCATCATCGGCACCATCATGGTCGGCAACGTGTTCTTCACCATCATGCCGGCCCAGCGCGCCCTGGTGAAGGCGATCGAGGAGAACACCACCCCGGACCCGCGCCTGCCGGCCAAGGGCCTGCTGCGCTCGCGGCACAACAACTACTTCACCCTGCCGGTGCTGTTCATCATGATCAGCAACCACTTCCCGAGCACCTACGGCAGCCAATACAACTGGCTGATCCTGGCCGGCATCGCCATCCTGGCCGTGCTGGTGCGCCACTACTTCAACACCCGCCACGACAGCAACAGGTTCGCCTGGACCCTGCCGGCCGCCGCCCTGGGCATGATCTGCCTGGCCTACGTCACCGCACCGGTACGCCAGGCACCGAGCGCCGCCCCGGTCGCTGCAGCGAGCAGCACGCCTGCCGCCACCGTGGCCAAGGTGGAGGTCAGCGACTCGGCTGCAGCAGCCGCGCCAAGCGCCGGCAGCGACTTTGCCAAGGTCAACAGCGTGATTCAGGAGCGCTGCACCGTGTGCCATTCGGCCAGCCCGAGCAGCCCGATGTTCAGCTCGGCACCTGCCGGGGTGATGTTCGACAGCCCGCAACAGATCCATCAGCTGGCGGCGAAGATCGAGGCTCAGGCTGTCGCCAGCCAGATCATGCCGCTGGGCAACATCACCCAGATGACCACCGAGGAGCGCGAGCTGATCGGCGCCTGGATCGCCCAGGGCGCCCAGATCGACTGAGTGCCGTCTCCGGCAGGCCTGGCCTGCCCTGCCTCGAAGCCCGCCTCCATGCGGGCTTTTTCATGTCCGGCCAGTTCGTCCTTGCCTCCAGGCACCCCGCGCTAGACATAGCCTTCTGCCAGCCCGGTACAATGCGGCCTCGACCCCATGCGTCACGCCGACAAAGGACAGCCAATGATCGAAGCCACCTGGATCGCCTTCGCCTTCATCATGGGACTGGCGGCGCGCGCCTATGGCCTGCCGCCACTGGTCGGCTACCTCGGCGCCGGCTTCGCCCTGGCGGCGCTCGGCGAACGGCTGGGCATCGGTCCGCACGACAGCGCGGCACTGACCCATATCGCCCACGTCGGCGTACTCCTGCTGCTGTTCACCGTCGGCCTCAAGCTCAAGCTGAGCAACCTGGTCAGGCGCGAAGTCATCGGCGGCGGCCTGCTGCACTTCGCCCTGTCCAGCCTGATCTTCCTGCCGGCCGTACTCCTGCTGGTGGACATGCCCTGGCAACAGGGCCTGCTGCTGGCCATCGCCCTGTCCTTTTCCAGCACGGTGCTGGCGGCCAAGGTGCTGGAAAGCAAGCGCGAGCTGCGCGCCTTCCACGGCCGGGTGGCGATCGGCGTGTTGATCATCCAGGACCTGATCGCCCTGGTGGTGATGAGCCTGGCCGGCGGTGATATCCCTTCGCCCTGGGCCTTGCTGGTCTTCGCCCTGCCGCTGCTGCGGCCGCTGCTGTTCCGCCTGCTGGACGCCAGCGGCCATGAGGAACTGATGGTGCTGCTGGGGCTGCTGCTGGCCCTGGTGGTCGGTGGCTATGGTTTCGAGCTGCTCGGCCTTAGTTCGGAGCTCGGCGCCCTGGCCTTCGGCGCCCTGCTGGCCAAGCACAAGCGCGCGGTCGAGCTGTCCAACTCGCTGTGGAGCATCAAGGAAATGTTCCTGGTCGGCTTCTTCCTGCAGATCGGCATCGGCGGCCTGCCGGACGGCGATGCGCTGATCTTCGCCCTGCTGATGTCGCTGCTGCTGCCGCTCAAGGGCGTGCTGTTCTTCGGCCTGTTCCTGATCTTCCGCCTGCGCGCGCGCAGTGCCTTCCTTACCAGCGTCAGCCTGACCAACTACAGCGAGTTCGGCCTGATCGTGACCAGCGTGGTGTTGCCGCAGTGGACCATCCCGCTGGCGCTGACCATGGCCTTGTCACTGGTCATCTCCGCCCAGTTGAACCGCATCGCCCACCCGCTTTACGAGCGCCTGGCCAGGCGCCTGATTCCCCTGGAGCGCGACATCCGCCACCCGGACGAACAGCCGATCTCCCTCGGCGATGCGCAGATCCTCATCATCGGCATGGGCCGCACCGGCCGCGCCGCCTACGACCACCTCAAGGACAAGGGCTTCAAGCTGTTCAGCCTGGACTCCGACCCGGGCATGATCGAGCTCAGTGCCCAGGCCGGGCGCCGCGTGCAGTTCGCCGACGCCGAGGACCAGATGTTCTGGCAGCGCCTGGAGATGCCGGCGGTCGAGGCGGTGATCCTGGCCATGAACGACCAGGAGGCCAAGGTCATCTCCACCCAGAAGCTGCGCGAACGCGGCTTCACCGGGCTGATCGTCTCCCATGCCATGTACGAAGACATCGCCCAGCGCATCCAGGCCGCCGGCGCCGACCGCACCTACCTGACCATGAGCGAGGCCGGCACCGGCCTGGCCGAGCACGTCGCCCGCGGCCTGCAACCGGGCAGCTGACCCCCGGCGCACGGCGCCGGCCTCCACCCTCGCCCTCGCCCTCCCCCTCGACAGCATGCCAGAGATGCCGGCCGGCATTTTTGTGCACAATTTACAAATAAATTGTTTTTTACCTTGTCGACAGGTTGTATAGTCGCCACATCCTGACCGATCGGACAGCTTATTCGATCAGGAAGAGGCGCCGTGAAGCCTCATGCAAGCCCATGACCATATAAAAACAACTGGCAGGCTCTGAGATGACCACGACACGCACCACCCCCGCCACCACTCCGTCCGCAGGCGGCAGTGACCTGATCTACCAACTGGACGACCGTCCGGCGCTCGCTCCGGCCCTGTTCGCCGCCCTGCAGCACGTACTGGCCAGCTTCGTCGGCATCATCACCCCCACCCTGATCATCGGTAACGTGCTCGGCCTCGGTGCCCATGTGCCCTACCTGGTGAGCATGGCGCTGTTCGTCTCCGGCCTCGGCACCTTCGTCCAGGCCAGGCGCTTCGGCCCCATAGGTTCCGGCCTGCTGTGCCTGCAGGGCACCAGCTTCGGCTTCCTCAGCGTGATTCTCAGCGCCGGCTTCATCGTCAAGGGCCGCGGCGGCAGCGAGGAGGAGATCCTCTCGACCATCTTCGGCGTGTGCTTCTGCGCCGCCTTCGTCGAGATCGCCTTCAGCCAGTTCATCAACAGGCTGCGCCGGGTCATCACCCCGGTGGTCACCGGTACCATCATCTGCCTGATGGGCCTGTCGCTGATCAAGGTGGCGATGACCGACATCGCCGGCGGCTTCGGCGCGCCGGACCTCGGTGCCCTGCACCACCTGGCCCTGGGCGGCCTGGTGCTGGGCACCATCGTCGTGTTCAACCGCTTCCAGTCGCAATCGGTGCGCCTGTCGGCGGTGATCGTCGGCCTGGCCCTGGGCTTCGCCGTCGCCTGGTTCAACGGCCAGGTGGACTTCGCCAACATGGCCGAAGTGCCGCTGGTCAGCGTGCCCGTGCCGTTCAAGTACGGCTTCAGCTTCGACTGGGTGGCCTTCGTGCCCATCGCGGTGATCTTCCTGATCACCCCGCTGGAGACCGCCGGCGACCTGACCGCCAACTCGATCATCTCCAAGCAGCCGGTCAGTGGCCCGCTGTACCTGCGCCGGATCAAGTCCGGGGTGCTGGCCGACGGCTGCAACTCGGCCCTCGCGGCCATGTTCAACAGCCTGCCGATGACCACCTTCAGCCAGAACAACGGAGTGATCCAGCTGACCGGCGTGGCCAGCCGCTACGTGGCCTTCTACATCGCCGCCATCCTGGTCCTGCTCGGCCTGTTCCCGACGGTCGGTGCGGTGCTGCAACTGATGCCCAAGCCGGTGCTCGGCGGCGCCACCCTGATCATGTTCGGCACCGTCGCCGTGGCCGGGATCAAGATCCTCACCGAGGCCGGCCTGCACCGGCGCAACGTGATGATCGTGGCCATCTCCCTCGGCCTCGGCCTGGGCGTGGCCGGCGTACCCGAGGCGCTGTCGCAGATGCCCGACGCCCTGAAGAACATCTTCGGCTCGCCGATCACCATCGGCGCCTTCAGCGCCATCCTGCTGAACTTCTTCCTGCCCGAAGAGCATCAGGCGCTGGAAGAAAACGACTACGACCCCGAGGCCCATCTGCACAGCGTGCTGCAAAACTCGCAGGACGCCGAGCCCGAGCAAGCGTCGCTGGCTCCCGGCGATGGCTTGAGCTCGGCCAACCCGGCCAGCTGACTTGTCCCTGCTATTCCCGTACGGCCCTGCGGTTCGCCGCAGGGCCGAGAACCCCTGTAAGTCCAAAAATAAGGAAAACCCGATGAAACTGAAGCATCTGCCTCACTGCATTGCGCTTTCTGCCGGCCTGCTCGGCGGCCAGCAGGCCCTCGCCGGCGACACCCTGTTCTGGCAAGACAACAGCCTGACCTACCTCAACGGCAGCAATTTCCAGCGTCTGAACTTCAACGGCGAGGAGCAGCGCTCGCAGACCACCTACACCTTCGAGCACGCCAGCGGCTGGGTCTGGGGCGATGCCTTCTTCTTCCTCGACTACATCGATGCCGACAACCTGCAGTACCGCGGGAGCAACTTCGGCAACCTCGAGGTCAAGGACAAGAGCAACTTCTACTACATGGAGTTCTCCCCGCGGGTCAGCCTCAGCTGGCTGAGCGGCCAGGACCTGTCCGCCGGCCCGCTGAAAGACGTCAAGGCGGCGTTCACCTACGAAAAAGGCAACGGCGGCCCCGGCACCGAGAACTACCTGTACGGCCTGGGCTTCGACTGGGACGTACCCGGCTTCGCCTTCCTGCAGACCAACCTGTACCGGGTCAAGATCAACAACCACATCTTCTTCGATCATGACTTCAAAGCCAGCGATGCGGGTAACGGCTACGCCACCCAGCTGACCGTGGCCGGCGCCTACCCCTTCGCCATCGGCGAGCAGGATTTCGTGATCGACGGCTATGTCGACTGGCGCTCGCCGTCCAAGGACGCCGGCACCCAGACCTCGGTCGGCTCCTCGATCCAGGTCAAGTGGGACGCCGGCAAGGCGCTGTTCGGCAAGGAGCGCAAGCTCTACGTCGGTACCGAGCTGAACATGTGGCACAACAAGTACGGCATCAAGCCCATCGACGGCAGCACCGATGGTTTCGATCAGACGGCCGTACAGGCCCTGGTCAAATACCACTTCTGATTGCAACGAACTGGACCACGGCCGGGTAGGCGGCCGTGGAAAAGTAGAGGGCAAGCATGCCTGGCATGCTTGCCCTTTTTTATGGCTATGTCCCAATAGCGTGTTGCGCGGTGCGTCCTACCGCCTCCTGGATGCAGTGAACTGGCCGAATGCTTTGCTGGTAGCGCTCAAGCATGCGGCGCCAGCCCAGGTAATTGGGGAGGTAGCGGGTGGCCACGCCATGAAAGCGGGTCATCC
>NZ_JBFTEG010000007.1:79337-213795 GCF_041027545.1 Pseudomonas zhanjiangensis | reverse complement strand
GCACCAAGGCGGCTGCCTCGCGTTTGAACTCGGCGGAAAACGTACGTCGTTGTTTGCTCATCAGACACCTCTCTCACGGCGAGGATTTTCGCCTAAATCGGTGTCCGGGATCAGTAGACCACTACAGATAACGCTCTTGCCGGCGTGGTGGATAACATTCCGTGTTCTCTTCTCAATCCCTTTCTAGGCCGGGCGTTGCAGCGGTCGAGTGACCGTATAAGGGAGTTGGACGACAAGCCCCGGTTGCTCGATCAGATGCGCGAGCAGATTCGCCTGAGACACTACTGGATCCAGACCGAGCGCGTCTATTGCGAGGGGGCAGGCGCTTTATTCGGTTTCACCGCTATTGTCATCCGCAGGAGATGGGGGCGGCGGAGGTCGAGTCTTTTCTATCTGATCTCGCTGTGGGTCGGCATGTCTCCGCCTCCACCCAGAATCAGGCCTGGGCCGCGCCGCTTTTCTCTATAGCCAGTTGTCCTGGCTGGGGAGACATCAGCGGGAAAGGGACATGGATTGCGCGCCGCAGGAGACGCTGGCGCTTGGATGGGAGGCAGGGTCAGGGGGCTGGCGCAGTGCCTGAGCCTCGATGAGTAGCGATTGCCGCGTGCCTTCAACAAGGCCGCGCTCGATCCATCGCATCGCCGTTGAGTGCGTTCAGCCTTCCTGCGCCCGATAGGCCCCCGGCGTCAGGCCGGTCCATTTCTTGAACGCCCGGTGAAAGGCCGAGGGTTCGGAGAAGCC
The DNA here is from genome assembly GCF_041027545.1 of Pseudomonas zhanjiangensis. Lineage (NCBI taxonomy): Bacteria > Pseudomonadati > Pseudomonadota > Gammaproteobacteria > Pseudomonadales > Pseudomonadaceae > Pseudomonas > Pseudomonas zhanjiangensis. Next base: position 213,054 of record NZ_JBFTEG010000007.1, on the reverse strand, counting down.
GAGCTGTTCGGCGATGGCCTGGATCGACAGCTCGTCGCGGCCCAGGTGGTAGATCGCCAGGTCGCGGCGCAGGTGATCCTTCAGTTCCTGAAAACTCGAATCCTCCTCGCGCAGGTGGCGACGCAGGGTCTGCGGGCTCATGTGTAGCTGTTGGGCGACCGCCTCGAGGTCCGGCCAGCTGCTGCAGTCGCGGCCGAGCAGGCGGCGAATCTGGCTGATCAGGCTGTCGCCGCCATCCGGACGGGCGAGCAGGTCGGCCGGCGAATATTCGAGGAACTGCTTGAGGGTGCGCTCGTCCTGCAGCAGCGGCATGCTCAGGTAGCGCGCATGGAACAGCAGGCTGGTGCCGGGGGCGGCGAAATGGCGCGGGCCGGGGAACAGCAGGTCGTACTCGCCGGCGTGGGCCGGCTCGGCATAGGCGAAGCTGGTCGCCTCCAGGCGGATGCGCTGGCCAATCAGCCAGCTGGCCAGGCGGTGCCAGATCACCAGCAGGCTTTCCACCAGGAAATGATCCGGGTCCCACAGGGTCGAGTCGTCCACCGACAGGCGCGCCCAGTCGCCTTCGCGACTGAGGGTGATGGTCGGCGCCTCGGCGAACAGCCCGTAGAACAGCGCACCGCGGCTGAGGGCTTTTTCCAGCGAGCGGCAGTGGATGATCGCGTGGCACATCATGGCGAAGGTGCCGCGCTTGCTCGGCTGGTGGCAGAAGCCCAGGTACTCGTCGTCGAGGAACTCCCAGAGCAACTGGATCAGGCGGGCGAACTGCTCCGGGGCGACCCGTGCGCGCGGCTCCTCCAGCACGGCGGGCTGGATGCCGGCCTGGCGCAGCAGCGGCAGGCAGTCGTATCCCTGATGTTCGGCCCCGCGCAGGGCGGCGCGGACGAAATGGCTGGCGATGGTGCGTTCGCGCATGACGGCTCCTCGAAGGTGGCTAGATGGTAGGCAGCCGGGGGCGATGAGGACAAGCCGGCCGAGCGAATGGGTCAATTCAGGCTGAGCGTTGGGGTCATTGAGGCGCCCGCGACCTGGCGCCTACTCTGGATGACGCGTTCAGCCCAAGGAGCAAACCCACATGCAGCGCACCCTCTTCGACACCGAGCACAACCTGTTTCGCAATGCCTTCGGCGCCTTTCTCGACAAGGAGGTGCTGCCGTATCAGGAGCAATGGGAGGAGGCCGGGGTGGTCAGCCGCGAGGTGTGGCGCAAGGCCGGCGAGATGGGCTTCCTGCTGCCCTGGGCGGACGAGCAGTACGGCGGCGCCGGACTCAAGGATTTTCGCTACGAGCAGATCATGGCCGAGGAGCTGGCGCGGATCAACGAGGCGGGGTTCATGCTACCGCTGCATTCGGCGCTGTGCGGGCCCTATATCGCCGAGTACGGCAACGCCGAGCAGAAGGCGCGCTGGCTGCCGGGGATCATCCGCGGCGAGACCATTCTCGCCGTGGCCATGACCGAGCCGAGCGCCGGCTCCGACCTGGCCGGCATGCGCACCACGGCAGTGGACAAGGGCGACCACTACGAACTCAACGGCTCCAAGGTGTTCATCTCCAACGGCCTGCTGGCCGACCTGGTGATAGTGGCGGCCAAGACCGACCCGGCCAACAAGCACGCCATGGGCCTGTTCCTGGTCGAGCGCGGCATGCCCGGTTTCGAGCGCGGCAAGAAGCTGAAGAAGCTGGGCATGCACAGCCAGGACACCGCTGAGCTGTTCTTCAACAACGTCAAGGTGCCCAAGGAAAACCTGCTGGGCGACGCCAAGGGCGGCTTCTTCTACCTGATGAACATGCTCGCCCAGGAGCGCCTGACCAATGCCTGCGGCGCGGTGGCCGGTGCCGAGGCGGCGCTGCAGGCGACCATCGACTACGTGAAGCAGCGCACGGCCTTCGACCGGCCGATCGCGCACTTCCAGAACACCCGCTTCAAGCTGGCAGAGATGCGCACCCAGGTCGACGTGGCTCAGGTGTTCGTCGACCGCTGCGTGCTCGATCACAACGAGCGCAAGCTGACCCCGGAGGTCGCCGCCGAAGCCAAGCTGTTCACCACCGAGCTGCTCGGCAAGGTGGTCGACGAGGGCGTGCAGCTGCATGGCGGCTGGGGCTACATGTGGGAGTACCCGATCTGCAAGATGTACGCGAACGCGCGCATCCAGCGCATCTTCGCCGGCACCTCGGAGATCATGAAGGAGATCATCAGCCGCGGCATGAAGCTCTGAGCGGAGCGTCGGACGCTTTCCTTATACTTTGCCCAGTAGCGCTATCGATCCAAGGAGCCACCATGCAAGGCCCGCTGTCCTCCCTGAAGGTTCTCGATTTCTCCACCCTGCTGCCCGGGCCGTTCGCCTCGCTGCTGCTGGCCGACATGGGCGCCGAGGTGCTGCGCATCGAGTCGCCGACCCGTACCGATCTGGTCCGGGTGCTGCCGCCGCACGACGGCGGCGTCTCGGCCAGCCATGCCTACCTCAACCGCAACAAGCGCTGCATCGCCCTGGACCTGAAGCAGCCCGAGGCGGTGGAGCTGGTCAAGCAGCTGGTTGCCGACTACGACATCGTTCTGGAGCAGTTCCGCCCCGGGGTGATGGACAAGCTCGGCGTCGGCTACGAGGCGCTCAGGGCGATCAACCCCCGCTTGATCTATGTGTCGATCACCGGCTACGGCCAGACCGGGCCCTACCGGGACCGCGCCGGCCACGACATCAACTACCTGGCCCTGGCCGGCGTTGCCAGCTACACCGGCCGCCGCGACAGCGGCCCCTTGCCGCTGGGAGTGCAACTGGCGGATATCGCCGGCGGCTCGCTGCACGGGGTGATGGGCCTGCTGGCGGCGGTGATCCAGCGTCAGGTGACGGGGGAGGGCCAGCGGGTCGATGTGAGCATGACCGACTGCGCCTTCGCCCTGCATGGCATGGCCGGGGCCGGTTTCCTGGCCGCCGGGGTCGAGCCGCAGATGGAGAGCCAGGCGCTCAACGGTGGCAGCTTCTACGACTACTACCGCACCCGCGACGGTCGCTGGTTTTCGGTCGGCAGCCTGGAGCCGCAGTTCATGCAGCAACTGTGCGCCGCCATCGGCCGCCCGGAGCTGGCCGCGCTGGGGCTGCCGCCCAGCCGCGAAGATCAGCAGGCGCTCAAGCGCGAGATCGAGATCGAGTTCGAGAAGCGCGACTTCGCCGAGTGGCTACAGCTGTTCGCCGACCTGGATGCCTGCGTCGAGCCGATGCTCAGCCTGTCCGAGGCGGTCGAGCACCCGCAGCTCAAGGCCCGTGAACTGGTCACCGAGGTGCCGCGCGCTGGCCAGGCCGCGCAGCAGCAGATCGCCTGCCCGATCAAGTTTTCCGCGGGCTTGCCGGCACCCCGGCATATAGGCGCGCCGATCGGGGCGCACACCGAGGAGGTGCTGCGCGAGCTGGGCTGCTCGGCCGAGCGTATCGCCGCCCTCAGGGCCGCCAAGGTGGTAGCCTAGGGCCGGCGCCTGCGGGGCGGTGCACTATACTTGCGACTGATCGCGCCGCCGGGCGCTGGGCGATCGAACGAAGACGATGCCGTGGGGTGAGCATTCTGCAGTAGGGGCCGAATTCAACGCGCAGGGACGACAGAACGGGATGAACGGGCTATGGCAATAGCGATTGTCTTGATACTGATCGTCGTCGCATCGGTGCTGTTTCACTTCCTCAGCCCCTGGCAGGTGACCCCGCCGGCCTCCAACTGGGGCTCGATCGACACCACCCTGGTGCTCACCCTGGGCATCACCGGGGCGTTCTTCGTCGCGGTGACTCTGTTCATGGTCGTGGCGGTGCTGCGCTACCGGCACAAGGCCGGCCGGCGCGCCGACTACCAGCCGGAGAACAAGAAGCTGGAAGGCTGGCTGGTGGTGATCACCACGCTGGGGATCGTCGGCATGCTGGCCCCGGGGCTGGTGGTGTATGACGACTTCGTCCGGGTGCCCAAGACGGCCCATGTCCTCGAAGTCCTCGCCCAGCAATGGCAGTGGGCGTTTCGCTTCCCCGGCGCAGACGGCCAGCTCGGCCGCACGGACATCAGGTTCGTCGACGCGCTGAACCCCTTCGGCCTCGATCGTGACGACCCGGCCGGGCAGGATGATGTCCTGGTCAAGGGCAACCAGGTGCACCTGCCGCTCGGCCGGCCGGTGAAGGTGCTGCTGCGTTCCAAGGACGTGCTGCACAATTTCTATATCCCGCAGATCCGCAGCAAGATGGACATGGTGCCGGGCATGGTGTCGCACTTCTGGTTCACCCCCACCGAGGCGGGCGAGTACGAGATTCTCTGCGCCGAGTTCTGTGGCGTCGGCCACTACAACATGCGCGGGCACATGCGCGTGCAGACCCCGGAAGCCTTCGCCCGCTGGCTCGGCGCGCAGCCGACCTTCGCCCAGACCCTGGCGGCCGCGGCCAGGCCCGGGCGCGATCAACTGGTGGAGAAGGGTCGGCAACTGGCGGCGGATTCCGGTTGCCAGGCTTGCCATAGCCAGGATGGCAGTGCCAGCCTCGGTCCGAGCTGGAAGGACCTGTTCGGGCGCACCGAACGATTGGCCGATGGCTCCAGCGTGCAGGTCGACGAGGCCTACCTGAAGGAGTCGATCCTCGCGCCCAAGGCCAAGCTGGTCGAGGGTTACCCGCCGGTGATGGTGGCCTATTCCTTCAACGAGGATGAACTGGACGCCCTGGTGGCCCTGATCAAGTCGCTGAGCGCCGAAGGGCGCAAGGGCGCCGCGGCGAACGACGCAACCGCCGATCTGGCGGCCAAGGGGCGGCAGCTGGCCGAGTCGCTCGGCTGCCTGGCCTGCCACAGCGTCGATGGCAGTCCGCGGGTCGGGCCGAGCTGGCAGGGGCTGTATGGCAAGACGGAAATTCTCACCGACGGCGGCCAGGTCAAAGTCGATGAGGCCTATCTAAAAGCGTCTATCCTTAACCCCAACAGCCAAGTCGTCAAAGGTTATGCCGCCATCATGCCGGCCTTTTCCCTGGACGATGAGGACGTCAACGCGCTGATCGCTTTTATCAAATCCACAGCGAATGCCGGCACCGATGCGGGCAAGGTGGAGTCGGAAGAGGTGCAGTAAGCAGGCGGAAGTACCCCCGAGACTTCACCAGGAGGGTGATCCGATGGCCTATGCGGAACAGGCTGAATCCGCACTGCTGCACGAACCGGGCAGCTTCCTGACGCGCTATATCTGGAGTCAGGATCACAAGGTCATCGCCATCCAGTATTCGCTGACCGCGATATTCGTCGGCCTGGTCGCCCTGGTGCTGTCCGGCCTGATGCGCCTGCAGATAGGCTTCCCCGGCAGTCTCGACTTCATGGATGCCAACGCCTATTACCAGGCGATGACCATGCACGGCATGATCATGGTCATCTACCTGCTGACGGCGCTGTTTCTCGGGGGCTTCGGCAACTACCTGATCCCGCTGATGGTCGGTGCCAGGGACATGGTGTTCCCCTACGTCAACATGCTCAGCTACTGGTTCTACCTGCTCTCGGTGATCGTGCTGCTGGCCAGTTTCTTCGTGCCCGGCGGACCCAGCGGCGCCGGCTGGACCCTCTACCCGCCGCAGTCGATCACCCCCGGCTCGCCGGGTACCGATTGGGGCATCGTGTTGATGCTGATCTCGCTGGCGATCTTCATCGTCGCCGCCACCATGGGCGGCCTCAACTACGTAACCACGGTGCTGCAGGCGCGTACCCACGGCATGACCCTGATGCGCATGCCGCTGTCGGTGTGGGGCATCTTCATGGCCTCGATCCTGGCGTTGCTGGCCTTTCCGGCGCTGTTCGTCAGCGCGGTGATGATGCTGTTCGACAAGCTGCTGGGCACCAGCTTCTTCATGCCGGCGATCATCTCCCTGGGCCAGCCGCTCGAGCACCAGGGCGGCAGCCCGATCCTGTTCCAGCACCTGTTCTGGTTCTTCGGCCATCCGGAAGTCTACATAGTGGCGCTGCCGGCCTTCGGCCTGGTCTCCGACCTGATCAGCACCCATGCGCGCAAGAACATCTTCGGCTACCGCATGATGGTCTGGGCCATAGTCGCCATCGGCGTGCTCAGCTTCGTGGTCTGGGCGCACCACATGTATGTCAGCGGGATGAACCCCTATTTCGGTTTCTTCTTCGCCACCACCACCCTGATCATCGCGGTGCCGACCGCGCTCAAGGTCTACAACTGGGTGCTGACCCTGTGGCGCGGCGACATCCACCTGACCGTGCCCATGCTGTTCGCCCTGGCCTTCATCGTCACCTTCCTGGTCGGCGGCCTGACCGGGCTGTTCCTCGGCAACGTGATCGTCGACATCCCGCTGTCGGACACCTACTTCGTGGTCGCCCATTTCCACATGGTCATGGGCGTCGCGCCGATCCTGGTGGTATTCGGCGCCATCACCCACTGGTACCCGAAGATCACCGGGCGAATGATGAACCAGCGCCTGGGCAAGCTGCATTTCTGGATCACCTTCCTCGGCACCTACGCCATCTACTTCCCCATGCACTACCTGGGATTCCTGGGCATGCCGCGGCGCTACTACGCCTATGAGAACTACGCGTTCATCCCGCAGTCGGCGCAGGACCTGAATGCCTTCATCACGGTGGCGGCGCTGACCGTCGGTGTCGCCCAGTTGCTGTTTCTGTTCAACCTGGCCTGGAGCGCCGTCAACGGCAAGCCGGCCGGCAGCAACCCCTGGGGCGCCACCAGCCTGGAGTGGCAGACCCCGCAGACCCCGCCGGCGCATGGCAACTGGGGTGCCAAGCTACCGGTCGTGCACCGCTGGGCCTATGACTACAGCGTGCCGGGCATCGAGCAGGACTTCGTCCCGCAGACGGTCTCCGACGAGGCCCTGGAAGGAATGCGCCGGCTGCCGCACAACAGCCGGGCGGCGGCCAAGCCATGAACAGGCTGCTGCTGCGCGACGCGGCCGACGCCGAGCCCGGGGGCAGCTGGGATCCCGGCGCGCGCGACGGCCTGGCGAGCGAGACCCTGGACAGGGCGCGGGTGGCCCGGGCCGGGCTGCGCCTGTTGCTGGTAGTGGTCAGTACGCTGTTCTTCCTGTTCCTGGTCGCCTTTATCGCCCGCTCGCAGGTGGCCGACTGGCAGCCCCTGACCGAGCCCCTGGCGCCTCTGGCCGATCCCTGGCCGCTGTGGCTCAACTCGGCCCTGTTGCTGGCAGCCAGCATCGCCCTGCAAGCGGCGCGGCTGGCCGCCCGTCACGGCCGCCCCTGGGCGACGCTGGCGGGTTTCACCCTCGGCGGCGTGTTCGCGATGGCCTTCGTGTTGGGGCAGCTATGGGTCTGGCAGCGGTTTGCCGCCTGGGGCTATGTGGTCTCCGGCAACCCCGCCACCAGCTTCTTCTATCTGCTGACCGGCCTGCATGGCCTGCACCTGCTGGGGGGGCTGGTGGCCTGGGCCTGGATCCTCGCCAAGTTCCTGCGTCGCCTGCCGCTGGCGCAACTGAGCGCCGGCGTCGAGTTGTGCGCCATCTATTGGCACTACCTGCTGGCCCTCTGGCTGGTGCTGTTCGCCCTGCTCACCAGCACGCCGCAAACCTATCAAGCCATCGCCGCGCTGTGCGGCCTGAGGTGAGGTCATGACCGCCAACGACGGATCGCCTGCGTCCTCCTCTGTCGCCTCGAGCAGCGGCTGGCAGGGCATCGCCGGTGACTGGTCCTCGGACAAGGATGCCTTCAAGCAGGTGCCCTGGGGCAAGGCGATGATGTGGATCTTCCTGCTCAGCGACACCTTCGTCTTCACCTGCTTCCTGACCGGCTACATGTCGGTGCGCATCAGCAGCACCGTGCCCTGGCCAAATCCCAGCGAGGTGTTCGCCCTGACCATTGGCGGGGCCGAGATTCCGCTGATCCTGATCGCCATCATGACCTTCGTGCTGATCAGCAGCAGCGGCACCATGGCCATGGCGGTGAACTTCGCCTACCGCCGCGACCGGGCCAGAACCGCCGCTCTGATGCTGGCGACCGCGGCCTTCGGCCTGACGTTCGTCGGCATGCAGGCGTTCGAGTGGAGCAAGCTGATCGCCGAAGGCGTGCGTCCCTGGGGCAACCCCATGGGGGCGGCGCAATTTGGCGCGAGCTTCTTCATGATCACCGGCTTCCACGGCCTGCATGTGTCGATTGGCGTCATCTACCTGAGCATCGTGGCCATCAAGGTGCTGCGTGGCGACTACGAACGCTCGGGGAACTACCAGAACGTCGAGATAGCCGGTCTGTACTGGCACTTCGTCGACCTGGTGTGGGTGTTCATCTTTGCGTTTTTCTACCTGTGGTAAGGCACAGGGGGAGGGAAGGACGATGGAACATGCACAGGGCCAGCAGCACCCCATCGGCCTGTACCTGAAGATCTGGGGATTGCTGTTCGTCCTCAGTACCCTGTCGTACCTGGTCGACTACTTCCACTTCCAGGGCTTGTTCAGGTGGGGGCTGATCGTCACCTTCATGCTGCTCAAGGCCGGCCTGATCGTGTCGATTTTCATGCACATGGCCTGGGAGCGGCTGGCCATGGTCTACGCCATATTGGTGCCGCCGTTGTGCCTGCTGGTATTGATCGGGCTGATGGCCGCCGAGGCCGACTATGTCTTTCTCAGTCGACTCTTGTTCTTCACCCAGACGGCCAGCCCCGGATCCTGACTCCGCGGGCTGGCCGGCGTGGGGGGCTCAGATGGTGCGCTTGAACTGATGCCAGCGGTGCAGCCAGGCCACTATCCAGTGAGGCGCGGCAGCGCCGCTGCCGGCCAGTTGCAGCCCTGGGTGATGGGCGACTACCCGGTCCAGCACCGGCTCCTGCTCGGGCTCGACATCGACGAAGAATACATGCTTGCCTTCCTTGAGCTTCTGCCGGAAGCCGCGGAAGTGCGCGTTCGGTACCTGGATGCCGAAGAATCCGCCTTCCCAGGTGCAGAAGCCGAAAATCACGATGGCCAGGAAGACAAAGGGCGTCCAGCCTGCCGCAGTAGCGGTCCAGCCCAGCCAGTAGGCGAGGCCGAGCACCAGTGCGGCGAGTATCAGGCCGACCAGCGCGCCTATTTCTCCGGAGTGGACGACATCCTGCTTCATGAAGGATGGCACGTCATGGAGATGGTGATGCTCCACCTCGGCGTCCTTCTCACTGAGCACGTGAATCTGTTCGGTATTGATACCGCTGGCTTCCAGTTCACTCTCGACGGTTTCCAGATCGTCGAGATCGTCACTGATGTAGTAGCGTCGATTCATGACACACCTCCCGCCTCGCGTTTGCGACAGCCCCCTCCTGTGGCCGTTTTCCGAGAAATGCAGCCAATGTGTTTGACCCTTGCGAGCCTGCTGCACGGTTCTTGCGATTCGAGCAGAGTATAGCATTCGGCCGGAATGCCTCTCATTACCGATGGTTAGGAGCGATATGCGAAATGGGTATTAGCTGTCGCGGGCGTACCGGGCTTGCCGACTGCCGTCTGGGCCGCGGCCGGCTTATGCTGGGGCTATTGAAACCAGGGCCGGGCATGGGGCGTTACGGCCCGCCCGGCAGGAGGTCAGCGAGCTTATGTCCACAACACTCAAAGCCGTGCGTGCCGATATCACCACGCTGGCCCTGGATGCGATCGTCAACGCGGCCAATAGCTCACTGCTCGGTGGCGGCGGAGTGGATGGCGCGATTCATCGCGCCGCCGGGCCGGAACTGCTGCTGGAGTGCCGTCGCCTGGGCGGCTGCGAGGTCGGTGAGGCCAAGCTGACCAAGGGCTATCGGTTGCCGGCGAAGTATGTCATCCACACCGTCGGCCCGGTCTGGCACGGAGGCGGCCGGGGCGAAGCTGAGCTGCTGGCGTCCTGCTACCGCCGTTCGCTGGAGCTGGCGGCGGCCGAGGGCATCCAGTCGCTGGCATTTCCGGGGATCAGCACGGGTGTCTATGGCTACCCGGTCGAGCAGGCCGCGGGAATCGCCGTGGCTACGGTGCGCGCCACCCTGGGCGAACTCACGGGGATTCGCGAGGTGCTGTTCTGCTGCTTTTCCGACAGCGACCTTGCGATCTACCAGCGGCTGATCGGCGACGCCGGGCACTAACTGGGGCCTATTCGACGCGTTGTTCGCCGCTGAAGCGTAGGGTTACCTTGCAGCGTCGGCAGAAATAGCGCCGTCCCTTGGCCACCATGGCGTGGCGCTGGGCCGAGAAGGGAAATTCGCCTTGCGGGCAGCTGCAGCGATAGATGAAGCGCATGACCTGTCGCCGCTGGACGGCGTAGCTGTGGCAGCGTAGCGGCGGCAGTTCATAGACGCCGCGCATGATCAGTTGCCATTCCTCGCCGTGGGGCTGGATATGCAGGCCGAACAGCTGGTGGGCGACCAAGTGAGCCACCTCGTGGGCCACGGTCTGGCGGAGAAAGTCGTCGCGGTTTTCCCGGTACAGTTGCAGGTTGAAGCGCAGTCTGTTTTCCGTCAGGTGCGCCACGCCAGCCTTCTGCCCGCGCAGCTTGAAGCTCACTTCGGGGCGGGCGAAGGGGCGCTTGAAGAAGGCCTCCGCCAGCTGGTAGCAGGCGTCGACACGGGCGATGAGCTGTTCGGGCATGGGCGCAGGCCAAGGGGAAAGCCTGCGATTATGCCCGCCTCGGGCCTGGCCGGCAGCCCTGAAACGACGAAACCACCGGCCGGTGGTTTCGTCTTGAGGCAAGTTGCCGTTGTGCTTGAGTGTTTAGCTGGTATAGACCGGGCCGACCCCGAAGCCCCAGAGGATCACCGCAGAGGCGATCATCGCCACCAGCACCACCAAGCCTACCGCCAGCACCGAACTGGAGAACATGAAGCCTTCATCGGTGGGAATGTTCATGAAGGTCGGAATGCCGACATAGAGCAGGTAAACCGTGTAGCAGATGGCTAAGGTGCCGACCACCATGGCTAGCCACATATGTGGGTACAGCGCGGCCAGACCGCCGACGAACAGCGGAGTCGCGGTATAGGCGGCGAACACGATGCATTGGGTCAGGTTGGGGCTGGCGTCATAGGTGCGCGCCATCCAGTGGATGAAGGCGCCCATGACGGCAACGCCGGCCAGCATCGCCAGGTACGACATGATGCTCATCTGTAGTGCGCTGGCCTCGGTCAGCATCACCGGCGCTCGATCGCCCACTGACCAGCCAACCTGGGTGGTGCCGATAAAGGCCGAGATTACCGGGATTGCCGCGAGGATCAGAACGTGGGTGAGATACATGTGGCTGATGCTTTCTTCTTCGCCACGGATTTCTTGCCATTCCTGGTCGGGATGGGTGAAGAGCCCCCAAACGTGGTGGATCATGCCAGACACCTCCTCTTTTTATGACGGTCGCCCCCCAGCGGAGCGCCCGGCGCGCGTGTACAGCGCCACCGGGTGCCTGGCCGAACCTATGCGACCGTATGTCGCAGTATAGGCAGGAGCTGGAGAAGATGAGGGGAGGCGGGTTAGAGCAAATTGGTCTCTGAACGTTAGTTGTAATAGCGCTCTAGAATTTCCATCGCCTTGTTGATCGTCTGCAGGCGCTCGGTGCTGCCGCCGCGATCCGGATGGTGCTGGCTGACCAGTTGTCGGTAGCGGCGCTTGATGATGACCAGGTCGAGGGCTTGCAGGCTGTCGTCGAGCTCGAACAGCTCCAGGGCGGCGCGTTTTTCCTCGCCTCCGTTCATGCGGGTCCAGAAGCTGGCGAGCAGCTGTTCCACGTCCTCCTCGCTGGTGTCGCGCAGGTTGTCCAGGTCCAGGTAGTAGTCGCGCAGCGGGTCATGTTCGCTGAGTGCGGCGTTACCGAGCCGATAGGGCAGCAGCTGGATGCACAGCGGGCTGATCGCCAGGTGGGCGCGTTGCTCGCCCCAGAGGCGTTCGCGCAGGCGATAGAGGGCGTTGAACACGAGGAAGTGGGTGCGAAACAGCACCAGCTTGTCGAGCAAAGGCAGGTTGGGGATATGCGTGCAGTGGCCGCTCTTGAGCTGCTGGATCAGCTCGTACTCGCTGAGCCCAGCGGGGGCCGCATCGAGCAGCAGCAGGATCTGATCGGCCAGTTCCAGATCGGGGTCGAATGCGTCGTTCATGTTTTGAGCCTATCACTTCACCGCCGACGGGGTAGGGCAACGCGCACTTTCTGCGTAAAATGTCAGCCTTTCGCAACTCCTCCGGATTCCAGCACACCATGGGCACCCTCTCGGTCAATCAGAACAAGCTGCAAAAACGCCTGCGCCGCCAGGCCGGCGAAGCCATCGCCGACTTCAACATGATCGAGGACGGCGACAAGGTCATGGTCTGCCTGTCCGGCGGCAAGGACAGCTACACCCTGCTCGACGTGCTGCTGTACCTGCAGAAGGTCGCGCCTATCCAGTTCGAGATAGTCGCGGTGAACATGGACCAGAAGCAGCCGGGCTTTCCCGAGCACGTGCTGCCGGCATACCTGGAATCGATCGGTGTGCCCTACCACATCGTCGAGAAGGACACCTACTCGGTGGTCAAGGAGAAGATCCCGGAGGGCAAGACCACCTGCTCGCTGTGCTCGCGACTGCGCCGCGGCACCCTGTACACCTTCGCCGACGAGATTGGCGCGACCAAGATGGCCCTGGGGCACCACCGCGACGACATCCTCGAGACCTTCTTCCTCAACATGTTCTACGGCGGCAGCCTCAAGGCGATGCCGCCCAAGCTGCGCGCCGACGACGGTCGCAACGTGGTGATCCGCCCGCTGGCCTATTGCAACGAGGCGGATATCGAGGCCTACAGCCAGCTCAAGCAGTTCCCGATCATCCCCTGCAACCTGTGCGGCTCGCAGGAGAACCTGCAGCGCCAGGTGGTCAAGGAGATGCTCCAGGAGTGGGAGCGCAAGACCCCCGGGCGCACCGAGATCATGTTCCGTGCCCTGCAGAACGTGGTGCCCTCGCAGCTGGCCGATCGCAACCTGTTCGATTTCAAGAACCTGAGGATCGACGAAACCGCCACGCCGCGCTTCGTCGACGTGATGAACCTGTAGGCTCCGATACGGGCGAGGGATCGATGCGCGACTACAAATGGCTCAACGAGTATTGCCTGAACCGCTTCGGCTCGGCCGCGGCGCTGGAGGCACGGCTGCCACAGCCGGCCAGTGAGGATCAGCTGCGGGCCCTGAGCGACGACCGCTACCTGTCGCTGATCAGCCTGCGGATCTTCCGCGCCGGCCTCAAGCACAGCCTGGTCGACGCCAAGTGGCCGGCCTTCGAGCAGGCCTTCTTCGGTTTCGATCCGGACAAGGTGGTGCTGATGGGCGGCGAGCGTCTGGAGAGCCTGATGCAGGATGCCCGCCTGATCCGCCACCTGGGCAAGCTCAAGAGCGTGCCGCGCAATGCCCAGTTCGTCCTCGATGTGCGCCGCGAGAAGGGCAGTTTCGGCGCCCTGATCGCCGACTGGCCGGTGACCGATATCGTCGGCCTGTGGAAGTACCTGGCCAAGCACGGCAGTCAGCTTGGCGGCCTGTCGGCGCCCCGTCTGCTGCGTATGGTCGGCAAGGATACCTTCATCCCCACCGACGACATGGTCACCGCGCTCAAGGCCCAGGGCATTGTCGACAAGGCGCCGACCAGCCTCAAGGACCTGGCTGCCGTGCAGAGCGCCTTCAACCAGTGGCAGGCGCAGAGTGGCCGGCCGCTGTGCCAGTTGTCGGTGATGCTGGCGCATACCGTCAATCATTGAGGGCGTGCCCGCGGGCTAGGGGAGTAGGCGATGAAGCAGCAGATCGAACGCGTTGCCCGGGCCATCGAGGGGGCCGAACGGATACTGGTCATCACCGGCGCGGGCCTGTCGGCCGACTCCGGTCTGCCCACCTACCGCGGGATCGGCGGTCTGTACAATGGCCATACGGCCGAGGGCTTGCCGATTGAGGCGGCGCTTTCCGGACCCATGCTGCAGCGCGACCCGGCGCTGTGCTGGAAGTACCTGGCCGAACTGGGCCGGGCTTGCCTGGGGGCGCAACCCAATGCTGGCCACTACGCCATTGCCGAGTTGCAGCGGCGCAAACCCGAATGCTGGGTGCTGACCCAGAATATCGACGGTTATCACCGGGCTGCCGGCAGCCCGCCGGAGCGCCTGATCGAAATCCATGGCGAGTTGGCGCCGCTGTACTGCCAGTCCTGTGGCGCCGAGGACCCTGAGTTGCTTGAGCACCTGAACCGGCCGCTGCCGCCCAGGTGCCGGCAATGTGGCGGTGTCCTGCGCCCGCCGGTGGTGCTGTTCGAGGAGATGCTCCCGGAGCGGGCCATCGACAGCCTCTACAGCGAGTTGCGCAAGGGTTTCGCGGTGGTACTCAGCGTCGGCACCAGCGCGAGCTTTCCCTACATCGTCGAACCGCTGTTGCGCACCCGCCAGGCGGGCGGCTTCACCGTCGAGATCAACCCCAGCCGCAGCGACCTGAGCGCCGCCGTCGACGTTCATCTGCAGGCGCGCGCCTTGGATGTTCTGCCGGAACTACTGAGTCACATTTCACCTGATTGAAATTGCAAATCGACGCCCGCTTAGGCATAGTCGCGCCCCATCAGAATTTCGACACGGTCGTGCCCATGCTTCAGCGCTTCGCACCCCTCGTGCCTCTCGCACTTACCTTGGTTCTCGCCGCCTGTGCCGGCCAGGTAGCACCACCGCAGGCTGGTTATCAGGGCGCTCCGCGCACCCACTCCGCCGCCCCCTGGGCGCAGGACGATGCGACGCCCGCCGAGACCGGCGAACCCACCGCGCAGGAACTCGCCGAACTCACCGACGATCAGCCCTACCAGCTGCCGCAGCTGGCCGACAGCATCCTGTCCCACGGCCTGTCGCTGGTCGGCACCCGTTATCGCTTCGGCGGCAGCTCGGCGAAATCGGGTTTCGACTGCAGCGGCTTCATCGGTTACCTGTTCAAGGAGGAGGCCGGCCTGCAGCTGCCGCGCTCCACCCGGGAAATGATCAACATCGACGCGCCGCTGGTCGAGCGCGACGAGCTCGAGCCGGGTGACCTGGTGTTCTTCAGCACCAACGGCCGCGGCCGTGTCAGCCATGCCGGCATCTACCTGGGCGACGATCAGTTCATCCATTCCGCCAGCCGCCGCAGCGGCGGCGTGCGGGTCGACAGCCTGGACGATCGTTACTGGCGGCGCAGCTTCATCGAGGCCAAGCGCGCCCTGGCCATGGCCCCGAGCGAGGCGCTCGAGCGCCATCCCTGACGCCATTGTCCCTTCCTGCCGGTTGCGCAGCGTGGCCTGACTCGGCAGAGTAGGCCACATCAAGGCTCAGGATCGCCTCGCCCATGCCCGCCACGCCCCGCGTCGCCCTGCTACTGCTGCTCGCCGCGCTGCTCAGTGCCTGCGCCGGCCATGCGCCTACCCCGTCCCCCTCGCCGCCGGTGCCGCTTGGCGAGGCGAATGGCAATGCCCAGGATGTCCTGTTCCGCGCCATCGGCCTGGTCGGTACTCCCTACCGCTACGGCGGCAATACCCCGGAGGGTGGTTTCGACTGCAGCGGTCTGATCGGGTACGTCTATCGGGATGCCGCCGGCATCCGCCTGCCGCGTTCGACCCGCGAGCTGATCACCCTGCGTGCGCCCACGGTCGCTGCCGATTCCCTGCAGAGCGGCGACCTGGTGTTCTTCGCCACCAATGGTGGGCGCCAGGTCAGCCATGCCGGCATCTACGTCGGTGAGGGGCGCTTCGTGCATGCGCCCTCTAGCGGCGGCACCGTGCGCCTGGACAGCCTGAGCAATAACTATTGGCAGCGTACCTACCTGCAGGCCAAGCGCGTGCTCGGCCCCGAGCTGGCCGGCACGCCCTGAGGCGGGCGCAACGGCCACTGGCAAGCTGAGCGCGTGGATTAACTTTCGGGAGGATCGATGACCAATCGCACCCTGAACCTCGACGACGACCTCTATCGCTACCTGCTCGATGTCTCCCTGCGCGAGGCGCCGTTGCTCAGGCAACTGCGCGAGGAAACTGCGCGGCTGGCCAACGCCCAGTGGCAGATCGCCCCCGAGCAGGGCCAGTTCATGGCCTTGCTGGTCAAGCTGACCGGCGCCAGGCGACTGCTCGAGGTCGGTACCTTCACCGGCTACAGCGCGCTGTGCATGGCCGCGGCGATGCCGGCGGACGGGCAGCTGATCTGCTGCGACATTCCCGGCGACTACAACGCCGTGGCCGAGCGCTACTGGCGCGAGGCGGGGCTGGCCGGGCAGATCGAGCAACGCCTGGCACCGGCCCTGGAAACGCTGGCGGCACTGGAGGCCGACGGCCTGGCCGGGAGCTTCGACCTGATCTTCATCGACGCCGACAAGGCCAATTACCCGGCCTATTTCGAGCATGCCCTGCGCCTGCTGCGCCAGGGTGGACTGATCCTGTTCGACAACACCCTGTGGAGCGGCCGGGTCCTCGAACAGCACCCGGACAGTGCCGATACCCGCGCCATCCAGGCGCTCAATCGGGCACTCAGGGATGACGTGCGCATCGACCTGTCGCTCCTGCCGCTGGGCGATGGCCTGACCCTGTGCCGTAAACGCTGAGGGCGGGTGGTTCAGTCGTTGCGCGCACCGCCGAGGTAGCCACAGCCGCGCATCACCTCGCCGTTCAGGCGCAGTTCGGCGGCCAGGTGGCGGACGCCGCCGCTCATGCTGTCGATGCAGTGCTGCGGCGCCACCCAGAGCTCCAGGCGCTGGCCGTTGGCCTCGCTGGTCAGGTTCAGGCGCCCCTCGGGCAGCCGCTCTTCCAGGTAGGGCAGGGCCAGGGGGGGCTGGCCGGGACGCTTGAGGACCAGTCCGGCGACCCCGACTGTCAGGTTCCAGTCCGGCTCATGGCCGTCGGCGTGCAGCAGGGTGCGCGTGAAGTTGAGATCGGCGCAGCCCTGGCCTTCACGTTGCAGGCGGTACACCTGGTCCAGCGCCAGCTGGCCGTCGACGCTGGATTGCGGGCTCGCCGCCAGACGGCCGCGCAGGTCGGCGAACAGCGGGCCGGGGCCTTCGGCGAGCAACGCGGCGCTGTCGCGGATAACGTCGGTGGCGCCGTCGTTGCTGACGATGAAGCGCCGTTGCTCCTGGCAGGGGCTGAACAGCAGGTGCCCGGCCGCCCGGGTGATCTCGCCCTGCAGGCGTACGCGCTCGCCGGGGGCCGTGGTCGACTGCTGGTCGAAGGTCTGGCAGCTGGCGAGAAGCGGCAACAGGACAAACAGAATTCTACGGCTGGCGTGCATTGGGGGCTCTCCTAGCAAGAGCCGACACGTTACTCAGAGGCCGGGGCGACCACAAGGGCAGGCGGTTGATTCGCCGCCGGGCAGGGGCCGCCCGGCGGTGTGCGGGCGGGGCTTAGCCGGCCAGGCCGACGTAGACGTTCTGCACGTCGTCGTGGGCGTCGATGGCCTCGAGGAAGGCCTCGACTTCTTCGCGCTGCTCGGCGGTCAGGCTGGTCACCGGGTTCTTCGGCCGATAGCCGAGATGGGCGGAGTTGACGGTGAAACCCTGCTCCGGCAGCGCGCGGCTGACCGCATCCAGGTCGGTCGGGTCGGTGATGAACAGGGTGTTGTCGTCATCGGCGGCATCGAAGTCCTGGGCGCCGGCCTCGATTGCCGCCAGTTCCGGGTCGGCGCCGCTGTCGCTGGACGCCTCGATCAGGCCGACGTGGTCGAAGTCCCAGGTCACCGAGCCGCTGGCGCCCATCTGGCCCTTGCGGAACAGCACACGGATCTCGGCCACGGTGCGGTTGAGGTTGTCGGTCAGGCACTCGACGATCACCGGCACCTGGTGCGGGGCGAAGCCTTCGTAGGTGGTGCGCTCGAAATTGACCGTTTCGCCGGTCAGGCCGGCGCCCTTCTTGATCGCCCGCTCCAGGGTTTCCTTGGGCATCGAGGCCTTCTTGGCCTGATGCACCGCCAGGCGCAGCTTGGGGTTCATGTCCGGGTCGGCGCCATTGCGCGCGGCGATCATAATTTCCTTCACCAGCCGGCCGAAAATCTTGCCTCTGGCGTTGGCGGCGGCTTCTTTAGGTTTGGCTTTCCACTGAGCGCCCATGCATGTTCTCTCGGTCTGTGCGGTAGGAGGATTCGCTGCGCTGCCGGGTGGGCTGCCGAGGGGCGGGCGTGTCCGGGCAGGCAAGCGCGGGTCAGGCGCGGATTTTAGTCGGTCTGCCGGCCGCTGGCACCCCCTTGAACGGCGCGCCTGTCCAATATCCGAGGTTCAGTCGTTGTGGCCGTTGAAGTAGGCGCGCGTGCCCTGTCGGCTCATGGCGTCGGCGATGCGCTCCACGCCCAGCAGATAGGCGGCCCAGCGCAGGCTGACCTGTTGCTCCTCGGCGCAGTCGAAGCAGGCCTCGGCCGCCCGGCAAATGCGTTGCTCCAGGCGCCGCTCGATCTCTTCCTCGGGCCAGTAGTCGCCGGTGCGGTTCTGCACCCACTCCAGGTGACTGGCGATGACCCCGCCGGCATTGACCAGGACATCAGGCAAGACCACGATGCCGGCCTGCTCCAGGCATTGCTCGGCCTTGGCGGTCACCGGGCCGTTGGCGATCTCGAGGATTACCCCGGCCTTTATCCGTCCGGCATTGTCCGCGCTGATGGCGTCTTCCAGGGCCGCCAGTACCAGGATGTCCACCTCGAGTTCGAGCAGTTGCGCCTGCTCCAGGCGATCGGCCTTGCGCTCTTCGCACACCGAGCCGTTGCAGTAGACCGCGCCTTCGAGCTTGCGCGTTTCATGCTTGTGCCGCCAGATCGGCTCGGGGTCCAGCCCCTTCTCCGAGTAGATCGCGCCTTGCGAATCGGAGATGGCGACGATCTGGTAGCCGGCCTCGTGGGCCAGGCGGGCGAAATGGTAGCCGGCATTGCCGAAGCCCTGTACTGCCACGCGCAGCTGGCCCGGCGATTTGCCCGCGCGCTTGACCCACAGCTGCAGCACCTGCAAGGCGCCGCGCCCGGTGGCCGTCACCCGGCCGGCGCTGCCGCCCAGGCCCAGTGGCTTGCCGGTGATCACCGCGGGAACCTGGCGCCGTTCGATCTGCCCGTACTCGTCGGCCATCCAGCCCATCACGGTGGCGTTGGTATTGATGTCGGGGGCGGGGATGTCCCGCTCCGGTCCGATCAGGTCGTGGATGGCGCGGATGTAGCCGCGTGACAGGCGCTCCAGTTCCAGGCGCGAGAGCCCCTTGGGATCGACGCAGATACCGCCCTTGGCACCGCCGAACGGCAGGTCGACCACCGCGCACTTGATGGTCATCCACAGGCTCAGGGCGGTGACCTCCGCCGCACTGACCCGGGGGTGAAAGCGCACGCCGCCCTTGGTCGGGCCGCGGGTGTCGTCGTACTGCACGCGCCAGCCGCGAAACATCTTCAGGGTGCCGTCATCCATGCGCACCGGAATATGTACCTGCACGCTGAGCTTGGCGCAGGCCAGGCGCTGGCGCACATCGTCGGCGACCTCCAGACGATCGAACACCTGGGTGAGAAAGGCGGAAGAGTCCAGGGTGCTGTCGCTTTGTTTGCTCATGGCCGGCCTCATCGGTCGAGTGTCCCAGGTCAGGAGGGTGCGATCCGCTGGCACACGGCGGGGACATCCGCCTTGGCGACGAACGCCCCTACCACTATAGATCAGCCGCCCGCCGGCCTGCTCGACCTCCGGCAGGGTCGCGGCCATTACGCTGCCCAGGGCACCGAGCAACGACAGCAGCAGAATGATCTGGCTGATCGTCAGTACTGCGCCGAGGGCGCCGGCGAAGCCCATCACCAGCAGGATCACCCCGATCAGGCTGTTGCTGACCGCCACGTAGTCGGTGCGCCGGTTGCCCTGCGCCAGGTCGACCACGTAGGTCTTGCGGCCGATACGCACGCCCTGATGGGCGACGCTCAGGCAGAAGTACAGCGCCGGCAGCAGCCAGCCGATGGCGAGCCACTGCGGCTGCAGGCTGTCGAGCAGGAACACCGCCACGCCCAGCGTCGTGGTCAGCAGCGCGGCGACGATCAGCACCTTGCGGCTGGACAGGTCGGCGAAACGCCCCCACAGCGGCGCCGAGAGCAGGCTCGCGGCACCGCTGGCGAGCAGGAACATACCCAGCAGCGAGGCCGCCGAGCCCAGCCGCTGTTGCGCCAGGACCACGTAATAGGGCGCCGTCAGCGCCGAGCACAGCAGCAGGGCGCGGGTGATGACGAAACGGCGAAAGGGCGCGTCGCGGCGCAGGATGGCCAGGCGCCGTAACGCTTCGCTCAGGGCATTGCCGCCGTTTTCGGCGGCACCGGGCAGTTCCTCGATCCGTGCATAGACCGCCGCGGCCACCAGCCACAGCAGGCCCGCGCCGGCCAGCAGCAGGCCATAGGCCTGGGCCGGCAATTCGCGCTGGCGTGCCAGCAGCAACAGCAGGGCCAGCGCGACTGTCACCAGCCCGGCGCTGCTCGCCGACCAGCCGTTGACCTGGCCGCGGCGGGTCTTGGGGATGGTCTTGCCGAGCACGTCCTTGGCCGCGACCGAACTCAGGCCGCGGGCCAGGCTGAACAGCGTCAGCAGCGCGACTATCGCCCAGCCGGCCTGGGTGCCTTGCAGCCACCAGGCCACCAGGCCGATGCCGCCGATGGCCGCCGCCTGCAGCAGGCTGCCGATCACCCAGGCCCATTTGCGCACCGCCAGCGCGCGGATGTAGCTGGCGATCAGCAGTTGCGGGATCAATGAGCCGGATTCGCGAATCGGTACCAGAAAACCGATCAGGTACAGCGGTGCCTGCAGGGCTTCCATCACCCAGGGCAGGACCACCTTGGGGCTGGCCAGGGCGTCGCCGAGTTTGCTGAAGAAATGGCTGAGGATCAGCAGCACGAAGTTGCCCGGGACATGGCGGCAGGCCCGTTCGTCGATGTCGTTGCAGACCCGCGCTGCCGGCTTGCCGACCAGTCTGCTGTAGATGACCTCGCTAAGCCTGCTCATGGGCCCTCCGAGCCAGTTGGCGCCGGTACCGCGGCGCACGACGGCATGATGCCATGCTGCGACCCGCGGTCGCGATTGCCCCTCGGCTGCCTGGACTATGCTTGTGGAGAATCGGCAGAGGAGTGTGGCAATGCGCAAGGTATTGGTGGCATTCGATGGTTCGGACAGCGCGAAGCGGGCCCTGCAGTACGTGATCGACTTCGCCCGAGATCACGCCGCGACCCTGGAGGTGCATCTGCTCAACGTGCAGCACGAGCCGCTGCTGTATGGCGAGTACGTGACCAGCGAGTTCATCGAGCAGCTGCAGCAGTCCTTGCTGGATGAGGCGAAGGAGGCGCTGGTGTGGCCGGCCGACCAGTTGCAGGAGGCGGGCATCAAGCACAAGAACCATGTCGCCCTGGGCAACGTGGCCGAGCAGGTCAATGCCTTCGTCGAGCAGCTGCATTGCGACACCGTGGTGATGGGTACCCGCGGCCTCGGCAGTTTCACCGGCATGCTGCTGGGGTCGGTGGCCACCCGGGTGCTGCATGAGGTGTCGGTGCCGGTGCTGCTGGTCAAGTAGCGTCGCCTGGGGTGCGACCCGCCCGCAGCCGCCGGCAGGTCGCGGAAGCGGCAGCTCATTGCACGGATTGACGCCACTTGACGTTGCCGAAGCCGATCTTCACGGCCTGCTCGATTTCGACGAGGGGCACCAGCTTGAACTCGAAGAAGGGTACCCAGGCGCCATGGACCTCCAGCGCGGCGGCGGCCGAGTCGGTCTCCACCAGTGCCAGGCCGCCACTGCAGTCGGCGTAGCTGTAGTGGGCCTTGAATGTATAGCCTTGCGGTGGCGTCCAGTTGGCGAACAGTTGCAGCGCCCGACCTTGAGACTCCTCGCTGGCGTTGGGGCGAAGTTGATAGCTGACTGCAAATAACATGAGAACCTCCTGGTTTGGAGTGAGGCGACCTCGGGTGGCAGGGCATCGGGCCGCCAAGGACCGCTGCCTGCCTGTGCGCCTTGGCGTCACTCCACCACTATAGGTAACCCGGCGTTCGTCCGCCGGTTCGGGGCGGCCGGGCAAGCGGAGGGGCGCTAGCCTTCGTTCAGGCGTTGCAGCTCGCGGCGGACCATGGCGGCGTATTCGACCGGGCTCAGGCGGTACAGCTCGCTCGCCACCCAGGCCAGCCAGCCCGCCCCGCGCGTCTCGCGCTCGGCCAGCAGGCGCCTGGCCTCGGCGCGCGCCTGTTCGGCGTGCTGTTGGTGAAACGCGGCGCGACTCATCGCTATCCTCCCGTGATGGTTTTCGCCCTGGATAGCAGAGTCCGCCGCTCGGCGCCAGCGGCCCCTTGGTAAAGCCGCTGGCCCGCGCTAGGCTGCGGGCTCGTGTACAGGCCAGGAACGATCCGCGATGCAGGGACCGGTTGATTTCAAACAGAAGATTTCCCGCGAACGGCCCTATGGCAAGGCCGAAGGGCGGCGCGGTGCCGACGCGGAGCTGGCGGCGCTGGTCGACCAGCTGGAAAGCGATCGTGGCCGGATCATCAATTGCGCCGCGGTGCGCCGTCTGCAGCAGAAGACCCAGGTGTTCCCGCTGGAGCGCAACGCCGCGGTGCGCAGTCGTCTGACCCATTCGATGGAGGTGCAGCAGACCGGCCGCTTCATCGTTCGCACCCTGTACAAGCAGCTCGGCGAGCGCGCCGCGGACTACGGCCTGGACGGCCTCGAGGGCGCCCTGGAAAGCCTGGTGGAGATGACCTGCCTGATGCACGACATCGGCAACCCGCCGTTTGGTCATTTCGGCGAATTCGCCATCGGCGAATGGTTCGAGCGCGAACTCGATGCGCTGTTCGCCGCCGCGCTGCCCGCCGGCCTGGGCGACGCCCAGTTGCGCGAACGCATGGGCGCCGACCTCAAGCACTTCGAGGGCAATGCCCAGGCGATACGCCTGGTGGTCAGGCTGATGCGCCTGAACCTGACCTATACCCAGACCGCCGGCCTGCTCAAGTACGTGCGCCCGGCCTACCAGGCCAAGCCCATGGCCGGCACGCCCGGCGCCTACCTGAACAAGAAGGCGGGTTTCTACCTGGCCGAGGAGCCGTTCATCGGCGAGCTTCGCGGCGCCCTCGGCCTGCAGCCGGGTAGCCGCCACCCGGTGGCCTATATCATGGAGGCCGCCGATGACATCGCCTACTGCCTGGCGGACATCGAGGACTCGGTGGAGAAGGGCATCCTCGAGGTCGAGCAGTTGGCTCAGTTGCTGCTCGACAAGTTCGCCCAGCACCAGTGCCCGGATGCCTGCCTGCCGGCCGGCAAGTCCTTTCGCGAGCTGGTCGGCTACGCCCTGAAACGCTCGCAGGACGAGCCGATCAACAAGGCCGGCGAGTTCTTCATCTGGCTGCGGGTGAGCATGATCCACCCGCTGGTGCAGCATGCCGCCGAGCAATTCATCGACAACATCGAGGCGGTCTACCACGGCAGCCTCGACCGGGCGTTGGTGGAGGACGGCAGCCTCGCCCATGCCATCGTGCAGACCTTCAAGGACGTGGCGATGGACTGGGTATTCTGCCATCGGGAGGTGGAGACCCTGCACCTGCAGGGCTACCGCATCCTCCAGGGCTTGCTGGATTTCTACGCGCCGCTGCTCAAGGCCAGCCCCGAGACCTTTCTGGCCCTGACCGAGGGCACCTGCCGCGCGGCGCCGCACCTGCAGATGCTCGCCCGACGCCTGCCCAGCCAGCTGCTCAAGGCCTACCACGAGGCGCTCCGGGCGCTTCCGGCCGCACCGGCTCAGGACCGCCCGCTCTGGGAGTACTACCACCGCTGCCGGATGCTCCAGGATTTCATCAGCGGCATGACCGACCAGCATGCCCAGGACGAATACCGGGCCCTGTCGGCGCTCTAGGCGCCGGCCGCACTGTGATGCCGATTTGTCGCCCCACTGTATGGGCGGGCGAGGGGCCGCGGCGGCTCTAATGGCTATTTCGCCGAGGACGAGGGGTCGCTATGTCGCCCAGGGATCTGCTGCTGGCACTGGTCGTGATCATCGTCTGGGGCCTGAACTTCGTGGTGATCAAGGTCGGCCTGCACGGCATGCCGCCGATGCTGCTGGGCGCCTTGCGCTTCCTCCTCGCGGCCTTTCCGGCCGTGCTCTTTATCAGGCGCCCGCAGCTGCCGCTGCGCTGGCTGCTGGCCTACGGCCTGACCATCTCGCTGGGCCAGTTCGCCTTCCTGTTCTCGGCCATGTCGGTGGGCATGCCGGCCGGCCTGGCCTCGCTGGTGCTGCATTCCCAGGCGTTCTTCACCCTGATGTTCGCCGCCATGCTGCTCGGCGAGCGGCTGCGCGCCAGCAGCCTGCTCGGGCTGCTGGTGGCGGCCGGCGGCCTGCTGCTGATCGGCCGGCAGGGCGGTGCCGACATGACCCTGGCCGGCCTGGTCCTGACCCTCTGCGCCGCGGCGATGTGGGCGCTGGGCAACGTGGTCACGCGCAAGATCGGCAAGGTCAACCTGGTTGGCCTGGTGGTCTGGGGCAGCCTGGTGCCGCCGTTGCCGTTCCTGGCGCTGTCCTGGCTGCTGGAAGGTCCCGAGGTGATCGACAGCGCGTTGCGCGGCATCGGTCTGGAGACGGTGCTGGTGCTGATCTACCTGGCCTTCGGCGCCACCATTCTCGGCTATGGGCTGTGGAGCCGGCTGCTGTCGCGCTATCCGGTGAGCCAGGTGGCGCCGTTCTCGCTGCTGGTGCCGGTGGTCGGGCTGAGTTCCTCGGCACTGCTGCTCGGCGAGCGGCTCGGCGCGCTGCAACTGCTGGGCGCGCTGCTGGTGATGCTCGGGCTGCTGATCAACGTCTGGGGCGGCCGCCTGCTCCAGCGCCTGCGCCGGCTCGGTGCGTCGCCCGGGGCGCTGTGACGGCGTCTGCCGGCCGAGTTCAGCCGCGCTCGCCGCCCGGTGTGTCGGCGCCGCGCCGTTTGATCGAGTTCGACATGCGGTATTCGGGGTCGAGCAATGCACGGCGAACCTTCTCGTAGTCCTCGAAGGACAGGCCGCTGCGGCTGAGCAGCTCCAGGGCGAACTGCTTGATCTCGGCCTCGGTGTACGGCCGTTCGGCGGGCTGCGGTGGCGTGGCACAGGCGCCGAGCGACAGCAGCAATGGGGCGATTATCAGGGCGAGGGAAGCTTTCACGGAAGCACCTGCGGGGCGTGGCGGAACAATGCGGCCAGCGTATTCGGCCGCCGCCGTTTGCAGAAATCATTCGCCTCGATAGTGGCTATCGGCGCTGCCGCGCCCCGGCCGTGGCGGTGCGCTTATGCCCCTGTCGCGTCGCAGGCGGTCTAGGCTGAACTAAGCCGTCCTGCCCGTGCCGGCAGGCGTAACGTGAGGAGGCAGATCATGGAAAAGAAACGCGAACTGGAAACCTATCAACGCTTTCGCAAGCAGCACACGGAGTATTTTGCTGCCGTCGAGGGCCTGGGTACCGCCGTGCGCAACGCCGGCCCGCTGGACGAACTGGTCGTCCAGCTGGTTCAACTCGGCGCCGCGGCGGCCATCCGCTCCGAGGGAGCGGTGCACAGCCATACCCGGCGGGCCCTGGAAGTCGGCGCCAGCCCCGAGCAGATCCATCACGCCTTGCTCGCGATCACCAGCACCATCGGCTTCCCCACCGTGATTGCCGCCCTGAGCTGGGCCGACGATGTGCTGGAGCGCAAGGCCAAGACTTAGGACGAGTTGACGCCGCTGTTGGCGCGGATGCCGAGCAGCCGGCGACTCAGCCGCGTTGCCTGACGTAGTCGCCAGGCGCCGGCTGCAGGGGCGGGTACTGCTTCGAGCCGAGGCGGGTGACCGCCGCGGTGGACTTGCCGGCGTACTGGCTAAGCCAGTCGATCCAGTCTCCCCACCAGCTGCCGGGGTGCTCCTCGGCGCCGGCCAGCCAGGACTCCGGGGCGGCCTGGGTGTCGGGGTTGGTCCAGTAACCGCGCTTGTTCTTCGCCGGCGGGTTGATGATGCCGGCGATGTGCCCGGAGCCGCCGAGCACGAAGCGCAGCGGGCCCTTGAGCAGGCGCGTGCTGGCGTAGGCGCCGGTCCAGGGGACTATGTGATCCTCGCGGGCGCCGACCAGGTAGGCCGGCATGTCGAGGCTGCCCAGGTCGATCACTTCGCCGCAGCACTGCAGCTTGCCGCTCTTGAGGTCGTTCTGCAGGTAGGTATGGCGCAGGTACCAGCAGTACATGGGCCCGGGCAGGTTGGTGCTGTCGTTGTTCCAGTACAGCAGGTCGAGCGGTCGCGGCTTCTGGCCCTTGAGGTACTTCTCGACGCTATAGTTCCACCAGAGTTCGTTGGGCCGCAGCAGCGAGAAGGTGTTGCCCATGTCCTCGCCGCGAAACAGGCCGACGGGGCCGCCTTCGCCGCCGATGGTGCGCTCGCGATAGCTGACCAGTTCCTCGTCGATGAAGATGTCGAGGATGCCGGCGTCTTCGTAGTCGAGCAGCGAGACCAGCAGGGTCAGGCTGGCCGCCGGCTTCTCGCCGCGCGCGGCCAGCACGGCGAGCCCGCAGGCGAGCAGGGCGCCGCCCACGCAGTAGCCGAGAATGTTGAGCTGGGCCTGGCCGCCGATGCGCTGGGTGACC
This sequence comes from Pseudomonas zhanjiangensis, assembly GCF_041027545.1. NCBI lineage: Bacteria > Pseudomonadati > Pseudomonadota > Gammaproteobacteria > Pseudomonadales > Pseudomonadaceae > Pseudomonas > Pseudomonas zhanjiangensis. The sequence continues at coordinate 186,591 of NZ_JBFTEG010000007.1, read as the reverse complement.
TGGATCGCCTCGATGATGCCTTGCTCCACGTAGTCGTCCCAACGGCTGTCGGCGACGCTGGCGTCGGCATTGCGCCAGGAGACCAGGAACACCCGGTGGCCCTGGGCGAGGGCATGGCGCACCAAGGAGCTCTCCGGCTGCAGGTCGAGGATGTAGAACTTGTTGATCATCGGCGGCACGATCAGCAGCGGACGCTGGTGTTGCTTTTCGCTCTGGGGCGCGTACTGGATCAACTGGAACAGCGGATTCTGATAGACCACCTGGCCCGGGGTGGCGGCGATATCGACGCCGATCTCGAAGTCGTCGCGGTCGCACTGGCGCAGCTTGCCTTCCTGCATGTCGCTGGCCAGGTTGAGCAGGCCGTTGAACAGGCTGGCACCCTGGGTCTGCACCAGGCGCTCGAGGGCTTCGGGGTTGCTGTTGAGGTAATTGCTCGGCGCGGCGGCAGCGACCAGTTGTTCGACCAGAAACTGCAGACGCTGGCGCATCTTGCTCGACTCGATCGGCAGTTCGTCGAGCAGGCGCATCAGGTAGCGCGAGTTGAGCAGGTAGAGCGCCGCCAGCGAGCCGAACAGCGGCTGGCTCCAGGCCTTGCCGGCAAAGCGTGGGTCGCTGAAGGTGAAGGGCTGCTGGGTCAGGGTCTGCAGGCTCAGCTGGGTCCATTCGGCGTTGTACTCGCACTGCAGGCGCTCGAGCGCGGCACCGTCCAGCTCGAACCAGGCGTCGGTCTGGCTGCCCTGAAACCAGGGGTTGTGGCGCACCCAGTAGCGCAGTTGCTGCAACGTCAGGTGCACGCCGAATGGCAGGTTGGGTGAGAAAAAGCTGCTGAACGGGGAGGCGTTTTCCATAACCGGTATCCGCTATCTGAAAGAAGTGCTGGGGGCCAGGCCAGGGACGATGCCGGCCCGGCGCAAGCCGAACCGGTATCGCGCGCGGCGGCCCTATTCGCGTTCGACCGCCAGGGCGACGCCCTGACCACCGCCGATGCACAGGGTGGCCAGGCCCTTGCTCAGGTCGCTGCGCTGCAGTTCGTGCAGCAGCGTCACCAGGATGCGGCAGCCCGAGGCGCCAATCGGGTGGCCCAGGGCGATGGCGCCGCCGTTGACGTTGATCTTGGCGGCATCCCAGCCCAGTTCCTGGTTGACGCTCAGGGCCTGCACGGCGAAGGCCTCGTTGGCCTCGACCCGGTCGAGCTGGCCGATGTCCCAGCCGGCCTTGGCCAGGCAGCGGCGGGTGGCCTCCACCGGACCGATGCCCATCACCGCCGGATCGACCCCGGCACTGGCGTAGGCCTTGATCCTGGCCATGATCGGCAGGCCCAGTTCGGCGGCCTTCTTCGCGCTGGCCAGCAGCACCACGGCGGCGCCGTCGTTGAGGGACGAGGCGTTGCCGGCGGTGACGCTGCCGTCCTTGCTGAAGGCCGCGCGCAGCTTGCCCAGGCTGTCGAGGGTGGTCTGGCCGCGCGGCTGTTCGTCGGTGTCGACCACCAGCGGCTCGCCCTTGCGCTGCGCAATCTGGATCGGGGTGATCTCGGCCCTGAAATGGCCGGCCTCGATGGCGGCGGCGGCCTTCTGCTGCGAGGCGGCGGCGAAGGCATCCTGCTGCTCGCGACCGATGCCGTAACGCGCGGCCAGGTTCTCGGCGGTCACGCCCATGTGGTAGTCGTTGAAGGCATCCCACAGGCCATCCTGGATCATGCTGTCGAGCAGTTCGGCGTGACCCATGCGCAGGCCGGTGCGCGCCTTGGCCAGGACGTAGGGCGCCAGGCTCATGCTTTCCTGGCCGCCGGCGATCACCAGCTCGGCGTCGCCGCAGCGGATCGCCTGGGCGGCCAGGTGCACAGCCTTGAGGCCGGAGCCGCAGACCTTGTTCAGGGTCAGCGCCGGGACTGCATGGGGAAGGCCGGCCTTGATCGCGGCCTGGCGGGCCGGGTTCTGCCCGCAGCCGGCGGTCAGCACCTGGCCCAGGATGACTTCATCGATGGCGCCTGGCTGGACGCCGGCCTGGGCCAGCAGCTGGCGAATCACCGCGGCGCCCAGTTCGACTGCGGTCAAGGTGCTCAGGGCGCCCTGGAAGCTGCCGATGGCGGTGCGCGTGGCGGCGACGATCACAACATCGTTCATGTTCGGACCTCTGTGATAGGCAAGAGAGTGGGCGAACGCCCCTTGGCAGGCGCTCGCCGGGTACTGGCGCGGCCGTGTCAGGCCATGTTCAGGCCGCCGTTGACCGAGAAGTCCGCGCCTGTGGCATAGGCGGCTTCCTCGCCGGCCAGCCAGGCGACCATCGAGGCGATTTCCTCGGGCTGGCCGAGGCGCCCGGCGGGAATCCCGGCGACGATCTTCTCCATCACGTCCTCGCGGATCGCCGCGGTCATCTCGGTGCGGATGTAGCCGGGGGAGATGGTGTTGACGGTGACCCCCTTGCTCGCCACCTCGCGCGCCAGGGCCATGGTGAAGCCGTGGATGCCGGCCTTGGCGGCCGAGTAGTTGGTCTGGCCGAACTGGCCGCGCTGGCCGTTGACCGAGGAGATATTGATGATGCGGCCCCAGCCGCGCTCGACCATGGCGTCGACGACCTGCTTGGTGGTGTTGAACAGGCCGTTGAGGTTGGTGGCGATCACCGCGTTCCAGTCCTCCGGGGTCATCCGCTTGAAGGTGGTGTCGCGGGTGATGCCGGCGTTGTTGACCAGCACGTCGACCGGGCCGATCTGTTCACGCACCTGGGCGAAGGCGCGCACGGTCTCGTCCCAGTCGGCGATATTGCCGGTCACGCAGTGAAATTCGTAGCCATCGCGCTGTTGCTGTTCCAGCCAGGCATCCTTGCGCGTCGACTGCGAGCTGCAGCCCACCACCACGATGAATCCGTCCCGATGCAGACGCCGGCTGATCGCCGTTCCGATGCCACCCATGCCGCCGGTGACCAGTGCAATTCGCTTTTCCTGCATGCTCAATTCGCTCCATTGATCGATTGGAAGCCGGGGCAAGGGCTGCAAAATCCTATGGCGCGCATGGCTTGTTCGCGCGCTCGATACGGATCGCAGGTGCCTGGGCAAGCCGATAGTGCAAAGTGAATGTTGCAATATCAATACGACTTATGGGTCATGTTTGGAATAACACGTCACCGCGGTTTCGGCTCGACGGAGAGCGGTTAGTGCTCCGCAAAAAAATGCTCTGATATGGCCGTCATTCTTGTTTATGGAAATAATGTTGTTGTAACAGAATTCGAGTTATCTCTATTTTTAGTGCTCATTTGGCAGAAGTTAAGCTTGGTTTCTGGTCTTTGATTGTTTTTGTGCGGTGCAAAAAAAATACTTGCGCCTGGCGTGGGGATGGCCAAGAATGAGTCAGCGGATCGGGTGTTCCAGTGCCCGGCGGCATGGTTTATCGACCTTTCTATCCTCAGGAGACTCACCCATGACCTTCTTTGATTCGGAAAAACTGCAGGCTGATCAGAAAGCCAACCTCGACCTGCTCGAGCAGGTGAACGGCAAGATCCTCAAGGGCGTCGAGCAGCTCAGCCAGCTGCAGTTGGCCGCCATGCGTGCCGTCAGCGAGGAAGGTTTCGACAGCGCCCGCAAGCTGTTCGGCGCACGGGACCCGCAAAGTGTGGCGGCCGCTTTCGGCAGCTTCGCCAACCCGGCTCAGCAGGCCGAGCGTCTGCTGGAGTTCAACCGCAAGGTCTATGACCTGATTTCCGCGACCCAGGCCGATATCGCCAAGCTCGGCGAGCGTCAGGCGGCGCAAAATACCCAGCAGATGCAGGATCTGGTCGCCGAAATCGCCAAGAATGCGCCGGCCGGCTCCGAGTCGGCCGTGGCCATGCTCAAGTCGGCCGTCGATGGGGCCGGAAGCGTCTATGAGAGCGCGCAGAAGACCGCCAAGCAGGCGGCGGAAATCGCCGAGAACGGGATGGCGGCAGCGGCTTCGGCCGCCAGTCAGGCGACCCGCGAGGCGGGCAAGGCGGCTGGCGGTGCGCGCAAGTAAGCCGCTGCAGCCATGACCTGCAAGGCCCCGGCGCTGCCGGGGTCATTGCGGGGTTATAGGTGAAAAAGCTGTCAGGCAGGCCGGTTCAGGCCTTGTCGTCGTCCTTGCCATTCTTGTCGTTGCGGCCTGTTGCGCCTGGAAACCCCGGGAACATGCCGAACAGGTTCTGGGTGTTCAGGTACAGCTGCTTGGACTGCTCGACATACTGGCCCATCAGTTTCTGCATCATCGGCAGCTGGCTGCTCATGAAGTCGCTCCAGGCCTGGGACGATTGCTGGCCGGCCTGCGCCTGGATATCGGCCACCGCCTTGATGCTGTTTTCCAGATAGCTGCCAAGCATGCCCTGGAAGGGCCCGTAGAAGCGGATGATGCCCCGGAGCATGTCGCTGGAGAAGATCGGCTCGCCGTCACTCTCGGCTTCCTGAATGATCTGCAGGAGGATGCTGCGGGTCAGGTCTTCGCCGGTCTTGGCGTCCACCACCTGGAACGGCTCTTGCTCGACCACCAGCTTGCGGATGTCGCTCAGGGTGATGTGGCTGCTGGTTCGCGTATCGTAGAGGCGACGGTTGGGGTACTTCTTGATCAGGCGTACCGGGTTCCGGTCAGGCATGCTGCGGACTCTTGCAAACGGGAATATGTGGCCATGGTACCCCAAAGACCGAGCGGGCGTGGCGTCTGGCCGGGTCGGCCCGGGCGCTGGCTCGGGCAGGCCCCGGGGCTTGTCTACAGTGTCTCGAGAGAAGGCGGCGCTCCGGCAGTCGCCGCGTACCAGAGCCCGGCGGTGCAGCCATGACAGAGCAGGAATCAGCGACTGGCGATTGCGCATGCAAGCCCAGGTCCCGGCCCGGCTGGCGCCGCCTGGCCAGGATGCTGGTGCTGCTGGCCGCCCTGTGCCCTGGCAGTGGGGTGCATGCCGGCAACGACCGGCAACTGGTCGCGCTGATCAATGACTTGCGCCAGTCGAGCACCGGCTGTGGCGGTCGCCCGGTCGAGCCGGTGGCGCCGCTGGCGCCCGATGAGCGCTTGGCGCGGGTGCGCGTGGCTTCCGAGGCGCAATTGCAGGCTGCGCTGCGTCAGGCCGGATATCGAGCCGCGAAGGTGCAGGTGATTGCCGTGTCGGGGCCCAGGGACGCGGCCACCGCGTTGCGGGCGATCAAGCAGCGCTATTGTCGCGAGCTGCTGAGTGCGCAGTTTGCGGAGATTGGCGTGCTGCGCCTCGCCAATAGCTGGCAGGTGGTGTTGGCGCGGCCGCTGTCGTTCGCCTCCCTGGGTGATTGGCAGGCGGTGGGGCGCGCGGTGCTGGCGCAGGTCAACCAGGCGCGCGCGGCGCCGCGCCGCTGCGGCGAGCGGGCCTTCACCGCCGCCCCCGCGCTGACCTGGGATGCACGCCTGGCCAAGGCCGCGCTGCTGCACAGCCGCGACATGGCCGAGCACGACTATTTCAGCCATCGTGGTCGCGACGGCAGTTACGCCGACCTGCGGGCCACGCGTCAAGGCTATCGCTGGCGGCGGATCGGCGAGAACCTCGCTGCCGGGCAGAATTCGGTCGAGCAGGTGGTCGCCGGCTGGCTGAGCAGCCCTGAGCATTGCGCCAATATCATGAATCCGCGCTTCACCGAGATGGGCGCCGCCTATGTGTTGAACCCCAAGAGCAGCGGCGGCAGCTATTGGGCGCAGCTGTTCGGCACACCACGTTAGGGTCGGGCGCGCAGCATGGGGCAAGAGGGGGCGTTCGAGGCGTTGCGCCCGCAGGAGGGTGCTGGCCCCACCGTTCGTGCGGCGGGGCCAGGGCGAATCAGTCCTGGCGGCTGGTGACTTCCAGCAGGTGATAGCCGAACTGGGTCTTCACCGGGCCCTGCACCTGGTTGAGCGGGGCGCTGAATACCACGGTGTCGAATTCCTTGACCATCTGGCCGGGGCCGAAGGAGCCCAGGTCGCCGCCGTTGCGGCTGGACGGGCAGGTGGAGTTGTCCTTGGCCACTTGGGCGAAGTCGGCGCCGGCTTCGATAGCGGCCTTGAGTTCGTTGCACTTGGCTTCGCTGGCAACCAGGATGTGACGGGCAGTGGCTTTGGCCATGGGGGTACTCCTCTCTAAGAAGCTGCAAAGCCTACCGCAATCGGCGGGCTATTCAAGCGCCGCGCCGCTTATGTTACGGGCGGCGGTGCCCCTGGCCAGGGCGCTGGGCTGGCGATGACGAGCAGCCCAGCGGCTCAACCTTCGGTGTGGATTGTCTAAAATTCAATCAGGCGGGCGCGGGCGCGCCCGGACATTCACCTGAGGAGGTCGTGCCATGAATACCTTCACCATCGAAGGCTGGTGCAAACCACGCGGGGCGCAGAAGTCCACGCCGATGGGGCAGATCCATTTCCGCGTCAACGAACCCGATCACGTGCGCCTGGAACAGGCCGAGGAGCGCCTGCAGCAGACCCATGAGGCCGAGGCCATGCTCGATGTGGACATGAGCACGATGGAGGTGGTCACCCCGGATGAGTGCGGGCCCCTCTCCGACTGCCAGTTGCGCGTCTACCTGGATTCGGATCAACGTGGTCAGTTCCACCTGGTCGGCCACCGCAAGAGCGATGGCAGCCTGGTGTACACCAATGCGGTGATGGTCGATCAGCTGGGTTAGGCAGCGGTGCAATGGCGCCTGGCAAGCGCCTGAGCGCGAGGCGCATCCAAGCCTTGACCGCCGAGGACGCGCCTCGCGGCGTTGCGTGTCGCCTCATGCCGGGCGCGCGTCTGCTGTGCAGGCGGGTGCCGGCCTGCCTACTGCTGCAACCAGGCCTCGGCTTGCGCCTCCTGGACCGAATCGAAGGCCTTGATCTGCAGGCCGGGGATCAATGCCCCTTCGACCTCGCTGGCCTTCCTGACCCACTGCTTGTCGGCCACCACGGCCATGCGGTCGAAGCGCCGGGCGACGCGAAAGATCTGCGGGATGTGCGCCAGTTCGACGCCAATCGCGCCCAGCGACGGCATCGAGAAGTTGCCGATGCGATAGAGCATGCGACCATGCTCGATGCCTTCGGATTGCTGCGTCAGCTGATCCAGCGCGGCGCGCATGTCGTCGCGGTTGAGCTTGCCGGCAAAGTCCACGTCGATGCGGTTTTCGCCGTGTCGCGTTACCTGGAACATAACGACTCCTCCACGAATGGATGACCCTACTACGATACGCCGCTTGGCGGGATTCGTTAACGGGCAGATGCGTCGGGCAAATCTGCTGCGGTATGTGCCACAGGGCGACGGCGCTGCCCTGGCGTCTTAAACTGCCTGGGCCCTTATCCAGCCGTCGAGTGAGCCATGTCCGTCCAGCTAGTGCCTGCCAGCGTCGAGCAGTTGCCGCTGATCCGCAACCTCTACCAGTTCTATGCCTACGAGTCGTCGGACTGGGAGCAGGAGGATGTAGAGCTCGACGGGCGCTTCTACGTGCATGAGCCGCACCTGGCGTTGTACTGGCAGCGCCCGGACTGGAGTGCCCAGTTGATCCTGGTGGACGGCTTTATCGCCGGCTTCCTGCTGATCGAACGCAGCGAAATCCCCGGCGTGGACGCGCTGGAGTTCGCCGACCTATTCATCCTCAGGAAGTACCGCCGCCAGGGCATTGGCCGGGCGCTGGTCGAGCAGGTGATTCTCGCCAGCCAGCAGCCCTGGGTGGTCAGCCTGTACCCGCAGGACCCGCTGGCCGCGCCCTTTTGGCAGGCGATGCTGAGCGAGCTGCCGTTTCGTTCGGTGCAACGCTTGGCCGATGGCGGCGAGCCGGAGTTGCTGACGTACCTGATCAACCCACGGCCGCACTGAGGCGTCGGCGCGGCGTGGCGGTTGGGCGCCGGAATCACCCTCTGGCGCGGCAGAACGGCTCGCTACTCGAGCAGTCGCGCCCGGCCCGACAGGCGCTGCACCACGGCCTGCTCGCACAGCCGGAAAAGCAGGTAGCAGGCCATGGCCAGCAGCGCTATCAGCGAGAGCTGGACGAACTGCAGAAAGCCGCCGCTTACCAGTGCCATCCAGCCATGCCTGACGATAAACGCGGTATTGCTGCTGAGCAGATGCACCAAGTCGATGGTGAAGTAGCCAAAGGTCAGAAAACTGACCGTCATCAGCAAGAAACTCACCACCAGGTGACGGTGTAACCACCGATAAAACGAACTGTAGGCCTGCATGGTCGCTCCCGTGGCGCTGGTCGTCTGTTGGGGCACCCTCGTGGCCGGCATGGGGCTGCCACTGCGGCGAAGGCATACAGCAAAGGTAGCTGACCCGCTGGCAGCCGGGTCGGCCCCGCGCCCAGGCATGTTCTGGCGATTTTCCCCGGTAGGCTAAGATGCTGGCTGGGTTGCCCGCTTTCCACAGGAGCTAATGGCATGATCGGCAAGCTACTCTCGACCGGATTTTCCTTGGCCACGCTGCCGGCACGGCTGACGTTTCGCAGCGTTCGTGCCCTGGCCATGACACCAGCGGAGGTCAACCGCTTGTTGAGCGAGATGCGTGACGCATCGGATCAGGCGGTGCAGGAGATCCAGGCGATGCTGGCCAGCGTCGATGACGAAATGGGCCGCAAGACCGCGCACCTGAGCAATGCCGACAAGCGCCTGGCGGCCCAGCTGGCGTTGCAGGCCGCGGAACAGCACCTGAGCATGGCCGCGATCAATGTCCTGCGGGCCCTGTGGCTGACGCGTCACTCGACACCGGCGTTGCCACCCGGGCGGCCCGACCCGCATCCCTAGAGCGAGCAGCGGCCTGTGGAGACCTGCGGGCGGCAGGCCGTAAAAGTGTGCCTTTTTGTCCTGCGCTTTGGGCATCATGGGCGCAGTCGGATGGATGAAGGGAGAGGGGCGCATGGGCGTCGGATCCAGGCTAGTCAGTTATGTGGTGTGGTCGCTGCTGTTGCCCTTTGCCGCTGTTGCCACTGCGGCCGAAGAGGCGCTGCTGGTCGATTCGATCAATGCCTATCGCAGCCAGGTGCAGCACTGCGCCGGACGGGCCTCCGAGGAGCTGCCGCCGCTGGCGAGCGATCCGCGCCTGGTCCTGCCGGTCGATGGAGCCGGGGACTTGCAACAAGCGCTGAGTAGCGCCGCCTATCCGCTGGTCAACGTGCAGGCGATCAGCCTGTCGGGGCCGCGCGATGCGCAGGCGGCGATGACCGCGTTGCAGGAGAGCTTCTGCACGGTATTGCTGGACCCGCAGTTCGTCGACATCGGCGTCAGCCGCGCGGCACGCGACTGGCGCATCGTGCTGGCGCGGCCCCTGCTGGGCGGGCGCCTGGGCGACTGGCAGGCGGAGGGGCAGCGGCTGCTCGAGCAGGTCAATGCTGCCCGCGCGCAACCGCGCCGCTGTGGCGACAAGCCCTTCGCCGCGGCGGCACCGCTGGCCTGGAGCGCCGCGCTGGGCACGGCGGCCGAAACCCACAGCCGGGCCATGGCCAACGGCAACTTCTTCGCTCATCGCGACCGCGACGGCCACACCCCGAGCGACCGGGCGGAACTGGCCGGCTACAGCGGCGGGCGGATCGGCGAGAACATCGCCGCCGGGCTGGACAACCCGGGCAAGGTGGTCGCCGGCTGGCTGGCCAGCCCCGGCCACTGCGCGAACCTGATGAATCCGGGGTTCAGCGAACTGGGCGCGGCCTACGCGGTCGATCCCAGGAGCGATGCAGGCATCTACTGGACGGCACTGTTCGGTGCGCCTTAAGCGAGGCGAAGCGTTCCCTATCTCATTGTCCCAGGCTGCCCGGCAGGCGTTGCACAACGCTTGTTCAGACAGCCTGAGGAGTAAGTGATGGACCTCCGCCCGCAGCGCCATCGCTGCTGGCTCGGCAAGCTGGCGCTCATCCGCATCACCCCGTCATGCCCGACGATAAGGGCGCAGAGGCCGCTGAGTCGGTGCTCCGGCGCGCCAGAAACGCAAACGTGTCGTCATCAGCAAGAAGCGCAGCATCGGGAGTCGTTGTGGCCCTCGACGCACCCTGGGTTGGCGTGGTCGCTTGCTTGAGCAACCTGCGCGGCCGGCATCCTGGCCGGCGAAGGCCTGCGCGAACGCCAGCCTAAATCGCGTGCTGGGCTGAGCCCTGGCCATGCTGCCGGACAGTCTGGAGGCTTCTATACTGCTGCGGTACACGCGCGTTCTCTGGGAGCAGCAGAGGGCGGCGGGCGTGCGCTCAAGGCGATGGCCGGGAGGCTGACGTGAACAAGCAGCAACAGGCAGGCGCTGGCCTTTCTCGGCGTCATTTTCTCTATGGTGGTTTCATTCTCGGCGGCGGCCTGCTGGCCGGCCCGGTGCTGGCGGGGCAGGGTTGCCGAACCACGGCCGGCGACATCCTCGGCCCCTACTACCGCTTCGGTGCGCCCTTCCTGAGCAAACTGGCAGGGCCGGATGAGCCCGGCGAGCGCCTGGTGGTGAGCGGCACCGTGCTCAGCGCCGACTGCCGCACGCCCATCCCCAACGCCCTGGTCGAGGTCTGGCAGGCCAACGGCGCCGGCCTGTACGACACCCAGACCCCCGGCAACTTCACCGACAAGGGCAACTTCCACCTGCGCGGCATGCTCTACACCGATGCCCAGGGCCGTTACCGCATCGAGACGGTGATGCCCGGGCGCTACCCGGTGCCGCCGAACCTGCCGGGACTGGAAAAGTACGCCGGGATCACCCGGCCGGCGCATATCCACTTTCGGGTGATGGAGTCGCTGCACGTGCCGGTGACCCTGCAGCTGTACTTTGCCGGCGACCCCTACATCGCCAAGGACCCCTGGGCCAGCGCCCACCCGGACAATGTGATCGCCCTGGAAGCGGATGGCGAGGGGCGGCGCGGCGGCTTCGATATCGTCCTGGTCAGAGGGGTCTAGCGAGAGCCGGTGAGCCTTTGCGGTCTGCTGGGTAGGAGCGGCCCGGTGGACCGCCAGACCACGCGCTGCGCCCATGTTTCCCTTAACCGGGTTGGGCTATGATGCGCGCCCGCCAACGCTCCGGTTAAAACCCACAGGTCATCATGCCCGGCAATGCCCTCTATACCGACCTGTCCGGTTATTACGATCTGATGTGCGCCGATATCGACTATCAGGCGCAAAGCCACTGCATTCACCGGCTCCAGCAGCTGTTCGGCAACGCCGGCAGGCGCCACCTGGACCTGGCCTGTGGCACCGGGCCGCATGTCCGCCATTTTATCGATGCCGGCTATCAGAGCAGCGGGCTCGACATCAACCAGCCGATGCTGGACAGGGCAGCGGCTCGCTGCCCGGAAGCACGATTCTCCCTGCAGGACATGTGCGGCTTCACGCTGGCAGAACCGGTGGACCTGATCACCTGCTTCCTCTATTCGCTCCACTACAGTGGCGCAATCGAACGATTGCAGGCCTGTATCGCCAGCGTGCATGGCGCGCTGGCTACCGATGGGCTGTTCTGCTTCAACGCTGTCGACAAGCGGCAGATCGACAACGACCTGTTCGTCACCCATACCGCCCGGCATGCCGACGGCCTGTTCAGCTTCAGCTCCGGTTGGAACTATTGCGGCGAGGGCGAGCAGCAATCGCTGAGGCTGCGCATCGAACGCACGCTGGCGGACTCCACCCAGGTATGGCACGACGAACACCCCATGGTCGCCACAAGCTTCGCCGAGTTGCAGGCACTGTTGCAGCCGTACTTCGAGGTGCATGTGCTCGAGCACGATTACCAGAAGCTCATCCCCTGGAATCAAACCTCCGGTAACGCCATCTTCGCCTGCGTAAAGATCTGACGCCCAGCCGTAGGGTGGATGGCGCTCCACCCATCCACCGCCCGATCACGGGCCGCGTGCCGATTCCAGTAGTTCGTAGGGTGGATGACGCTCCACCCATCCACCATCCGATCACGGATCGAACGCCGAATCCGACAACGACGCGCAAAGTCGCGAAACATTGTTCACCAGGGCCATTCACTCGCCGTAACCCCCGCCCTCATGCAACGGCCCGACGCACCAGTCCTCGGGGTAGAGCCCCATCGCCACCGCCCGGTGGAAGGTCGAATAGGGCCAGTCCGCCAGGCGCTGTACATGGCCGTGTTTCAGCGGGTTGTAGTGGATGTAGTCGAAGTGGCGCCGGTAATCGCGGTCATCGCGGATCAGGTGTTCCCAGTAGCGGCGTTGCCAGATGCCGCGTTCCCCGCGCCTTTGCTGCGTGCTGGTCAACGGCTCGCTGGCCGGCAGGCGGCGGGCAAAGGCGAATTTGATCACCTTCCAGCGCAGTGCGAAGTCGGAATCGCCCGGCGGTAGCGTCCACAGGCAATGCATATGCTCGGGCAGCACCACCCAGGCGTCGATATGGAAGGGATGGCGAACCTTGGTGGCGCGGGCTGCTGTACGCAGCAGATCGATTTCCCGGACCAGCAGATCGCTCTGGCGGTCGCGCAGATTGACGGTGAAGAAGTAGCTGGCGCCGGGAACGCGGGCGCGGCGGTAGTCGGGCATGGCGGCTCGTCCTTGAGCGGTAAGGGGTTGAACCAGGGTGGACAAGCTGCGCGTTGTCCACCCTACGAAAACCCCACCACCCCCGTGTAGGGTGGAGGGCCACCCCGTGGAAAACCGCGAAGCGTTTTCCACTGTGGATATCCGAGCTACTCGCTACTGGGCCAGTGGAATGTAGATCTGCACCAGGCTGTCCGGGTGGTGCGGGCCGAGGAAACGCTCGTCGTAGAACTCGAACGCCATGCCCTCGGCCGGCTTCAGCCCCGCCGCGGGCAGCGATTCGCCATAGGCCGCGCGGAAGCTGTCCGGCAGGCTGTCCACCGTGCCGCGATGCTCTAGCACCGCGTAGCGGCCGGCGGGCAGGGTCAGGGCGTGCATGCCGGCGGGCACCGGCGTCTCGGGCGTGACCGGGCGGGCGGCCAGATAGCGCCAGCCGCCTTCCGTCAGTGGCTCGCACACGCCGAAGCTGCCGGCCATCGGCGCCAGTGGCTGGATTTCCCCCTCGCGCAGCAGAAAGCGCTGCCACAGTTCGCCGATGGTGCCGGGCTCCTGGGGTTGCCAGCGCATGCCGATCAGGCGCACGGCAGGGTAGTCGAGGACAGTCGGGGTTTGCATGGGGGCAGGCTCCTTTGCAGTTGGGCCAGGTAGCGGCCGGTGTGGTCCATTGTCCGTTGCAGGCGGACGAATTCGGCGTTTAGCCTAGCAGCGGCTCAATAGGAACCCAAGGTTCCACTGCCTGCATCTGGCTAGCCGTCACCCATGGTTTGGCCAGAGCAGCGGTCACACATGTTCGCGTAGCAGCGCTGCCAGGCTGGCGGGCGGCGTGTCCTGATGCGCAAGCCAAAGCAACTCCTGCACTGCGGCGGTCGTGTTGACGGGGCGGGCAGCGGGGCGTGAGCCCGGGCTATTCGCCACGGACGTTCGGGCGACTCGTTGCCGTTGACGTTCGGGCCATCAAGGTGGACAAGCTTCGCGTTGTTCACCCTAGGTAACCTCACCACTGCGCAAGGTGGAGGGCCACCCCGTGGAAAACGGCGAAGCCTTTCCCCCGAGACATCCAGGCTACCTGGCTAGCGGCCCACGTATTCAGGGCGGCACGTGGTTTTCGTCAAACCATCTACTCCATTGGTATTAGTGCGAAAAGACGCTTTGCTTCATCTATTTGAATAGTTCGCAAAAGCCCTGGGCGCGCTAAGTTAAAGCCGTAACGGAATCGAATGTTTTATCTACAGGTAAGGAGTCCGGAGCCGAGCTGTTTAAAAAGGTGGCCATGATGTTAATCCAACAACGTCCGTCATTTTTGGAAAAAGAGAACCAACAGTATGCTGGAACCGGAGGCGTGAGCGAAAATAATGCCCAGGCTCGCTTCGTTCCTGCGTTCAAGGACTCTCATACCGGACAGGTAGAAATATCCCGATATCGAGACGGTCGTCCCGCACCATTCCATTTGATTGATGGATTGCCTGATGAATGGATAACCAATAGGGATCTGGCGGGAGAAGTTGTTGAGATCAAAGCCACTGTAATTTCTGGATTCGTCCGTCTTGGGCGTTTCTTTACACGCCAGGAAGCTTCGGAGTTTGTGGCGCGGATCGCGTCTTGAGTGCTCTGCCCATGTGACAAAGAAGAGCATGCCACTGGTAGCGCGTAGGGCCACCTCGTGGAAAACCGCGAAGCGCTTTCCACCGGGATATCCAGGTTACCTCGCTAGCTGCAGCAGGCGGCTAAGTGGTTCGTGATCAGTCCTCAAGCGGCCACAGCAGCGGCAGCAGGTGCTCGCGCAGCAGCGGCGCCAAGTTGTCGGGCGGTGTGTCCCGAGGCGCAAGCCAGCGCAGCTCCTCCAGTTCGGCTGCCGCGTTGACGGGGTGGGGCAGCGGGGCACGAAACACGCTCGCCTCGATCCAGGTGTCCGGCTCGTTGGCCGCCGCGGCGCGAAAGCGACCAAGCGGCCTAAGGGCCTCGGCAGCCAGGCTCAGGTTCAACTCCTCGGCCAGCTCCCGCGTCAGCGCCGCCAACGCATCTTCACCCGGCTCGGCCTTGCCGCCCGGCAGCATAAACGCCTGGGTGCCGCGCTTGCGCACCAGTAGCAGACGCCCGGCCTCGTCGAACAGGCAGGCGGCGGAGATGCTGAGCAGGATGGGGGTAACGGCTTGGTGGCTGTTGGTCATGGTGGGGAGGTGTTGGTCCGTTGATGGGTATCGCTGTGCTCAACCCGTCCTACGGGCTCTTGCTTTTTGCTCTGCATTCCACAAATCGCCCAAACAACGCGGACTCCGATTCCCGTCAGGAGGCCGAGTGGAGGTGTTGCGTAAGGGGACGAGCCGCATGGATGCGGCGAGAGGCTTGAAGGGCCATGGATGGCCCTTGCAAGCCGGCCCTTGGAGCAGCGCCGGAGCGAGGGAAGTTGAGCGCAGCGAAACCCGCATGCCGGGCGCGCTTTCTCTTTGGTTACTTTCTCTTTGCGCGTGCAAAGAGAAAGTGACTCGCCGTAAGGGCGAAACCGGTAGAAAAGAGCGGCAGAATAAATAGATCTGTTCCACTTTTTTAGTTTCTGTTTCTAGTCTGTCGTTAGAACGGAATTTCCTGTACTTCAAGGTTGAAGTCGAACTCGTGGTCATAGTTTCCGTCGGCAGTTTCTAGTCGCAGAATTCCACGTCCTCCAATATTGTATTCATCTTTTATTTCGTCGCCCTCCCATGCTTTGGCTATGGTGCGACTTGCTTTGATCTTTACTTGAGCCCAACCATTGCGTCCAATTTTTGGTGCTGGAGGGACGATGAAGTACCGATATTTGAATGGCTCTATATCTGCTTCCGAGTGAGGGCATTCTTTAGTGTCGTGCACGATTTTCCATCTATTTCCTGTGTAAAGGTAAATAGCAGAAATTTCAGGCGAAATCTGATTCGTTTTGTTGTGCAGGTCGAATGTGAAAGTGATTGTCGCTTCAGCTGTGTGTTTTGAGGTGGTGAGATCGCCGATTGGGGATTTCGTTGTGACGGATATTTTATTTTCTTCTCGGGCTTTGGCCTCTGCTTTTGCCCATGCAATGTTTTTTGATAGTTCGCTCTTCAAATAGGCGATAGAGTTGCCATACACAATATGTCGTTTGTGTTTCAGGTCAAAGGGTATGTCGGATGCATCTTTGGTTAACAGGATGCAGATCTTATCTTTCGCGTGAGCATAGCCAAGTTCATAGAATACATTTGAGTTTCTGTCTGATAGGTCGGCTATTATGAAGTCGGCAACATCAATCTGACGATATATTCTGTCAAGCATTCCCTCGCCGAAGAGTTGTTCGTCAAGTCTTTCTGCTCGAACGTTATGTTCTTTGGCGGCGGCCTTGATGCCTAGTTTATATGTATCATCATACTCGGAGCTGAAAGGCATTAGCACGAAAGTGAATGTATCAATTTTGTGGCTCACAAAGTATCTCCGTGTTTGAGTCTAGCGTTAAGCTGTACTTCAAAATAAGTGCAGGTTCTCGCTCAATAAAAAACCCCGCACAAAGGCGGGGCTCTTAGTCTTGCTAGTCGCTGCCCCAAATATCCATTTCAGGTAAAGCGCTCTTGATCTTTCAGTGAGTAAGCTGAATCAATCCCAGCTCAACGCCCCACCAGTCTGATACTCGATCACGCGGGTCTCGAAGAAGTTCTTCTCCTTCTTCAGGTCCATGATCTCGCTCATCCACGGGAAGGGGTTGGAAGTACCCGGGTACTCTTCCTTCAGGCCGATCTGGGTCAGGCGGCGGTTGGCGATGAACTTGAGGTAGTCCTCCATCATCGCCGCGTTCATGCCCAGCACACCGCGGGGCATAGTGTCGCGGGCGTATTCGATCTCCAGCTGGGTGCCCTGGAGGATCATCTGGGTGGCCTCGTCCTTCATCGCCGCATCCCACAGGTGCGGGTTCTCGATCTTGATCTGGTTGATCACGTCGATGCCGAAGTTCAGGTGCATGGACTCGTCGCGCAGGATGTACTGGAACTGCTCGGCGACGCCGGTCATCTTGTTGCGCCGGCCCATGGACAGGATCTGGGTGAAGCCGCAGTAGAAGAACACGCCTTCCAGCACGCAGTAGTAGGCGATCAGGTTGCGCAGCAGTTCCTTGTCGGTCTCCACGGTGCCGGTGTTGAAGGTCGGGTCGGAGATGGCGCGGGTGTACTTGAGGCCCCAGCTGGCCTTCTTCGCCACCGACGGGATCTCGTGGTACATGTTGAAGATCTCGCCTTCATCCATGCCCAGCGACTCGATGCAGTACTGGTAGGCGTGGGTGTGGATCGCCTCTTCGAAGGCCTGGCGCAGGATGTACTGGCGGCACTCCGGGTTGGTGATCAGGCGGTACACGGCCAGGGCCAGGTTGTTGGCCACCAGCGAGTCGGCGGTGGAGAAGAAGCCGAGGTTGCGCTTGACGATGCGGCGCTCGTCCTCGGTGAGGCCGTCGGCGCTCTTCCACAGGGCGATGTCGGCGTTCATGTTCACTTCCTGCGGCATCCAGTGGTTGGCGCAACCATCCAGATACTTCTGCCAGGCCCAGTCGTACTTGAAGGGCACCAGCTGGTTGAGGTCGGCGCGGCAGTTGATCATGCGCTTCTCGTCGACCGCGACGCGGGCGGCGGAGCCTTCCAGCTCGTCGAGGCCTTCCTGGATGTCCAGCTGGTCGAGGGCGGCCTTGGCGCGGGCGACCGCGGCGCTGTCGTCGGCGGCCACGGCACGGGCCTCGTGGGCGGCGGCGTCGCCGACCTGGTCGAGCTTGTCCAGGCCCAGGTCGGTGCTTTGGGCGTTGGTGTTGCTGGCGACGGCGGCTTCCGCGCCGTCTTCCTTGTCGAATTCATCCCAGCTCAGCATGGCTTGGCTCCTGCTTGAGGGCCGGTGCATGACCGGCCTGTATGGATATACAGTTAAAGACTAGTCTGTGGCGTCATACACACAAGACGCGGGCGACCTGTGGTCGCGTGGAAAGGTCTGCTGCCTTTCGCCGGGACGGCTAGGTAAATTCAAAGCCGTCTCAATCATTCGAGCGTGAAGCTGAGCGAGTGAGCGCTAGGCGCCTGGCAGCTTGGAACCCCTGAGCGTACGTCTGTACGTGATGGGGTCCGACCTGCCAGGCAACGACGCGGGCGCCGCTCAGATCCGCGCGTCACCTGTCACTTACTGGCACGCTTCGCAGTCCGGCTCGTCGATGGCGCAGGCCTTCGGCACAGGGGCCGGGGCCGGTGCGGCCTGCTCGGCCGGGGCCTTGGCCGGCGCGGCGCTGAGGCCGTCGCCACCACCGCTGGACACGGCGTTGAGCTTGCCGGTGTTGATGGTCGACTTCTCGGTGCTGGTGGCGGCCAGGGCACGGAGGTAGTAGGTGGTCTTCAGGCCACGGTACCAGGCCATGCGGTAGGTCACGTCGAGCTTCTTGCCCGAGGCCCCTGCGATGTACAGGTTCAGCGACTGGGCCTGGTCGATCCACTTCTGGCGGCGGCTGGCGGCGTCGACGATCCACTTGGTCTCCACCTCGAAGGCGGTGGCGTACAGGTCCTTGAGGTCCTGCGGGATGCGTTCGATCTGCTGCACGGAGCCGTCGTAGTACTTGAGGTCGTTGACCATGACCGAGTCCCACAGGCCGCGGGCCTTGAGGTCGCGCACCAGGTAGGGATTGATCACGGTGAACTCGCCCGAGAGGTTCGACTTCACGTAGAGGTTCTGGTAGGTCGGCTCGATCGACTGCGACACGCCGGTGATGTTGGCGATGGTCGCGGTCGGCGCGATGGCCATGATGTTCGAGTTGCGGATGCCCTTCTGCACGCGCTCGCGCAGCGGCGCCCAGTCCAGCGACTCGGAGAGGTCGACGTCGATGTACTTCTGCCCGCGCGCCTCGATCAGGATCTGCTGCGAGTCCAGCGGCAGGATGCCCTGGCTCCACAGCGAGCCCTGGAAGGTCTCGTAGCTGCCGCGCTCGTCGGCCAGCTCGCAGGAGGCCTGGATCGCGTAGTAGCTGACCGCTTCCATCGACTTGTCGGCGAAGTCCACCGCGGCGTCGGAGCCGTAGGGGATGTGCTGCAGGTACAGGGCGTCCTGGAAGCCCATGATGCCCAGGCCCACCGGACGGTGCTTGAGGTTGGAGTTCTTCGCCTGCGGCACCGAGTAGTAGTTGATGTCGATGACGTTATCGAGCATGCGCACCGCGGTCTTGACCGTGCGCGCGAGCTTCTCGCGGTCCAGCTTGCCGTCGACGATGTGGTTCGGCAGGTTGACCGAACCCAGGTTGCACACGGCGATCTCGTCCTTGTTGGTGTTCAGGGTGATCTCGGTGCACAGGTTGGAGCTGTGCACCACGCCCACGTGCTGCTGCGGGCTGCGCAGGTTGCACGGGTCCTTGAAGGTCAGCCACGGGTGGCCGGTCTCGAACAGCATCGAGAGCATCTTGCGCCACAGGTCCTTGGCCTGGATGGTCTTGAACAGCTTGATCTTGCCGTATTCGCACAGGGCTTCGTAGTACTCGTAGCGCTCCTCGAAGGCCTTGCCGGTGAGGTCGTGCAGGTCCGGCACTTCGCTCGGGCTGAACAGGGTCCAGGGGCCGTCGTCGAACACGCGCTTCATGAACAGGTCCGGGATCCAGTTGGCGGTGTTCATGTCGTGGGTGCGGCGGCGGTCGTCACCGGTGTTCTTGCGCAGCTCGATGAACTCTTCGATGTCCATGTGCCAGGTTTCCAGGTAGGCACAGACCGCGCCCTTGCGCTTGCCGCCCTGGTTGACCGCCACGGCGGTGTCGTTGACCACCTTGAGGAAGGGTACGACGCCCTGGGATTTGCCGTTGGTGCCCTTGATGTAGGAGCCCAGTGCGCGCACCGGGGTCCAGTCGTTGCCCAGGCCGCCGGCGAACTTGCTCAGCATGGCGTTGTCGTGGATGGCGCTGTAGATGCCCGACAGGTCGTCCGGCACGGTGGTCAGGTAGCAGCTCGACAGCTGCGGACGCAGGGTACCGGCGTTGAACAGGGTCGGGGTGGAGCTCATGTAGTCGAACGAGGACAGCAGGTTGTAGAACTCGATGGCGCGCTCTTCCTTCTGCGGCTCCTCGATGGCCAGGCCCATGGCCACGCGCATGAAGAAGATCTGCGGCAGTTCGAAGCGGGTGCCGTCCTTGTGGATGAAGTAGCGGTCGTACAGGGTCTGCAGGCCCAGGTAGGTGAACTGCTGGTCGCGCTCGTGATCGATCGCCGCGCCCAGCTTGGCCAGGTCGTAGCTCTTCAGCTTGGGGTCGAGCAGTTCGAACTCGACGCCCTTTTCCACGTAGGCGGGCAGGGCCTTGGCGTACAGCTCGGCCATCTCGTGGTGGGTGGCGCTGGCGGCCACGCCGAGGAAGCCCAGGCCTTCGGCGCGGATGTTGTCCATCAGCAGGCGGGCGGTGACGTAGCTGTAGTTCGGCTCGCGCTCGACCAGGGTGCGGGCGGTCATCACCAGGGCGGTGTTGACGTCGCGCTGGGCTACGCCGTCGTAGAGGTTCTTCAGGGTTTCCTTCTGGATCAGCGCGCCGTCGACTTCGGCCAGGCCTTCGCAGGCCTCGCTGATGATGGTGTCGAGGCGGCCCATGTCCAGCGGCGCGACGCTGCCGTCGGCGTGGGTCACGCGGATGCTCGGGTGCGGCTGGGCGATTTCGCCGGCGGCGCTGGCGTTCTTGCGCTTGGTGGCCTGGGCTTCGCGGTAGATCACGTAGTCGCGGGCGACCTTCTGCTCGCCGGCACGCATCAGGGCCAGTTCGACCTGGTCCTGGATTTCCTCGATGTGGATGGTGCCGCCGGACGGCATGCGGCGCTTGAAGGTGGCGCTGACCTGTTCGGTCAGGCGCGCGACCGTGTCATGGATGCGCGACGAGGCGGCGGCGGTGCCGCCTTCCACGGCGAGAAAGGCCTTGGTGATGGCGACGGTGATCTTGTCGTCGGTGTAGGGCACCACGGTGCCGTTACGCTTGATCACACGCAGCTGGCCCGGCGCGGTGGCGCTCAGGTCCTGGCTGGCATCGACGGCCTGCGGCGCTTGGGCCTGCGGGTTCTCGCGAGTGGTGTCGGTATGCATGAAAGTCTCCGTGTTCTGAATTCGTTAATCGACGCTATACAGTGGCGTACCCGCCGTTCATTCCATTTCAACAACGCCAAGCGCCCGGCGGACACCGCGCGCAAGGGACTTGCAACTGGGCAGGGAAGGCTCAAGCGAAACGCCTTCCTGGCTCGAAAGTCCGGGGCCGATCTTGCTCGGCGCCTACTATATGTTGTGGTCTGCGTGCAAGGGCATCGCACTGTTGTCTGCACCCACCAGGCGCTTGGCGCTGGGTGGGAGAATGGCCGGCGTGGATACTGCGGCTGCGGCCATCGAAGCATTCACCTGCACTGTTCTTGTATTCGGCCTGGACCTTTTAGGGGCAAATGTGCTTGTGTCATTCCTTGAGCCAAAACCCAACATGTAGGTGTTTGGCGCGCTGGGGATACAAGATAGTGCGGTGCCAGGGCGATAGCAAGCAGACTGCTCGGCGCTGCCTGTGGATAAATCTGTGGGTTACTTTGGGGTAACTTTCGCCAAGCCGCGTGATAGCTGAGGTTGTCCGGCATAGACCGTTCGTCGAGCTGGGCGGCGATTTTTTCATTCCCGCACGGCGAATTTAGTCGCTGCCGCACAAACACAAGATGTAGGTTTTTTTCTTGATTATTGCGCGGCTCTGTGCAGGCCGCTCAGGCGCCCATGGCCGGGCGTGTGGGGACTTTTCGCCGGGGCGGCGCGCGCGTGGATTTCGCCGCCGCTTGTGGCGATGGCGTTGCTACAATGCCGGCCTGTTTGAGCCTGGTTGAAGCGTCCTTGGGAGGCAGCAGTGGAGCAACACATCTCGCGTATCCTGATCGTCGAAGATGACCAGCGTCTGGCCGAGCTGACCCGCGACTATCTGCAGGGCAACGACCTCAGCGTGGCCATCGAGGCCGATGGCGCCCGGGCCGCCGCGCGCATCCTCAAGGAGCAGCCGGACCTGGTGATCCTCGACCTGATGCTGCCGGGTGAAGACGGCCTGTCGATCTGCCGCAAGGTACGTGACGGCTACGACGGGCCGATCCTGATGCTCACCGCGCGCACCGACGACATGGACCAGGTGCTCGGCCTGGAGATGGGCGCCGACGACTATGTGTGCAAGCCGGTGCGCCCGCGCGTGCTGCTGGCGCGCATCCGCGCCCTGCTGCGTCGCCGCGAGGGCAGCGAGGCGGAGCGGGTCGAGGGCGAGCCGCGGCGCCTGGAGTTCGGCCCGCTGGTGATCGACAGCGCCATGCGCGAGGCCTGGCTGGGCGAGCAGAGCATCGAGCTGACCAGCGCCGAGTTCGACCTGCTCTGGCTGCTGACGGTCAACGCCGGGCGCATCCTCTCGCGCGAGGAAATCTTCAATGCCCTGCGCGGCATCGAGTACGACGGTCAGGACCGCAGCATCGACGTGCGCATCTCGCGCATCCGGCCGAAGATTGGCGACGACCCCATGCACCCGCGGCTGATCAAGACGGTGCGCAGCAAGGGCTACCTGTTCGTCGCCGAGGCGGCCGCCGAGTTGCTATGAACTCCATCTTCCTGCGCATCTACGCCGGCATGCTCAGCGTGCTGGTGCTGGTCGCCCTGCTCGGCGTCGGCACCCTGCACCTGGCCAACGAGGTGCGCTCGGACCAGTACCGCGAGCGCCTGGCACGCGGCACCTTCCGCCTGATGTCGGACAACCTCGCGCCCATGGTCGAGATCGAGCGGCGCCGGGCCATGGCGGTGTGGGCGCGGCTGCTGGGCATTCCGCTGGAGACCCGGGCGCTGGAGGAGGTCGGGCTCGACAATGGCGCGCGCAACCGCCTGCTGCGCGGCCAGGTGCTGGTGCGTCAGACCGGCCCCCATGCGGCGACCGTCTACAGCCTTATCGACGAGCAGGAGCGGCTGCTGCTCACCGGCGAGGTGCAGCAGATCAGCGAGCAGCTGGCCCGCGCCACCGTGTTCCTGCTTATAGATGAGCTGATTCGCTACCCGGCCGACGAGCAGCCGCAACGCCTGGCGGCCCTCAAGCAGGACAAGCAGTTCGGCTTCGAGCTGCGCCTGATCAGCCTCGACCAGGCCAACCTGGACGGTGACCAGCGCCGCCGGGTGGAGGAGGGCGATACGGTGATGGCCCTGGGCAAGGGCGGCGACAGCATCCACGTGTTCTCCGGCATCGTCGATTCGCCCTGGGTGCTGGAGATCGGCCCGCTGTACCAGATGAATCCCTACCCGCCGGAGCTGCTGGTGTTGATCGGGGTGCTCGGCCTGAGCCTGGTCGGTCTCACCGTCTACCTGCTGGTGCGTCCGCTGGAGCAACGCCTGCGCGCACTGGAGGGCGCCGCCACGCAACTGGCCAGCGGCCG
Source organism: Pseudomonas zhanjiangensis (assembly GCF_041027545.1). Taxonomy (NCBI): domain Bacteria; kingdom Pseudomonadati; phylum Pseudomonadota; class Gammaproteobacteria; order Pseudomonadales; family Pseudomonadaceae; genus Pseudomonas; species Pseudomonas zhanjiangensis. The sequence continues at coordinate 163,794 of NZ_JBFTEG010000007.1, read as the reverse complement.
CCTGGAGGCGCGGGTGCCAGCCCGTGGCAGCGATGCGGTGGGGCGCCTGGCCAGCGCCTTCAATGCCATGGCCGAGCACCTGCAGCGCTCGCTGAGCACCCAGCGTGAGCTGGTGCGGGCGGTGTCCCACGAGCTGCGCACGCCGGTGGCGAGGCTGCGCTTCGGCCTGGAGATGATCGGCGATGCCGAGACCGAGGCGGCGCGGCGCAAGTACATGGACGGCATGGACAGCGACATCCAGGACCTCGACAAGCTGGTCGACGAGATGCTCACCTACGCGCGCCTGGAGCAGGGCGCGCCGGCGCTGAAGTTCCAGCCGGTCGACCTGGCCGGGCTGATCGATCAGGTGATCGACGAGCTGGCGCCGCTGCGCGCCAGCGTGCGGGTCGAGCGTGGCGCCGCGCCGGCCGGCCAGGACAGCGGCGCGGTGCCGGTGGAGGCCGAGCCGCGCTACCTGCACCGCGCCCTGCAGAATCTGGTGGGCAACGCCATGCGTCACGCCGAATCACGGGTGCGGATCAGCTACCAGATCGGCCAGCAGCGCTGTCGCCTGGACATCGAGGACGATGGCCCCGGGGTGCCGGAGGAGGCCTGGGACCGCATCTTCCACCCCTTCCTGCGCCTGGACGACAGCCGCACCCGCGCCTCGGGTGGCCACGGCCTGGGCCTGTCGATCGTGCGGCGGATCATCTACTGGCACGGTGGCCGGGCGCAGATCGGCCGCAGCGATGACCTCGGTGGCGCACGCTTCAGCCTGATCTGGCCGCGCACCCAAGGGTGAGCCGCAGGGCGGCGCCTCCTCGATAGCGCTGCGTGCGGCTGGCCCGGCCGTGGCACTCAGGCGCCGCGCACCTCGATGCGCCGGCCGCGAGCCTGCTCGGCCTTGGGCAGCTCGATGCGCAGCACGCCATTGCGGTAGCTGGCCGAGGTCTTGTCGGCGAGCACCGGGGTCGGCAGCGGGATGCTGCGGTGGAAGCTGCCGAAGGCGCACTGGCGAATGCGGTACTGGCCTTCGGCCGATTCCCGTTCATAGCGCTTCTCGCCGCGCACGATGAGCACGTCGCTGCGCACCTCGATGTCCAGGTCCTGCTTGTCCAGGCCGGGGACTTCCAGGCGGACGACGAACTTGTCGGTGTCTTCGAACAGGTCGCCGGCCAGCATTGCCCAATTGGCCGAGGGGAATTCAACCTCATTGGGCGCCATCGCGCCGGGCGCCGCTGCGTCGGGCGCCGTCGCGTCGGACCCAGTCGTCATGCCGCCGGCTTCTGCCTTGTGCTTGCCGGCCGGGGTGAAGCGGGTCAGCGCGCCGCTGGCCCGCTCGCGCATGTGCCGCCAGCCCTCGCCGAGCGAGTGCCAGGTATCCTCCAGGCCGTGTTTCAGTTCGTTGAGTTTTTCCATGGGTTGACCTCCGGTTCGGGCGGCCGGACCGCATCATCGGGCGCGGCCGCTCAGTCTGCTCAGGCGACCTTGACCTCGATCTTGCGCGGCTGGGCGTAGGCATGCTTGGGAATGCGCAACTTGAGCACGCCGTTGCTCAGCTGGGCATCGATGCGCGCCGTATCCAGCTCGGCGCTCAGGCTGAAGGCCCGGCGGTAGCGTGACAGGCGCACCTCGGCATACACCGCCTCCATGTTTTCCGGGGTGTCCGGGGTGATCTCGCCCTCGATGGTCAAGGTGTCGTTGTCGATATGCAGTTCGAGCTTGTCCTTTGGCACGCCGGGCATGTCGGCGATCAGCAGGATGCCGTCCTTGTTCTCCCGCACGTCGACCCGCGGCAACAATGCCTGGGCGTCTTCCTTGCGCTCGTTGCGTTTGACTACCGGTTTCTCGCTCATCACGGGTTCCTCCTAAGGGTTGAAAGGCTCATTGGATGGTAATGCGCTTGGGTTGCGCCGCGGCTTGCCGCGCCACCGTGATATGCAGCACGCCGTCGCGGTAGCGCGCCTCGACCTTGTCCGGATCGGCATCCTTGGACAGGCTGATGGTGCGCTTGAAGCGTCCGGAGAAGCGTTCGTTGGCGTAGGTCGACAGGGTGCCGTTGTCTTCCGGGGCGTCCGCTTCGCGCTCGCCGCTGATCGACAGCAGGCCCTGCTCGATCTGCAGGTCCAGCTTGGCCGGATCGACTCCCGGGGCGAAGGCATAGACTTCGATGCTGGTCGGCGTGCTGGCGACATTGATCGCCGGGAAGGCGCCGCTGGCCAGGGCGCGGATGCTGCCTGGGCGACCCACGTTAGCGAATTCCTGCTGCAGCTCCTGCTGCAAGCGCTCGAATTCGGCGAGCAGGCCACCGGGGAAATTCACTAGGGACTCGTACATCGCAAACCTCCTGTGGTGAAGCGACCAGAAACTCGTTTGCGGTGCTCGAGGCAGAGGCCTCAAGCCCGTCGAAAAAAAATATGTTGGCGGTCAAAGTCGGCTTCAAGGGCGTTTTTTAGAACGATGTTTCATTAAATGTCCGAGGTGAAAGCGAATTTTTGGCATAAAAAAGCCGGCCGCCGTTTTAGCCCTGGGGCGCTCTGCTCGCGCCCTCCGGTGCGCGCTGGGCCTGGTCGCGGCCACGCATACAGTTCGCGCCGCTGTCTGTATCTGTCCGCGCCGCTGCGTCCTCTCTACACTCGAGCTTTTGCCGGGGTGAAGGATGAGCGGGCAGGGCAGGCGAGGGGCAATGCTGTGCCTGGTGCTGGCGATGGCGATCTGGGGCAGCTCCTTTATCGCCCTGAAACTGGCCTTCGCCGAGTTGCCGCCGCTGTGGGTGATCTTCGCCCGCATGGCCCTGGGCAGCCTGGTGTTGCTGCTGGCCTGGCGCTGGCGCGGGCGCCTGCAGTACCGCGCCGGTGACTGGAAATACCTGCTCGCCTTGAGTGCCTGCGAGCCTTGCCTGTACTTCATCTTCGAGGCCCTGGCGTTGCAGAACACCAGCGCCGCCCAGGCCGGCATGATCAGCGCGCTGTTGCCGCTGCTGGTGGCCGTCGGCGCCTTCGTGTTTCTGCACGAGCGCGTCTCGCGCACCACGGTGGCGGGCTTTCTCCTGGCCATGGCCGGTGCGATCTGGCTGAGCCTGGCCGGCAGCGCCGACGCGCACGGTCCCAACCCGCTGCTGGGCAATTTCTACGAGCTGCTCGCCATGCTCTGTGCCAGCGCCTATACGCTGCTGGTCAAGCTGCTGTCGGCGCGCTATTCGGTGTTCCTGCTCACCGCCTTGCAGGCCTTTGTCGGCACCCTGTTCTTCCTGCCGATGGCCGCCTTCAGCGCGCCGCTGCCGGAGTCGATCAGCGCGCTGGGCCTGGGCGCGGTGCTCTACCTGGGCGTGGTGGTCACCGTCGGTGCCTACGGCCTGTACAACTTCGGCATCAGCCGCCTGCCGGCCAGCCAGGCCTCGGGCTTCATCAACCTGATCCCGCTGTTCACCCTGGTGTTCGCCATGCTGCTGCTCGGCGAGCGCCTGAATCCTGCACAGCTGCTGGCCGCTATGCTGGTGTTTGGCGGCGTGGCGCTGAGCCAGTGGCGTGGCGCCGCACCGGTGCCGGCTGGCGTACTGGACTGAGGAGCTGCAGATGAGCGACACCCGAACCTGGGCCCGTGAGGCCATCCGCATCATCGAGGCGGATTTCCAGCGCAGCGCCGACACCCACCTGATCCCCCTGGAACTGCCCGGCCTGCCGGGGGTCGAGCTGTACTTCAAGGACGAGTCCAGCCATCCCACCGGTAGCCTCAAGCACCGCTTGGCCCGCTCGCTGTTCCTCTATGCCCTGTGCAACGGCTGGCTCAAGCCCGGCGCGCCGGTGATCGAGGCCTCCAGCGGCTCCACGGCGGTCTCCGAGGCCTACTTCGCCCGCCTGCTCGGCCTGCCCTTCATCGCGGTGATGCCGGCCAGCACTTCCAAGCAGAAGATCGCCCAGATTGCCTTCTACGGCGGCCAGAGCCACCTGGTGGCCGACCCGACGCAGATCTACGCCGAGTCCGAGCGCCTGGCCCGCGAAACTGGCGGCCACTTCATGGACCAGTTCACCTACGCCGAGCGCGCCACCGACTGGCGCGCCAACAACAACATCGCCGAGTCGATCTTCCAGCAACTGGCCTGCGAACGGCATTCCGAGCCGGCCTGGCTGGTCTCCAGCCCCGGCACCGGCGGCACCCTGGCCACCCTCGGCCGCTACGTGCGCTACCGCCGCCACGCCACCAGGGTGCTGTGCGCCGATGCCGAGCGTTCGGTGTTCTTCGACTACTACCGCAGCGGCGACCGCACGCTGACCCTGGATCACGGCTCGCGCATCGAAGGCATCGGCCGGCCGCGGGTCGAGGCCTCGTTCCTGCCGTCGGTGATCGACGCCATGTGCAAGGTTCCCGACGAACTGTCGCTGGCCGCCATGCACTACCTGGCCCGGCGCCTGGGCCGGCATGTCGGCGGCTCCAGCGGCACCAACCTGATCGGTGCGCTGCTGGTGGCCCAGCGCATGGTCGCGGCGGGCGAGACGGGGTCGCTGGTGGCGATTCTCTGCGACGGCGGCGAACGCTACGCCACCACCTACTACGACGACGCCTGGCTCAAGGCCCAGGGCTTCGAGCTGGCGCCGCTGATCGAGGCGATAGCCGCCTGCGCCGAGCGCGGCGAGCCGTTGCCGGGCGAGCTGCCGAGCATTGGACTCTAGGCGGCAAGACCGCGATCGGGCTGCAGGCTTGTCCGGCCCGGCCGGTCGGCAGCAGTACGAAAAGGGGACATACGAAAAGGGGACAGATTTATTTTTAAATCTTGCAAGAAAATAAATCTGTTCCCTTTTTCTCACAATCCGGGAGCTGCTTGGCAGGGGATAGACTTCCCCGGACTGCATCCGGGATACGAAAAATGCCGTTCACCTGATTAAGTGAACAGCATTGCATCACTCGATGGGCCTTTTTCGTTTCGGCGTTACAAGCAAGCTTCAGTCTGCAAAAAAAAGGGGCTAATTAATTTTTCATTCATGTAGGAAAAAATATCTGCCTCCCCTATTGATTTGTGTTAAGAGGTTACGGGTTCGCTAGGATTTCTATTAGCTGGAGTGCGGACTGGGTTAGTGCTTCGGCCTCCTCGATAGTCAGCTGCTTTTCGCTTTGCGCCTGCACAGTATTGATGAATGCCTTCAGTGCGTTTATTGCTCCTGCATTGTTGCTTTCGTTGGTGTCGTCCAATGCATTTAGTGCACTGCTCAGCTTGGCGTCAAGGCTGTTAGAGATTCCTTTCTGAGTATTAATCATCATAACCTGAGTGACAAGATCGTTCAGGAGTAAAGTAGGGTCTTGATTTGCATCGCTTGCGAAGGCTAGTCTAATAATGCTGTCATCAGATTGCACGAAGCCCGATATTTGTCCGATAAGTTGGGTTTGTGCATTTGCAACATCTACAGTATGTAGTTCTGAAATGATGCCGGTGGACGTGTACTCGCGTCTGACTGCATAAAGAATATCGTGTTCGTCAAAGGCAATGCCGAGCCAAGTATTGCGAGGGGTAAAGTCACCGATTGATGTTATTGAGCTGTCGCTGGTGTTGATTTTAATCAAGGAGCTGGATTCCTTTATGGCGAACAGTTCATTCCAGCTGTTGAATGTTAGTCCTCCAGTAAATGTAATTGAAGGGATACTCCCAATTAATGTCTTCTGACCTGTTGATGGATCGTATTTGGCGAGGTCGTCTGTCAAGCTACTAAAGCCAAAGAGGGTGCCGTTAGAATCGAATGATAGTCCGTCAATTCCAAAATTAACTGTATCGCTTAGAACAGTAGCGTTGGCATTTGCCTGATTGATTTCAATGAATTGGGTGGGTCTTCGAAAGGTAAGCAGATTTCCGTTCGCAGGGATGGTTGCTAACGAAACGGCAGCATTCTGATTGAAACCCAAGTCCCCGATGAAAGTCGCAGTGCCGGTGTCTATGTCGATTTTGTAGAGGTTTTGATTAGATGATATTCCGTATAAGACCTGATTGCTGGTAGCGTGGCTATAGTTGTTTAATCCGATTGTAAGCGTAGCGAGGGCAATGCCGCTGAGCAGCGACCTAAGAATAGTGGTCCAAAATTTACAGGGCGTTCTCGTTGGGTTATATGGAAAGGTCAAGCTAAACATGATGCTCTCCTCTTTCTTAAAGAGTAAGTCTCCATGAATTGGCCAAGTTGTGTGAAGTGTATAGGTCGGACTCTATTGAGTCTTATTTGCAGGCTGATGGTGGTATTTGTATTTCGCATATATGAAGCCTAGCGATATCAAATAGTAAAAAATTTGCAAGCGGTTTTAAGGTGCTGCTCTGTTTACTTTGATATTAGCCAAGCTTGGAGGAAGCGCAACTAGGGTGAGGGTCGAGCCCAGCGGGTATAAAGTTACTAAAGCGAGTAGCTTGATCTATTTCTAATTGTCTAATTTTCTGCGATCTTTATGCGGAAAATATGGGGGATTTATTTTCCACTGGCGACATTTACCATGAGGCTGACCTCGCTACTGCCTACTGCCTACTGCCTACTGCCTACTGCCTACTGCCTACTGCCTACTGCCTACTGCCTACTGCCTACTGCCATAGGCCCCTCAATCGATGGGCCTTTTTCGTTTCGATGGCGCGCAGCTTTTAGGCTGCGCTCGGCCGTACAGAGGGCATCAGCCGCCCAGCATGTCCTTCGCCACCGCCTCGGCCACGCGGATGCCATCCACCCCGGCCGAGAGAATGCCGCCGGCATAGCCCGCGCCTTCGCCGGCCGGGTAGAGGCCCTTGAGGTTGAGGCTCTGCAGGTCGTCGCCGCGGGTGATGCGCAGGGGCGAGGAGGTGCGGGTCTCGATGCCGGTGAGTACCGCGTCCGCCAGGGCGAAGCCCTTGATCTGCTTGTCGAAGGCCGGGATCGCCTCGCGGATGGCCTCAATGGCAAAATCCGGCAGCGACGGCGCCAGGTCGCCGAGCTTGACCCCGGGCTTGTAGGACGGCTCGACGCTGCCCCACTCGGTCGACGGTCGCCCGGCGATGAAGTCGCCGACCAGCTGCCCCGGCGCCTCGTAGGTGCGGCCGCCGAGGATATAGGCCTGGGACTCCAGGCGCTCCTGCAGTTCGACGCCGGCCAGCGGGCCGCCCGGGTAGTCCTGCTCGGGGGTGATGCCGACGACGATGCCGGCGTTGGCGTTGCGCTCGTTGCGCGAGTACTGGCTCATGCCGTTGGTCACCACCCGCTCGGGTTCGGAGGTGGCGGCGACCACGGTGCCGCCCGGGCACATGCAAAAGCTGTAGACCGAGCGGCCGTTGCTGGCGTGGTGGACCAGCTTGTAGTCGGCGGCGCCGAGCTTGGGGTGGCCGGCGTACTTGCCCAGGCGCGCGCGGTCGATCAGCGACTGCGGGTGCTCGATGCGGAAGCCCACCGAGAACGGCTTGGCCTCCATGAATACCTCGCGGGCATGCAGCATGCGGAAGGTGTCGCGCGAGCTGTGGCCGAGGGCGAGGATCACGTGGCGGCTGCGCAGCTGCTCGCCGTTTTCCAGCACCACGCCCTGCAGCTGGCCATCCTCGATCAGCAGGTCGCTGACCCGCTGCTGGAAGCGCACCTCGCCGCCCAGGGCCTTGATCTCCTCGCGCATGGTCGCGACCACGCCGGTGAGGCGGAAGGTGCCGATGTGTGGCTTGCTGACGTAGAGGATCTCCTCGGGCGCGCCGGCCTTGACGAACTCCTGCAGCACCTTGCGCCCCAGGTGCTTGGGGTCCTTGATCTGGCTGTACAGCTTGCCGTCGGAGAAGGTGCCGGCGCCGCCCTCGCCGAACTGCACGTTGGACTCGGGGTTGAGCACGTTCTTGCGCCACAGGCCCCAGGTGTCCTTGGTGCGCTGGCGCACCTCCTTGCCGCGCTCCAGCACGATCGGGCGCAGGCCAGCCTGGGCCAGGATCAGCGCGGCGAAGATGCCGCAGGGGCCGAAGCCGACCACGATCGGCCGTTCGTCCAGCGGCTGGCTGGCCTGGCCGACCGGCTTGTAGCGGGTGTCCGGGGCCGGGCCGACATGTTTGTCGTCGCGGAACTTGGCCAGCAGCGCCGCCTCGTCGCGCACATTGAAGTCGATGGTGTAGATGAACTGCAGCTCGCTGGATTTCTTGCGCGCATCGTAGCTGCGCTTGAACAGGCTGAAGTCGAGCAGCTCGGCGTCGGCGATGCCCAGGCGCTGGAGCAGGGCGGGGCGCAGGGCCTCTTCGGGGTGGTCGAGGGGCAGTTTCAGTTCGGTGACGCGCAGCATGAGGACATCCAGGATCAGGGCCGGAGGCAACCCGGCAGCTTGAGGGAAGGCGGCGATTATAGGCGGGTTCGGCCCCCTCGGGGGCACCGCGCGGCATTTACCGAGCGGCGCCGGGGCGCATCGCGTGCCCCTTGGATGGCGTCAGGGCTTGAGCCAGGCCAGCAGCACATCGAGCATGCGGTTGGCGAAGGCCCACTCGTTGTCGTACCAGGCCAGCACCTTGACCAGATCGCCCTGCACCCGGGTGTGGCTGAGGTCGACCACGCAGGAGGCCGGGTAGCCGTTGAAGTCGCGCGACACCAGCGGCAGTTCGTTGCACTCCATCACCCCCGCCGGCAGCTGCTGCACGCCCTGCTTGAGCGCGGCGTTGATCGCCTCGCGGCTGGCCGGGCGCTCGGCGCTGAAACTCAGGTCGAGCAGCGAGACGTTGGCCGTGGGCACCCGCACCGCCAGGCCGTCCAGGCGCCCGGCCAGTTCCGGCAGGACCAGGCCGATGGTCTTGGCCGCGCCGGTGCTGGTGGGGATAATCGACAGCGCCGCGGCGCGGGCGCGGTAGAGGTCGCCGTGGGCGTTGTCCAGCAGGTTCTGGTCGTTGGTGTAGGCGTGCACGGTGTTGATCAGGCCCTGGCGGATGCCCACCGCCTGGTGCAGCACCTTGGCCAGCGGCGCCAGGCAGTTGGTGGTGCAGGAGCCGTTGGAGACGATCTGCTGGTTGCCCAGGAGTTGCTGGTTGACCCCGTAGACCACGGTCATGTCGGCGCTTTCCAGCGGGTGCGAGAGCAGCACCCGCGACGCACCGGCGGTCAGGTGCTGCTCGACCTGTGCGCGGTTCTTCAGCTTGCCGGTGCATTCCAGGACCAGGTCGACGCCGAGACTGTCCCAGGGCAGTTCGACCGCCTCCGGCTCGCGCAGCAGGTGAATGGACTGATCGTTGACCTGCATCGAGTCCTCGTGCAGGCCGATGTGGCCGGGAAAGCGGCCGAAGGTCGAATCGAAACAGGTCAGGTGGACCAGGGTGACCGGATCGCAGAGGTCGTTGATTGCCACCAGGTGCAGTCTCTGTTCCAGCTTGCGCTCGACCAGTGCGCGCAGCAGCGCCCGACCGATACGCCCGTAGCCGTTGATTGCGATACGCAGCATAGACACCTCCCATGTGCTGTCCTGCCTTCAGCTTAGGTGAGCGAGGCCTGCTTGCCGCAGCAATCTGCCCGCGGCGCCGGGCGATGAGGAAGTCGATTGACGCCCGCGCGCGCGATCTCTACCCTGCGCGGCTTGCAACAGGTGCCCCCAACGCAGTGCGTTCGAGGGGTGAAACAGGGAAGTCGGTGCGCTTGGCGATTCACGCCAGCAATTCCGACGCTGCCCCCGCAACGGTAGACGAGTCAAACCAGCGCTTTTCAACCACTGTGCGTTCGCACGGGAAGGTGCGCTTGGTCGGCAGCTGAACATTCAGCTTGCCACTCGTAAGCCCGGAGACCGGCCTGTCGCAGTCCATGGCATCGCGGAGGGCGTTGTCTGGCGGGTGGACTGCGCCGTCCCTGCAGCTTGCCCGTCCATTGTTCTCCGTATGCCTTACCCAGCCAGAGTCGCGCGGGTGAGCGCGACGGAGCATACGACGATAATGAGCAATTCCCTCCTGCGGCCTGCCGCGCTGACCCTGTCCGCCATCGCCGCGATTTCCCCGGCACATGCCGCCGAACCCATCCGCCTCAGCGACCAGCTGGTGACCGCCACCCGTACCGCGCAGACCGCCGAGCAGAGCCTGGCGGCGGTGACCGTATTCGACCGCGCCGCCATCGAGCGCAGCCAGGCGACCTCCGTGCCCGAACTGCTCAAGCGGGTGCCGGGCGTGTCCCTGACCAACAACGGCGGACCCGGCAAGAACACCTCGCTGTTCATGCGTGGCAGCGAATCCGACCATGTACTGGTACTGGTCGATGGCATCAAGATCGGCTCGGTCAGCTCCGGCGGCGCGGCCCTGGCCGATCTGCCACTGGAGCTGATCGAGCGGATCGAGGTGGTGCGCGGCCCGCGTTCCAGCCTGTACGGCTCCGAGGCCATCGGCGGGGTGATCCAGCTCTTCACCCGCAAGGGCACGGGTACGGGGATCAAGCCGTTTTTCTCCGCAGGCGTTGGCACCCACGACAGCTACAGCGGCAGCGCCGGAGTCTCCGCCGGCGATGAGCGGGGCTGGTACAGTCTGGGCCTCAGCGGCCTGGATACCGACGGTATCAACGTCAAGTCGGCCGCCACCAGCGGGTACGAAGACGATGCCGACGGCTACCGCAACCTTTCCGCGACCCTGAGCGCCGGCTACCGCTTCGACAACGGCCTGGAGCTGGACGCCAACCTGCTGCAGGCCAAGGGGCATAACGACTTCGACCAGGTCAACAGCAAGCGCACCAAGGGCTTTCGCGCCAACGCCGATGTGCAGTCGCGGGTAATAGGCACCCGCGCCCGTTTCGCCCCGCTCGACCCCTGGCAGGTCACCCTGCAGGTCGGCCGCAGCGAGGACAAGTTCGACAGCTACCTGGATGGCGGTTTCGACTCGCGTTTCGACAGCCGCCGCGACAGTGCCAGCTGGCAGAACGACCTGAGCCTGGCACCCGGCCACACCCTCACCCTGGGCGTCGACTACTTGCATGACGAGGTCAACAGCAGCAAGAGCTACGCCGAGGACTCGCGCGACAACAAGGGCGGCTTCGTCCAGTACCTCGGCGAAGCGGGCAAGCACGACTGGCAGCTGTCGCTGCGCCGCGACAACAACCAGCAGTTCGGCCACCACGACACCGGCAACATAGGTTACGGCTACGCCCTGAGCGACTGGCTGCGCGCGACACTCAGCTACGGTACGGCGTTCAAGGCGCCGACCTTCAACGAGCTGTACTACCCCAACTACGGCAACCCGGATCTGGACGCGGAGACCTCCAAGAGCCTGGAGGCCGGTCTGGCCGGCCAGCACGCCTGGGGGCGCTGGGCGGTCAACGCCTTTCGCACCCGCATCGATGACCTGATCGCCTACGACGCCAGCCTCAAGGCCCCGGCCAACGTCGCCGAGGCGCGCATCCGCGGCGTCGAACTGGTCCTCGCCAGCCAGTTGCTCGGCTGGGACTGGAACGCCAACTACACCTTGATGGAGCCGGAGAACCGCTCCAGTGGGGCCAACGATGGCAACGAGCTGACGCGCCGGGCCAAGCAGCTGTTCAACCTCGACCTGGACCGCCGCCTCGGTGACTTCAGCGTCGGCGCCAGCCTGCACGCCGAAGGCCAGCGCTACGACGACCTGGCCAACACCCGAGAACTGTCCGGCTACGCCACCGTCGATCTGCGCGGCGAATACCGCATCGACCCCGAATGGCGCCTGCAGACCCGCATCGCCAACCTGCTGGACGCCGACTACGAGACCGCCCAGGGCTACAACCAGCCCGGCCAGGCGCTCTATCTGACGGTGCGCTACCAGGCCCTCTGACCCACCCGGCGCCGGCGGGGCCATCCCGCGGCGCCCAACCCAGGAGAACCACCATGCTCAAGCTGTCCCCCCGCGTGCAACTGCTGATCGGCCTCGCGCTGATGGCGCTGCTGGCCATGACCCGTGGCCATCACTTCGCCTCGGTCAACCTGCCCAGCGCCTCCTGGGCGGTGTTCTTCCTCGCCGGCGTGCTGCTGACGCCGCGCTGGGTATTTCCGGCGTTGTTCGTCGAGGCCTCGCTGCTGGACTTCGCCGCGATCGAGTGGGCCGGGGTAAGCGACTGGTGCATGTCGCCGGCCTACTGGCTGCTGGTCCCGGCCTATGGCTCGCTGTGGCTGGGCGGGCGCCTGTACGCCGGCTGGCACCGTGACAACCTGTCGAGCCTGGCGCTGCTGGTGGCGACCGTTTCGCTCAGCGCCTTGGTCGCCTACCTGCTGTCTGGCGGTGGCTTCCTGTACTTCTCCGGGCGCTATCCGGAGCCGAGCCTGGCCCTGCTGGCCGAGCGCATCGCCCTCTACTACCCGCGCTACCTGGGCAACCTGGCGCTCTATATCGGCCTGGCCGCGGTACTCTATGTTGGCGTGCGCAGTGCAGTCGGCCTGCGCCAGCGCAATGAGGTAAGTCGATGAGCGAATCGGCCGAACGCGACGCCCGGCACAAGGCGCGCATGGAGCGCAAGAAGGCCCTGATCGACGAGAAGATCGCCCAGGCCCAGGACGAATACGGCCTGCTGCTGGTGCACACGGGCAACGGCAAGGGCAAGAGCAGCTCGGCCTTCGGCATGGTTGCCCGCGCCCTCGGTCACGGGATCAAGGTCGGCGTGGTGCAGTTCATCAAGGGCGCCGCCAGCACCGGCGAAGAGAGCTTCTTCCGCCGCTTTCCCGAGGAGGTCAGCTACCACGTGATGGGCGAGGGCTTCACCTGGGAAACCCAGGACCGCCAGCGCGACATCGACAAGGCCCAGCAGGCCTGGGACGTGGCGCGCCAACTGCTGGGCGACCCGGCCGTCGGCCTGGTGGTGCTGGACGAGCTGAACATCGCCCTGAAGTACGGCTACCTGGAGCTGGAGACCGTGCTCGCCGACATCCAGTCGCGGCCGCTGCTGCAACACGTGGTGGTGACCGGCCGTGGCGCCTTGCCGGGCATGATCGAGGCGGCCGATACCGTCACCGAGATGAGCCTGGTCAAGCACGCCTTCAAGGCCGGGGTCAAAGCGCAGAAGGGCGTGGAGTTCTGATGCTCTCGCTCAAAGCGTTCAAAGATCGCAGCTGTGTAGGGTGGATGACGCCTTCTTCATCCACCGCTGTCGCTGGTGGATGGGTAAGGCGTCATCCACCCTACGATGCTGAACGGAGCCTGCGATGAGCCATAGAAACTGCCCGGCGCTGTTGATCGCTGCCCCGGCCTCGGGCCAGGGCAAGACCACGGTCACCGCCGCCCTGGCGCGGTTGCACGCGCGCCAGGGCAAGCGGGTGCGGGTGTTCAAGTGCGGCCCGGATTTTCTCGACCCGATGATCCTCGCCCGCGCCAGCGGCGCACCTGTGTACCAGCTGGACCTGTGGATGGTCGGCGCGGAAGACAGCCGGCGGCTGCTCTGGCAGGCGGCGGGGGAGGCCGACCTGATCCTGATCGAGGGGGTGATGGGCCTGTTCGACGGCACCCCCTCGGCCGCCGACCTGGCCCGGCGCTTCGGCGTGCCGGTGCTGGCGGTGATCGACGGCTCGGCCATGGCCCAGACCTTCGGTGCCCTGGCCCACGGCCTGGCCAGCTTCCAGCCCGATCTGCCGTTCTCCGGGGTACTCGGCAACCGGGTCGGCAGCGCCCGGCATGGCGAGATCCTGCGCGATGCCCTGCCCGAGTCGATCCGCTGGTACGGCGCCCTGCCGCGCAGCGCCGCGGTCGAGTTGCCCAGCCGTCACCTGGGCCTGGTCCAGGCCGACGAGCTGAGTGACCTGGATGCGCGCCTGGATGCCGCGGCCGATGCCTTGGAGGCCAGTGCCTTGGCCGCCAGCGCCGAGGTGGCCCTGCCGGCGCAGGTGAGTTTCGCCGCACCCGACGCGCAGGCACTCGAGCCGCTGCTGGCCGGGGTGCGCATCGGCGTGGCCCGTGACGCCGCCTTCGCCTTTCTCTACCAGGCCAACCTCGACCTGCTGCGGGCGTTGGGCGCCGAGCTGCGCTTCTTCTCGCCCCTGGCCGACAGCCAGCTGCCGGAGGTCGACAGCCTCTACCTGCCCGGCGGCTACCCCGAGCTGCACCTGGCCCGGCTGGCGGCCAACCAGGCCATGGCCGGGGCGATCCGCGCCCACCATGACGCCGGCAAGCCGATCCACGCCGAATGCGGCGGCATGCTCTATCTGTTCGAACGTCTGACCGACAAGCAGGGGCAGAGCGCGGCCATGCTCGGCCTGCTGCCGGGCGAGGCGACGCTGCAGCCGCGACTGACCGCCCTGGCCCTGCAGGAGGCCGAGCTGCCCGGCGGACGCCTGCGCGGCCATACCTTCCATCATTCGGCTTTGACCAGCGAGCTTACGCCGCTCGCCCGGGGTGAGTGCCCGAACTACAGGCGCACCGCCGAGGCGGTCTATCGCCAGGGCCGGCTGACCGCCTCCTATATCCACTTCTACCTGGCGTCCAACCCGGCGGCGGCGGCGGAGCTATTTCTTTCACGAGAGCGGCCATGAGCCAGCAGGCCTTCAGTGAAGCGGAGCGGGCGGCGGTCTACCGGGCCATCGCCGAGCGCCGCGACATGCGCCACTTCTGTGGGGGTGAAGTAGCGCCCGAGGTGCTGGCGCGGCTGCTGGAGGCGGCGCACCAGGCGCCCAGCGTCGGCCTGATGCAGCCCTGGCGCTTTGTTCGCATCACCCGCCCGGACCTGCGCCAGTCGATCCAGGCCCTGGTGGAAGAGGAGCGGCTGCGCACCGCCGAGGCCCTGGGCGAGCGCGGCGAGGAGTTCCTGCGGCTCAAGGTCGAGGGCATCGGCGATTGCGCCGAGCTGCTGGTGGTGGCCCTGATGGAGGGCCGCGAGGCCCACGTGTTCGGCCGCCGCACCCTGCCGGAGATGGACCTGGCCTCGATGGCCTGCGCCATTCAGAATCTCTGGCTGGCCGCCCGCGCCGAGGGCCTGGGACTCGGCTGGGTGTCGCTGTTCGAGCCGCAGGCATTGGCCGAGTTGCTGGCCATGCCCAGCGGCAGCAAGCCGCTGGCGCTGCTCTGCCTGGGGCCGGTGACGGCCTTCTACGAGACGCCGATGCTGGTGCAGCAGGGCTGGGCCGAGCCACGGCCGCTCAGTGAGCTGCTGTTCGAGAATCGCTGGGGAGAACGACCCTGATGAAAGGCCCGCAACGCATCGCCTGCCTGTCCACCGAGACCTGCGAGACCCTCTACCTGCTCGGCGAGCAGGCGCGTATCGCCGGCATCTCCGGCTTCACCGTGCGTCCGCCCCAGGCGCGCCAGGACAAGCCCAAGGTCAGCGGCTTCAGCACGGCGCGGATCGACAAGATCCTCGCGGTGCAGCCCGACCTGGTGCTGGGCTACTGCGACCTGCAGGCGGACATCCTCGCCGAACTGGCGCGCGAGGGCGTGGAGGTGCACCTGTTCAACCAGCGCGACGTCGCCGGCATCCTGCGCATGATCGAGACCCTCGGCGCCCTGGTCGATGCCCGCGAGCGCGCCGAGCGCCTGGTCGCCGAGCTGGACGCCGGGCTGCAGGCGATCCGCGCCAGCGCCGCGCAGCTGCCACGCCGGCCCAGGGTGTACTTCGAGGAGTGGAACGACCCGCTGATCAGCGGCATCGGCTGGGTCAGCGAACTGATCGAGCTGGCCGGCGGCGAAGACTGCTTCGCCGAACTGGGCCGCTTCAAGCGCGCCAAGCAGCGCATCATCGCGGACCCGCAGGAGGTGGTGCGGCGCGACCCCGAGCTGATCATCGGCTCCTGGTGCGGCAGGCACTTTCGCCCCGAGCAAGTCGCCGCGCGCCCCGGCTGGGAGGCGATTGCCGCCGTGCGCAGCGGCCAGCTGCACGAGATCAAGTCCGCCGACATCCTCCAGCCCGGTCCGGCCGCCCTGACCGATGGGGTGCGCCAGCTGCACGCCTTGATTCGCGGCTGCGTGGAGGCGGGGGCATGAGCCTGGTGCTCGGCGCGCTGGCCGGGGTGGCCCTGGACCTGCGCTTCGGCGAGCCCAGGGGCTGGCATCCGCTGGTGGCCTTCGGGCGCCTGGCGACGCGCCTCGAGCAGCGCTTCAACCCGGGCGGGCGCGGCTGGCGCAGCCATGGTGTCACGGCCTGGTGCCTGGCGGTGCTGCCCCTGACCCTGGTGGCGGCGCTGCTGGCCCAGCTGCCGGGGCTCGGCTGGGCGCTCGAAGTTATCGCCCTGTATGCGGCCCTTGGCCTGCGCAGCCTTGGCGAGCATGCGCTACCGGTGGCCCAGGCCCTGCGCCTGGGTGACCTGGCGCTGGCGCGCGAGCGGGTCGGCTACATGGTCAGTCGCAACACCGCCGCCCTGGATGCCACCGGGGTGGCCCGCGCCGGCACCGAGTCGGTGCTGGAAAACGGCTCGGACGCGGTGTTCGCCGCGCTGTTCTGGTTCCTCGTGGCCGGCGCGCCGGGGGTGGTGCTCTATCGCCTGAGCAACACCCTGGACGCCATGTGGGGCTACCGCAATCCACGCTTCGAGCGCTTCGGCTGGGCCGCGGCAAGGATCGACGACGGGCTCAACTACATTCCGTCGCGTTTAGTCGCGCTGAGCTACGCGCTGCTCGGCCGCACCGCCCTGGCCCTGCGTTGCTGGCAGCGCCAGGCGCCGCAGTGGGACAGCCCCAACGCCGGCCCGGTGATGGCCGCTGGCGCCGGTGCCCTGGGCGTCAGCCTGGGCGGGGCGGCCATCTACCACGGGCGCGAGGAGCAGCGCCCGCAGTTGGGCGAGGGTGCCGAGCCGCGGGCGCGGGATATCGAGCGGGCGCTGAACCTGGTCAATGGCGGGGTGCTGCTGTGGCTGGCGCTGTTGCTGCTGGCGGAGGTGACCCTTGCTTGAGCACGGCGGCCGGCTGCGCGCGGCGGCGCGGCGCCATGGCATCGCCCTGGGCGACTGGCTAGACCTGTCCACCGGCATCGCTCCCTATGGCTGGCCGCTGCCGCCGATTCCTGCGAGCGCCTGGACCCGACTGCCCGAGACCGACGACGGCCTGGAGGCGGCGGCCCGCGACTACTACGGCGCCGCGCACCTGCTGCCGGTGGCCGGCTCCCAGGCGGCAATCCAGGCCCTGCCGCGGCTGCGCGAACGCTGCCGGGTCGGCGTGGTCGCCCCGGCCTACGCCGAGCACGCCGCGGCCTGGCGGCGCGAGGGCCATCGCCTGCTGGAACTCAGCGAGGCGGGGATCAACCGGGCCCTGGAGCGCCTCGAGGTGCTGCTGCTGGTCAACCCGAACAACCCCACGGGCCGGCGTTTCGCCCCCGAGCAGCTGCTGGCCTGGCGCGCGCGCCTGGCCGAGCGTGGCGGCTGGCTGCTGGTCGACGAGGCCTTTATCGACTGCACCCCCGAGCACAGTCTGGCGGCCCACTGCGACCGACCCGGGCTGATCGTGCTGCGTTCTTTCGGCAAGTTCTTCGGCCTGGCCGGCATCCGCCTGGGGTTCGTCCTGGCCGAGCCGGCGCTGCTGGCCCGGCTCGACGAGCTGCTCGGTCCCTGGGCTGTCAGTGGTCCGGCGCGCGCCCTGGCCACCGCCTTGCTGCAGGATGGGCCCGGTCAGCAGGTGCAGCGTGAGCGCCTGCGGGCCGATGGTGAACGCCTGGCCCGGCTGCTGCGCGAGCAGGGCCTGACGCCGACCGGCGGTTGCGCGTTGTTCCAGTGGTTGGCCGATGCGCGCGCGGCCGTGCTGCACGAGTTTCTCGCCGCCCAGGGCATCCTCACCCGGCTGTTCCAGCAACCCCAGAGCCTGCGTTTCGGCCTGCCGCCGGACGAGTCGGGCTGGGCACGACTGGAGCGGGCCTTACAAGCATTCAAGGAGCATTCGGCATGACCACATTGATGGTCCAGGGCACCACCTCCGACGCCGGCAAGAGTACCCTGGTGACCGCGCTGTGCCGCTGGCTCAGACGCCAGGGCGTGGCCGTGGCGCCGTTCAAGCCGCAGAACATGGCGCTCAATTCCGCCGTGACTGAAGACGGTGGCGAGATCGGCCGCGCCCAGGCGGTGCAGGCCCAGGCCGCCGGCCTGGCGCCGCACACCGACATGAACCCGGTGCTGCTCAAGCCCAACAGTGACATCGGCGCCCAGGTGATCATCCACGGCCGCGCCATCAGCAGCATGGATGCCGCCGCCTACCACGACTACAAGCGGGTGGCGATGGACGCGGTGCTGGCCTCCCACGGGCGCCTGAGCGCCGCCTACCCGGTGGTGATGGTGGAGGGCGCCGGCTCGCCGGCCGAGATCAACCTCAGGGCCGGTGATATCGCCAACATGGGCTTCGCCGAGGCGGTGGACTGCCCGGTGATCCTGATCGCCGACATCGACAAGGGCGGGGTGTTCGCCCACCTGGTCGGCACCCTGGCTCTGCTGTCGGAGAGCGAACAGGCGCGTATCCAGGGCTTCGTGATCAACCGCTTTCGTGGCGACATCGCCCTGCTGCAACCGGGGCTGGACTGGCTGGAGCAACGCACCGGCAAGCCGGTGCTCGGCGTGCTGCCGTACCTGATGGATTTCCACCTGGAAGCCGAGGACGCCATCGATGTACGCCAGGCGGCCAAGGCCGGCGAGGTGCTCAAGGTGGTGGTGCCGGTGCTGCCGCGCATCAGCAACCACACCGATTTCGACCCGCTGCGCCTGCATCCGCAGGTCGAGCTGAGCTTCGTCGGCCCCGGCCAGGCGATCCCATCCGCCGACCTGATCATCCTGCCCGGCTCCAAGAGCGTGCGCGCCGACCTGGCATTCCTCCGTGAGCAGGGCTGGGAGGCGGCCATCGGCAAGCACCTGCGCTACGGCGGCAAGCTCGTCGGCATCTGCGGCGGCCTGCAGATGCTCGGCGCGCGGATCGACGATCCCCATGGCCTGGAAGGCGCGCCCGGCAGCAGCCTGGGCCTGGGCCTGCTGGAGTTCGCCACGGTGCTGGAGCCGGAGAAGCAGCTGCGCAACGTCCGCGGCCGCCTGTGCCTGGAGGATGCGCCCGTGTCCGGCTACGAGATCCACGCCGGGGTCAGCGCGGGCGCCGGCCTGAATGGCGCGGTGCAACTGGACGACGGCCGCGTTGATGGTGGCGTCAGCGCCGACGGCCAGGTGCTCGGCACCTACCTGCACGGCCTGTTCGAGTCGGGTCCGGCCTGCAGCGCGTTGCTGCGCTGGGCGGGGCTACGTCAGGTGAGGCAAGTCGACTACCAGGCCCTGCGCGAGCGCGACATCGAGCGCCTGGCGGACCTGGTCGAGGCCCATCTGGATACCGGGAAACTGCGCGAACTCTGTGGCCTGTAGGCTGGATGTCGCCTTCTGCATCCAGCAAGGCGGCCACAGTTTCCTAGGGTGGATCGCGCCTTATCGATCTGCCATGTGTGACGGGATGGTGGATGGGCGAAGCGACATCCACCCTACGGCTAATTAGAGAGACTGGTTATGCATGAACTGATTCTCGGCGGCGCCCGTTCCGGCAAGAGCCGCCTGGCCGAGCGCCTGGCGGCCGAGTCCGGGCTGGCGGTGACCTACATCGCCACCAGCCAGGCGCTGGACGGCGAGATGGACGCGCGCATCGCCCAGCACCGGGCCCGCCGTCCGGCGCACTGGGCCCTGGTGGAGGAGCCGCTGCAACTGGCCCGGGTGCTGGCCGAGCAGGCCGGCGAAGGCCGTTGCCTGCTGGTCGACTGCCTGACCCTGTGGCTGAGCAACCTGCTGATGCTGGACGATGAGGCGCGCCTGGCGGCCGAGCGCGAGGCCCTGCTCGAGTGCCTGGCGGGACTGCCTGGGCGGGTGATCCTGGTCAGCAACGAGACTGGCCTGGGCATAGTGCCGCTGGGCGAGCTGACCCGCCGCTACGTGGACGCCGCCGGCTGGCTGCACCAGGCTCTGGCCGAGCGCTGCCAGCGGGTGCTGTTCACCGTGGCAGGGCTGCCGATGGTGCTGAAAGGAGAGGCACCATGAATCAAGCGTGGTGGCAGCAGGCCTGCCGAGCGCCGGATGAGGCGGCGCGCGCCCAGGCCGAGGCACGTCAGCAGCAGCTGACCAAGCCGGCCGGCTCGCTCGGCCAGCTGGAGCGGGTGGCGATCCAGTTGGCGGCGCTGCAGGGGCGCGAGCGGCCCAGCATCGAACGGGTGGCGATCGGTATCTTCGCCGGCGACCATGGCGTGGTCGCCGAGGGGGTGTCGGCCTTCCCCCAGGAAGTCACCGGGCAGATGCTGGGCAACTTCGTCGCCGGCGGCGCGGCCATCAGCGTTTTGGCGCGGCAGCTGGGCGCGGCGCTGGAGGTGGTCGACCTGGGCACCGTGCAGCCCCTGGCGCTGCCCGGGGTGCGCCACCTGCACCTCGGCGCTGGCACCGCCAACCTGGCCCAGGGCCCGGCGCTGACCGGCGAGCAGGCGCAACTGGCCCTGCAGGCCGGGCGCGACGCCGTGCTGCGCGCGCAGCAAGACGGCGCCGAGCTGTTTATCGGCGGCGAGATGGGCATCGGCAACACCACCGTGGCCACGGCCCTGGCCTGCTGGCTGCTGGATTGCCCGGCGGCCGAGCTGGCCGGCCCCGGCACCGGCCTGGACGACGCCGGGGTGGCGCGCAAGGCGGCGGTGATCGACGCGGCCCTGGCCCTGCACGGCCCGGCCATCGGCGAGCCGCTGGAGGCGCTGCGCCGTCTCGGCGGCTTCGAGATCCTCGCCCTGGTCGGCGCCTACCTGGCCGGCGCCCAGCAGGGCGTGCCGCTACTGGTCGATGGTTTCATCTGCAGCGTCGCGGCGCTGGCGGCGGCGCGCCTCAACCCCGGCTGCCGCGCCTGGCTGCTGTTCGCCCACCAGGGCGCCGAGCCGGGCCACCGGCGGCTGCTGCAGGCGCTGGCGGCCGAGCCGCTGCTGCAACTGGGCCTGCGCCTGGGCGAGGGCAGCGGCGCCGCCCTGGCCGTGCCGCTGCTGCAGCTGGCGTGCCGACTGCACGGCGAGATGGCCACCTTCGCCGAGGCGGCAGTCGCGGAGCGTCCGGCATGAGCGTCTACCTGGAACTGCTGCGCCACGGCGAGACCGAGCAGGGCGGTGGCCTGCGTGGCAGCCTCGACGATGCCCTGACCGAAACAGGCTGGGCCCAGCTGCGTGCGGCGGTCGAGGGGGCCGGGCCCTGGGACCGGCTGATCAGCTCGCCGCTGCAGCGCTGCGCGCGCTTCGCTGAGGAGCTGGCGGCGCAGCGCGGCCTGCCCTTGAGCCTGGAACCGGCGCTGCAGGAGCTGCACTTCGGCGCCTGGGAAGGGCGCAGCGCCGCCGAGCTGATGGTCAGCGATGCCGATGCCCTGGGACGTTTCTGGGCCGATCCCTATGCGTTCACCCCGCCCGGCGGCGAGCCGCTGGTGGATTTCGAGGCGCGGGTGCTGGGCGCCGTGCAGCGCCTGCAGCTGCGCCATGCCGGCGAGCGCCTGCTGCTGATCACCCATGGCGGCGTGATGCGCCTGCTGCTGGCTGGTGCCCGCGGCCTGCCGCAGCAGGACCTGCTGCAGGTCAACGTGGCCCACGGCCAGCGTGTACGCCTGCAACTGGATCGCTTCGGCCGCCTGCAGGAGCTGCCATGACCCCGCTGCTGATCGCTCTGCAGTTTCTTACGCGCTTGCCGGTGCGCTTGGCGGCGATGCCCTCGGCCGCGGAAACCGGGCGCTCGCTGCTCTGGTACCCGGTGGTGGGCCTGCTGATCGGTCTGCTGCTGTTCGGCGCGCATCGGCTGCTGGGCGCGGCCCCGGTGCTGCTGCAGGCAGGGCTGCTGCTGGCGCTCTGGGTCGGCCTGAGTGGCGGCCTGCACCTGGATGGCCTGGCCGATAGTGTGGATGCCTGGGCCGGCGGCTTCGGCGACCGCGAGCGAACCCTGGCGATCATGAAGGACCCGCGTAGCGGGCCGATGGCGGTGGTGGCGCTGGTGCTGCTGCTGTTGCTCAAGTTCGTTGCCCTGGTCGTCCTGCTCGAGGCCGGCGAGGTCCTGCCGTTGCTGCTGGTGCCCTGGCTGGCGCGTGCACTCTTGCCGCTGCTGTGGCTGAGCACGCCCTACGTGCGCCCCGGCGGCCTGGGCCAGGCCCTGGCCGAGCACCTGCCGCGCCGCGAGCTGCCCTGGGTGCTCGCCGCGCATGGCGTGGCGCTGCTGTTGTGCGGCTGGAGCGCGCTGCTGGCGCTGCTGGTGGCCGCCGCACTGTTCCTATGGCTGCGCGGGCTGATGCTGCAACGCCTGGGCGGCACCACCGGCGATACCGCCGGCGCTTTGCTAGAGTTGATTGAGTGCGCGGTACTGCTGGTACTGGCGCTCTAGCTAAGCGCAGTGGCCTGCGCAGGGGGAGGGATCGCCTTGAACCGTGCACGGATTGCCCATGCTGCCGCCCTGGTTGTTTCCCTGGTTGCCGATCACAGCCGGCGCACCTGCAGGGTGTCCGGACTGCTGGCCATGCTGCTGGTAACCGGCGTGCAGGCCGAGTCGCTGACCTGGGGCCTGTTGCCCATCCCGGGCGGGGTGCTGCTCAAGGAAGGCGAGCCGCACAGCGGCATCCTGCTGGAGTCGCTGCAATTGCTCGAGCCGGACTTACCCGGCCTGGACATCCACTACGAGCTGTTCAACGTGCCGCGGCTGCAGCAGGCTTTGGCCGCTGGCCGCGAACTCTGCAGCAACGGCAGCCTGCCGCTGGCCGAGCGCGACCGCCTGGGTTACTTCGTCCCTTACTTGATGAGCCCGCCGATGGAGCTGGTGGTTCGGGCCGACACCGTGGCGCGCCTGCCCTGGCGCGGTGAGCGGCTGTACCTGAGCGACCTGCTGGCCAGCGAGCAGCTGCGCGGTGGTCTGGCCAGGCGGCGCACCTACCCGGAGGCGGTCCGCGCCGCTCTGGCGAAGGCGCAGGACGCAGGTAACCTGGAGCGCTTCGGCGGCGGTATCGCTGGCGGTGGTGAAAACCTGCTGTTCATGGTCAGCCACGGGCGCATCGACTTCACCCTGGAATACCCACCGGTGGTCATGGCGATCAACCGGGACGAGTTGATCCTCGAGCCGCTGCGCAGCATCGGCCTGGCGGACAACACCGAGTTGCAACTCAGTGGCATCTATTGCACCCGCAGCGCCTGGGGGCTGGCCATGGCCCGCCGCCTGGACCGCGCGGTGCGCCGGCAGATGGCCGAGCCGCGGGCCTTGCTGGCGCTCTACCAGCGCTACCTGCCGGCCGAGACTTTCGCCACCTACCGGACGCCCCTGCTCGACTATTTTCGCCGGCGCCATGAGGAGACCCACGCGCCGGTCCCCTGAATCGCGCGACAAGCCCGATTGGCCAATGGTCCGATTGCCAGCCGGGTGGCGAGGGGGCATCCTGCGGCAGATGATGTGGCTGCCATCAGGCAGCCAGTCGAATGGCGTGGAGAGTAAAGCGAATGAAGTCGCGGGCAACACTGTGGATTCTGCTGGGCGGGTCTTTGATCCTCGCCCTGTCATTGGGTATTCGTCACGGCTTCGGCCTGTTCCTGGCGCCGATGAGCGCGGAATTCGGCTGGGGACGCGAGGTGTTCGCCTTCGCCATCGCCCTGCAGAACCTGATCTGGGGTCTGACCCAGCCCTTCACCGGCGCCCTGGCCGATCGTTTCGGGGCGCAGCGCACCGTGGTGGTGGGCGGGGTCCTCTACGCCATCGGCCTGGCACTGATGGGGCTGGCAGACTCGGCCTGGTCGCTGTCGTTGAGCGCCGGCCTGCTGATCGGCATCGGCCTATCCGGCACCTCGTTCTCGGTGATCCTCGGTGTGGTCGGGCGCGCCGTGCCCGCAGAAAAACGCAGCCTGGGCATGGGTATCGCCGCGGCGGCAGGCTCGCTCGGGCAATTCGTCATGTTGCCGGGCAGTCTGGGCCTGATCAACTGGCTTGGCTGGTCGGCGGCGCTGCTGGTGCTGGGCCTGCTGGTGGCCCTGATCGTGCCACTGACGGCGATGATCAAGGACAAGCCGCTGCCGGTCCACGGTCAGGAACAGAGCCTGGCCGAGGCGCTGCGCGAGGCCTGTTCCCATTCCGGCTTCTGGCTGTTGGCGCTGGGCTTCTTCGTCTGCGGCTTCCAGGTGGTGTTCATCGGCGTGCACCTGCCGGCCTACCTGGTCGACCAGCACCTGCCGGCGCTGGTCGGCACCACGGTGCTGGCCCTGGTCGGCCTGTTCAACGTGTTCGGCACCTATATCGCCGGCTGGCTTGGCGGTCGCTTCGCCAAGCCGCGCCTGCTCAGTGCCCTGTACCTGGCGCGGGCGGCGGTGATCGGCGCCTTCATCATGGCGCCGCTGACGGTGTGGAGCGCCTACGCCTTCGGCATCGCCATGGGCCTGTTGTGGTTGTCCACGGTGCCTCTGACCAACGGCACGGTGGCCACCCTGTTCGGCGTGCGCAACCTGTCGATGCTCGGCGGCATCGTCTTCCTGTTCCATCAGCTCGGCGCCTTTCTCGGCGGCTGGATGGGCGGCTATCTGTACGACAAGACCGGCAGCTATGACCTGGTCTGGCAGATCGCGATTCTCCTCAGCCTGATGGCGGCCGCCCTCAACTGGCCGGTGCGCGAGCAGCCGGTGGCGCGCCTGCAGCAGGCCGGAGTCGGGGCATGAGCAGCAGGCTCTGGCTCGGCGCCGGCCTGCTGCTGGGCGCTGCGCTGCTGCTGGCCCTGAGTTGGTGGGGCTGGCGGCAAGGCGGTCTGGCCCTCCTGCAACTGGGCCTGGGCGCCTGCTGATCCACCAGGCTGCGCTCGGTCACCCATCTGGGCGATGCGCCGCCGCCAGTGGCCTTCTTAGACTCTTGTGGCGCCGGACGCAGTTTCCCGGCGTGCCCACAAGAAAAACAAGGAGGCACCCATGCGTCGCGTTATCACCACCGCCCTGGCCAGCCTGGCCCTGGCTGGCGCCGTCGAGGCCCAGGCCGGTTACACCCAGACCAAATACCCGATCGTGCTGGTACACGGCATCAGCGGGTTCGACACCCTTGGCGGTCTGGTCAATTATTTCCACACCATTCCCTGGAACCTTGAGCGCGACGGCGCCAAGGTCTATGTCGCCAGCGTCGCCGCGTTCAACGACAGCGAGCAGCGCGGCGCCGACCTGGCCCGGCAGATCGTGCCCTGGGCCGCGGCCAATGGCGGCAAGGTCAACCTGATCGGCCATAGCCAGGGGTCGCCGACCTCGCGGGTGGCGGCCTCGCTGCGTCCCGACCTGGTTGCCTCGGTGACCTCGGTCAACGGCGTCAACAAGGGTTCCAAGGTCGCCGACGTGGTGCGCGGGGTAGTGCCCGCCGATGGCGCCATCGAGGGCGGCGCCAATGCCATCGCCAATGCCCTGGGCGCGTTCATCAACCTGCTGTCGGGCAACAACAACCCGCAGGACGGCCTGGCCTCGCTGGAAACCCTGACCACTCCGGGTACCGCGGCGCTCAACAGCCGCCACCCCTGGGGCGTCAACAACGCCAGCTACTGCGCCAAGTCCACCGAGCTGCAGAGCGTGCGCGGCTATCCGATCCGCTACTTCTCCTGGACCGGAAATGTGGCCTACACCAACATCTTCGATGCCCTCGACCCGTTCCTGGCTGTTACCAGCCTGGCGTTCGGTGGCGAGAAGAACGATGGCCTGGTCGGCGTCTGTTCGACCTATCTGGGGCAAGTGCTCGGCGACAGCTACCACCTGAACCATGCCGATGCGATCAACCAGCTGTTCGGCATCCGCGGCTGGACCGAACCGGTATCGCTGTACCGTCAGCATGCCAATCGCCTGAAGAACAAAGGCGTCTGATCCTTGATGGCATCGCGGGCTGCCTCCTGCAGTCCGCCCCTTGGAGGTTCCATGCCCCTGCCGTTACGTTCGATTCTGCTGTGGGCGGTGCTGCTGTTCGGTGGCGCCGCCCTGATTGTCTATTGGCAGTGGCCGGGGCCGCTTCCGACGCAAGCCGCCGCAGTCTCCACGTTGCAGTCACCTGAGGTCCGCGCCAGCGTCCCGCTGGTCGAGGCGCCGCCGGCTGGGCTCGCGCCTGTGCTCCCCGCGCCTTTGCTGCCGGCGATGGCCGATACCGAGGTCGACGGCCGGCTCGATGTCGACAGCGCCGGCAACCTGCAACTGGGCCTGGGCATACGCGACTACTTCGACTATTTCCTCAGCGCCGCCGATCAGGCCGGCCTGGAGCGCGCGGTCGAGGCGCTGCTGGCCGATGCCGGCGCTCGCCTGCAGGAGCCGGCACTGGGTCAGCTGATCGGCCTGCTCGGTGACTACCTGGATTACAAGCGGGCCAGCCTGGCGTTGCTGCAACAGCCACTGGACGTGGCCCAGCAGGCGGATCCGCAGGCACGCCTGGCGACCTTGCAGCAAGCCTTCGACGGCCTGGCGCAGTTGCGTCGCGCGCATTTCGCCGCCGGCGCGGTCGAGGCGCTGTTCGGCGCCGAGGAAGCCTATGCCCGCTACACCCTCGACAGCCTGGCCCTGCAGGGCCGCGAAGACCTGAGCGAGACGGCCAAGGTCCAGGCCCAGGAGCGCCTGCGTGAGCAGCTGCCCGAGGCCCTGCGGGCCAGCGAGGCGCGCCAGAGCCAGGCGCTGGCCCAGCAAGCGCAGAGCGAACAGCTGTGGCGTGAAGGGGCGAGCGAGCAACAGGTGCGCCAGTTCCTCGCGTTGACTTATGATCCGCCGGCGGTCGAGCAGTTGCTCACCGAACAACGCAACGAACGGGCCTGGCAACAACGCTACGCCGCCTATCGCCAAGAACTGACCAGCCTGCAAGGGACTGGGCTCAGCCCGGCGGACCGGCGCCGCGAACAGCAACGCTTGCGCCAGCGCCTGTTCGACGCCGCCGACCAGCACCGGGTGGACACCTATGATGCGATTGCCGCCAAAGACTCGGACTCCGCCAGCGCCAAGCCCTGAATTGCGTCCGGGCGGCGTGGCATGAGCCTGGAACAGGAAGAGCGGCTGCTGCTGGCGCAACAGCGCGCCGGCTATCGCCTTCTGCGTTTCAGTGCCGAACTGGAGCAGGGCTTTCTCGAGCATCGGGTGCAGCGGGTGCGTCGGCGCTTGCTGCTGGTCGCCAGCATCGCGATCCTGTTTCAGTTGCTCTATACCCTGTTGGACCTGACCCTGATGCCGCTGGCGGTCGGGCTGTCGGTACTGCCGCTGCGAGTGCTGGGGCTGTGCGCCGCCGCGGCTGGTTTTCTCTACTGTCGCCGGCCTCAGAGCCCACCACGCCGGGTACTGCTGGCCTACTGCGCCGCCTACGGCTTCAACGGCGCCTGCGTCGCGGTGATCATCCACCTGTGCTGGGCCCAAGGCGTGGCCATGCCCTACGATGGCCTGTTCCTGATTCTGCTGTTCGGCTACCTGCTGCTGGGGGTGTCGTTCCGCGCCGTGAGCCTGGCTGCCTGGGGCTTCTGCGGGCTGTTTCTGGCGCTCGGCCTGCTGGCGGTCGAACCGGCCGGTTTTCTCGCCTATCAGGGCCAGTTCCTGCTCTGCGCCAACCTGATCGGCAGCCTCGGTGCCTACCTGCAGGAGCATGGCCAGCGCGGTGCCTGGATCAACCTGCGCCTGCTCGACCTGGCCCGCTTGCGCGCCGAGGCCGATGATGCGCGCAAGCTGCGCCTGCTCGCCGCCGCCAGCCATGACCTGCGCCAGCCGCTGAATGCCATGGGCTTGTATGCCCAGCACCTGCTCGAGCAGGAGCAGCAACCGGCCATTCGCCGTATCAGCAGCCGCCTGGCGGTATCGATCGAGCAACTCGGTCGCTTGCTGCAGTCACTGCTGGACTATACCCGCCTGACCCTGCCGGGTGGCGTTCAGGTGCGTCCGGAGGTCTTCGCCTTGCGCCCTCTGCTCGAGCGTCTGAGTGGAGAGACCGGACGCGAGGCGCAGGTGCAGGGCATCGAGTTGGACTGGCAGTGTCCTGAGCTCTGGGTGCGCAGCGATCCACTGCTGCTCGAGCGGATGCTGCGCAACTTGCTGAGCAATGCCCTGCGCCATGCCCAGGCGGGGCGGGTGCGAATCGTTGCCCGGGAGCAGGGCGACAGCGTGCGCCTGGAGGTGATCGACGATGGTCGCGGCCTGACGCCCGAGGAGCAGGCTCAGGTGTTCGAGGAGTTCCGCCAGCTCGACAACCCCGGGCGCAACGCCGAACTGGGCCTGGGGCTTGGCCTGGCGATCGTCCGCCAGCTGGCGGCCCTGCTCGGTCATCCATTGCAGCTGCGCTCCGCGCCAGGGCAGGGCAGCTGTTTCAGTCTGGATCTGCCGTGGGCGCTGGCCGGCCAGCAGCGCCCGGCTCCCGCGGCCAGCGCGACGCTGCAGGGGCGGGTACTGGTGCTGGAGGACGATCGGGAGGGACGCGAGGCCCTGGCCGGTCTGTTGCGGCGCTGGGGCTGCGAGGTAACCGCCTGCGCCGACTTGCCGGCCGCCTTGTGCAGCCTGCAGACGGCAGCGCCGCAATTGCTGATCAGCGACTATCGGCTGGCCGCGGTCGAGGATGGCTTGCGCGCCATCGATCGCCTGCGCGAGGCAGCCGGACAGATGCTTCCGGCCTTGCTGATCAGCGCCGACCTGAGCCCGGAGTTGCAGGAGCGCTGCATTCCGGCGCACGTGACGCTGCTCGGCAAACCGCTGCTACCGGCGCGCTTGCGTCAGGCCTTGGTGGTGATGCTGCCGACCGTGCCCGTGGCGCAAGCCGGCGGGTAGGGCGCGCGACTACAGCCAGCCGCGCTGGCGGGCGGCGCTGACGCACGCGGTGCGGGTGTGCACGTCGAGTTCCTGGAACAACGCCTTGAGGTGGGTCTTGATCGTATCTTCGGCCAGCCCCAGGTGGCGGCTGATGGCCTTGTTCGGCAGGCCGTCGGCCAACAGCAGGAGGATTTCCTGCTGGCGCGGCGTCAGCGGCGGCTTGTCGATGGTCAGCGGCAGGGTCTCGCCGAGCAACACGCGGGTCACGGCCTGGCGCAAGCCATCGCCGTCGGCGCTCTTGGGGATGAAGCCCAGGGCGCCGGCGGCGATGGCCGCCTGGGCATCCAGGTTCGAGTCGCTGCCACTGAGGATCGCTACCGGGGTCATGCGGCCCTGCTGCTGCCAGCGTTGCAACAGATCCAGGCCGGCGATGTCGGGCAGGCGCAGGTCCAGCAGGATCAGGTCGAAATCACGCTGGCGCAGGCAGCGTTCGGCCTCGGCGGCGTTCTGCGCGGTATGAATCTGCAGGTCCGGGCAGAGCGGGGCAAGGGCCAGGCTGAGGCCGTCGAGGAAGATCCGGTGGTCATCTACCAGTAACAGGCAGAGGTGATCGGGTAAGGCAGTGCAGAGTGCGGTCATGGCTGTCTCACGCGGCGTGTTCTTGTTGTTGGCTCGCCGCGCGATTGTAGCCTAAAGCGCCCGCCGAATTGCCAGCGGCTTCAGGCGACCCGGCTGAGCGTGCCGACGCAGCGCTGCCAGGCGGCAACGAAGTCACGCGGCCGGCCATGGGGCTGGAACACCTGACGCCAGATCCGGGCCAGGCCGAGCAGGTCGTCGGCGGCAGGCAGTTCGAGGTTTTCCATCTCGATCAGCAGCCAGGCGATGGCCGTGGCGTAGCGCAGGTTGACCGTCAACTCCAAGTGCGGCGCGGCGAGAAAGGCATGCTGGCTGGCCAGGCCGCGCACCAGACTGGCGCGATCCGGGTCGCGGGCCAGGTGCAGGTCCCAGAGCTGTTGGTGACGCCGTTCGCCGATGCGGTAGAGGCCATGGCCGTGGCGGCTGTCGAGGGCCTGACCGAGCCCGGACTGGCTGGCGGCCGTCCCCAGCAGCAGGGCTTCGGCGCTAGCGCAATGACAGCCCAGGTAGGTCAGGGTGGGGCGGATGACGTGTTGAGCGAGCTCGCTGGCGGCAATTCCCATATAGCCCTCGCGACAGGTGGCCGGTGGGGCCGGAGCGCATGGCAGCTTATGTTGTTCTGATAAAGGCCCCACCGGGAGCGGGGTTAGCCGCTCATGTTGAAGTCTAGTGCGACCTTTGGGCTGTAAAGTTATGTTTTTAAATTGTTTTCAGCTTTCGGTTATTGCCTATATTCCGCTTGGTGCTTAGGCGGGGCAGCGAGGCTGTCTTCGCTGCGCCCGCGCGCCTCTCGGCGGCTGAGCGTTTCAGTCGCCGGTGGCCACCGGCCTGGCCGCATCGGTGATCCATTCGCTCCAGGAACCGGCGTACAGCGGCGCCAGCGGATAGCCGGCGAGGCACAGGGCGAACAGGTTGTGACAGGCGGTGACGCCCGAGCCGCAGTAGGCCACCAGGCTGCTGGCCGGCCGCTGGCCGAGCTGGGCGGCGAAGCGCTGGCGCAGCTGTTCGGCCGGGAGGAAGTGGCCGTCGCTGTCCAGGTTGTCGGTGAACGCCGCGCACTGGGCGCCGGGAATATGCCCGGCAACCGGGTCCAGGGGCTCCACCTCGCCGCGAAAGCGCGGCAGGGCGCGGGCATCCAGCAGGCACAGCTGTGGATCGCTCAGGCGCTGTTGCAGCCGCTCGGCATCGATCAGCAGGCTGCTGTCGGCCGCACCCTCGAAGTGGCCGGGTTGAACCGCCGGCAGCGCGTGGGTCAGTTCGCCGCCCGCCCGACGCCAGGCGTTCAGGCCGCCATCGAGCAGGTAGACGCCTTCGCGCTTGCCCAGCCAGGCCAGCAACCACCAGGCGCGGGCGGCGAAGGCGCCGGGACCGTCGTCGTACAGCACCACCTCGCTGTCGTGGTTCAGGCCCCAGGTGCGCAGGCGCTCGTTCAGCTCGCTTGGTGCCGGCAACGGGTGGCGGCCGGTGACGCCCCGGCGCACCGGGCCGGAGAGGTCGCGCTCCAGGTCGGCGAAGCGGGCGCCGGGGATGTGTCCCTCTGCATAGCTGCGCAGGCCATAGGCCGGGTCATCGAGGGCGAAGCGGCAGTCGAGCAGCACCAGGCCGGGCTGCTGCAGGCGGGCCTGGAGAGCGGCCGGGGTGATCAGTTGGGCGAGGGGCATGGCGGGTGTCCTGAGTCCGTTAAGGGCGGGGTCCATGATAAACCCGGAATCGCCGCGATGAGCATCGGCGGTCCTTGGCCGGCCGCCACAGGCATCCCTTTGAACTACGCTGCAGACAGGGCACAGGCTTGCCAATACTGGGCAAGAGGAGGAGGAAAGATGTTCCGCAGCGTGGCGTCGCTCATCGGTCTGGTAGTGTTGCCGGTGCTCGTCCTGGGGGCCGGCGAGCCCGGCGAGAAGAGTATCCGCGAGGGTGACCTGGAAAGCCGGGTCGACGCCCTGGCGTCCATCCAGCCGGGCCTGGGGGTGGTCATGCACGAGATCGGCTATCGCTTTGCGGCGCTCTACTGGGCGGCCAAGGGCGGTAACTGGGGGTTGGCGCAGTACCAGTTGAAAGAGCTGGGCGAGGCGCAGGAGGTGGCCGAGGTGACCCGCCCACGTCGGCGCGAGATGCTCAAAGCCTTCGAAGGCAGCTACCTGGCACCCCTGCGCAAGGCCATCGAGGCGCAGGACGGCGATGCCTTCGGCAAGCGTTTTCTCCAGGCCCAGCAGGGCTGCAATGCCTGCCATACCGCATTGGGCTACGGCTTCATCCAGGTCCATGTGCCGGAGTCTCCGGTCCCCGGCATCCTCGACTATTCGCTCAAGAGCGAGCCGAGAAACTAGCGTCGGCCGGCAGCGCGGCGCGTTTGCCGGCGTCTGTTAGCGGCGCTGCGCTTGCGTCTGCTGTATGTTGCCCCCTTTTGCGGCGGGCGCGGCCCGGGATGAGACGTCGATGAAGCGCTTTGTATTGCTGGGCACCGCCCCGATTCCGGAAACCACGGGCGCGCTGTGCCTGTTCGAGTACGGCGAGGATTTCGTGATCAAGATCGCCGGCGGCGACGGCGGCCAGCTGATGAACACCCGCATGCATGGCTCCGAGGACGCCCTGGCGGCGATTCCCTGCCGCAAGGTGGCCGGGCGCCCGCAGCCGCGGGTGCTGATCGGCGGCCTGGGCATGGGCTTTACCCTGGCCTCTGCCTTGCTGCACCTGGGCGCCGATGCCGAGGTGGCGGTGGCCGAGCTGGTGCCGGGGGTGGTCGAATGGAATCGCGGGCCGCTGGGGGCCAAGTCCGGCTATCCGTTGCTGGACCCGCGCACGCGGCTGATCCAGGGCGACGTGGCCGTCGAATTGAATGCGGCGCAGCAGGGCTACGACGCCATCATGCTGGACGTCGACAACGGTCCCGAGGGCCTGACCCAGCGCCGCAACAGCTGGCTGTATTCGGCCGAAGGGCTGCGCCGCTGCTTCCAGGCCCTGCGGCCCAGGGGCATCCTGGCGGTGTGGTCGGCCAGCGCCGACCGCAAGTTCGCCGACAAGGTGCGCAAGGCCGGCTTCAAGGTGGAGGAAGTGCAGGTCTACGCCCACGGCAACCGGGGCACGCGGCACACCATCTGGATCGCCGAGAAGCGCGGCTGATCCTTGCTGCGCCGCTGAAAAAGCCCGCGGCCGGCTGACCGGCGCGGGCTTTTGTGGCTGCGCAGATCAGCGAATCTGCAGCTTGCCGATGCGGTCGTTGTCCAGGCTGCCCAGGTACAGGTAGTCGCCGACCGGCTTGGCCGAGGTGATCATGCGCAGATGCGAGCCGCTGGTGTCGTGCAGGCTGCGGACGATCTCACCCTGTTCGTTGAGCGCCACCACCAGGCCGTAGGGAATCGCCTTGGGCCACAGCGCCCGCGGCAGCTTGGCCAGCTGCGCCTTGAGCCAGGGATGCCGGTGGAGGAAGTCGGCGTCGGCCTTGCGCGGGCTCGGCAGGGCGACCCAGAAGGTGCCGGCGCCATCGCCCTGGAGGTTGTCCGGCAGGCCTGGCAGGTTGTCGATGAACACCTCGTGGCTGCCGGCCTTGTCGCCCTTGAGCCAGTAGCGGGTGATGCGGTAGCGGTAGGTCTCGTTGACCAGGACGAAGTCCTCGGCGGCCGACAGCGCCACGCCATTGGCGAAGTACAGGTCCTTGAGCAGCACGCGGGTCTCGCCGCTGGCCGGATCGTAGCTGAGCAGGCGGCCATGGGGGCGGGCCTCGAGCAGGTCGAGCAGGTAGTCCGGCTGTTCGAAGCGCGAGGAGGCGTCGCTGAAGTAGATGGTGCCGTCGCTGGCGATATCCAGGTCATCGGTGAACTTGAACGGTACGCCCTCGGCCTCGGTGCTCAACACCTGGATCCGGCCCTGAGGGTCGATGGCCAGCAGGCCCTTGTAGGCGTCGGCGACGATCAGCCGGCCGGCGGCGTCGAAGTCCATGCCCAGCGGCCGACCACCGGTGTCGGCGAAGGTCTCCAGCCCGCCATCGCCGTCGATGCGCACGATACGCCCGTCGTGCAGGCCGCTGTAGACCCGGCCCTGGTCGTCCACCGCGCTGTCTTCGGGGCCATGGACCTGGCCGCGGCCGAGCAGTTCGGCCTTCATCAGGGTGTCGTTGGGCTCCAGTACGCCGGTCATGGCCGGGGCGGGCGGCGCCTGCCAGGCCAGCGGGTCGATCGGGCTGGGGGTGAGGAGCAGATAGGCGGCCCCGGCGCCGATCGCCAGCACGGCCAGGCCAAGCAGTTTCTTCATTGTTCTTATTTCCTTGTGTCGAAGCCAGCATCGAAAAGCGCGGCGACAGGTTACACAGTTAGGACGCCGCTGTGGGGCTCTCGGCCCGGGCTGGCACTGCTTCGTCGCCACGCATGCCCGGCAACCGGGCTGGGCGATATATACTGCGCGGCATTATTCAGGGGAGAGCCGCGTGGCTATAGATATTCATTGGATCCGTGACGACGCCAGCCTGGCGCAGCACTGCGCCAGCTGGCGTGGTCTGTCCTTCGTCGCCGTGGACACCGAGTTCATGCGGGTCGACACCTTCTACCCGATCGCCGGCCTGTTGCAGGTCAGCGAGGGCGAGCGGGCCTATCTGATCGATCCGTTGCTGATCGAGGACTGGAGGCCCTTCGCCGCCTTGCTCGAAGACCCGGCGGTGGTCAAGGTGCTGCATGCCTGCAGCGAGGACCTGGAAGTCTTCCTGCGCCTGACCGGCAGCCTGCCGACCCCGTTGTTCGACA
Organism: Pseudomonas zhanjiangensis; assembly: GCF_041027545.1. Classification (NCBI taxonomy): domain Bacteria; kingdom Pseudomonadati; phylum Pseudomonadota; class Gammaproteobacteria; order Pseudomonadales; family Pseudomonadaceae; genus Pseudomonas; species Pseudomonas zhanjiangensis. The sequence goes on along the minus strand of NZ_JBFTEG010000007.1, from coordinate 129,905 downwards.
GCCAGCTGGCCGCCGGCTACCTCAACCTGGGCTTCTCCATGGGCTATTCGCGCCTGGTCCAGGCGGTGCTCGACATCGAGCTGCCCAAGGGCGAAACCCGCTCCGACTGGCTGCAGCGACCGCTGTCGGAGACCCAGGTCAGCTACGCCGCCGAGGATGTGCTGCACCTGGCGCAGATCTACCTCGCGCTGCGCCAGCGCCTGTCCGCCGAGAAGAACGCCTGGGTGTTGGAGGACGGCGCCGAACTGGTGGCCAACCTGCGCCGCGAGGTCGATCCGGACGAGGCCTACCGTGAGGCCAAGCTGGCCTGGAAGCTGTCGCGCCAGCAACTGGCGGTGCTGCGCGCCCTGTGCGCCTGGCGCGAGCGGCAGGCGCGGGCGCGCAACCAGCCGCGCAACCGGATCATTCGCGAACACTCGCTGTGGCCGCTGGCGCGCACCCAGCCGGACAACCTGGTGGCGCTGGCACGGATCGAGGACATGCATCCCAAGACCGTGCGCCAGGACGGCGAGACCCTGCTGCAGCTGATCAAGGACGCCGCGGCCCTGCCACCGAGCGACTGGCCCGAGGCGCTGCCCGAGCCGCTGCCGGTGGAGGCCTCGGCGCTGCTGAAGAAGCTGCGTGCGATTGGCCAGCGCGAGGCCGAGCGGCTGGATATCGCCCCCGAGCTGATGCTGCGCAAGAAGACCCTCGAAGCCTTGCTGAAAACCGGCTACCCCGATGGCCCCTACCAGCTGCCGGACGCCCTGCGTGGCTGGCGCCGCGAATTGATGGGCCAGGCACTGCTCGACTGCCTGGCCGGTAAAGGAGACTCCGCGTGAAACGCATCTGCTCGATCTACAAAAGCCCGCGCAAGAACGAGATGTACCTCTACGTGCTCAAGAGCGATGCCCTCAAGCGCGTGCCCGAGACCCTGCTGGCGGCCTTCGGTGCGCCGCTGCACACCTTCGACATGGTGCTCTCGCCGGAGCGCACCCTGGCCCGCGAGGACATCCACAAGGTGCTGGAGAACCTCGACCAGCAGGGCTATCACCTGCAGATGCCGCCACCGGAAGAGGAATACATCGAGCACCTGCCGGAAGAACTGCTGCGCCGCAACGATCCGGTCTGAGCCGCGAGGGATAGCCGCATGCGCCTGTTGATCGCCGAAGCCGACCACGCCCGCTATGCCGCGCTGCTGCAGCAGGCCGCCCCCGATCTGCAGCTGCACGGCGGCGCCGACCTCAAGCAACTGGCGCGCCGGGCAGACGACTGCCCGCTGTGGCTGGGCCAGCCGGACCTGCTCGCAGCCCTGCTGCGCCTGGGCCACAAACCGCGGTGGCTGCAGTCGACCTGGGCGGGGATCACTCCCTTGCTGGCCGCCGACCTGCCGCAGGACTATCGGCTGAGCCGCGCCGTGGGCATCTTCGGCCAGGTGATGGCCGAGTACGTGCTGTGTCATCTGCTGGCCCACGAGCGCCGGTTGTTCGCCCGCCAGGCCGCTCAGCGCGAGCAGCGCTGGGACAACCGTTTGCCGCACAGCCTGGCGGGGCGGCGGGTGCTGATCGTCGGCTGCGGCGACATCGGCCTGAGCGTGGCGCAGTTTCTGGCCCCGTTCGGCGTCGAGTCGAGCGGGGTGGCCAACCGTGCCCGTGAGCAGGCGCCCTTCGTCGAGGTGGCCGGCATGGCCGAATTGCCACGCCTGGCCGCTGCGGCCGATTACCTGGTCAACCTGCTGCCCGATACCCCGGCCACGCGCGATGTCTACGATACCGCCCTGCTGGCCCGGCTCCGGCCCAGCGCGCTGCTGATCAACGCCGGGCGCGGCGCCGCGGTGGTCGACGCCGACCTGGTCGCGGCCCTGGAGCAGGGGCGGCTGGCCGGGGCGGTGATCGACGTCTGCCGGCAGGAGCCGTTGCCCGCCGGCCACCCGTTCTGGAACGCACCGAACCTGTTGCTCACCGGCCACAGCGCCGCGCCCACCGAGCCGCGCCTGCTGGTGCAGTTGTTCCTCGACAACCTGGCACGCTACCGCGCCGGCGATGCGCTGCGCGGCGGCGTGGATTTCGCCCGCGGCTATTAGCCGGCTGACCCGCGCCATTCGGCGTGGCACCCTTGGCCGGCGCCAGGCGCCGCGCTAGACTGCCGACCTTTTCGCCCACAGCCGTACCCTCGCCATGGCCGCCAAAGTCGAACCCTTCTGGAAACGCAAGACCCTCGATCAGCTCGATCAGCAGGAGTGGGAGTCGCTGTGCGACGGCTGCGGGCTGTGTTGCCTGCAGAAGCTCGAGGACGAGGACGACGGCTGCGTCTACTACACGCGCATCGCCTGCAAGCTGCTGGACCTGAAGACCTGCCGCTGCACCGACTACGCCAATCGCACCCGCTTCGTGCCCGACTGCATCCAGCTCACTCCGGCCCAGGCCGACCAGTTCCAGTGGTTGCCGCCGACCTGCGGCTATCGCCTGGTCAGCGAAGGCAAGGACCTGCCGCTGTGGCACCACCTGGTCTGCGGCGATCCCGAGGCGGTGCATATCGAGCGCATCTCCCAGTCCGGGCGCATGCTCAGCGAGAACAGCGTGGCCGAGGACGACTGGGAAGAACACCTGATCTTCCGCGCCGGCTGAGCGCCGCCGGCGCCCCCTCTATCGTTTTGCCTGGGTGAATGGCCCAGTCGCTATCCTGTCTATGGATAAGTTGTAGCGTCCCACCCACAAGGAGTTGTTGCTCATGTCGATTCGCCGTCTGCTGCTGTCCGCCGTCATGCTGTGCCTGAGCGCCCCGCTGTGGGCGGCCAGCAACCGGGTCGACCTGGATTACCGGGTGCGCTTTATCCCGGACAGCGACCAGGCCGAGGTCAGCCTGACCCTGGAGAAGGGCGAGCGGGTCATCAGCCTGGACTTCGACCTGGGCGATGAAGGCGCCTACAGCGACTTCAGCGCCGACGGCCAGTGGAGCGAGGATACCCCCGGTCGCGGAGTCTGGCAGCCGGCCAAGGGCAAGGCGAGCCTGCGCTACCGGGTGCGCGTCAGCCATCCGCGTGGCGACAGCCGCTTCGATGCGCGCATGACCCCGGACTGGGCCCTGCTGCGCGGCGACGACCTGGTACCCAGCGCACGCCTGCGTCAGCAGGACAAGACCGAACTGGTCAGTCGCCTGCAGTTCGAGCTGCCCAAGGGCTGGCGTGGCGTGGAAACCGGCTGGCCGCGGATCGGCAAGCACAAATTCCGCATCGACAACCCGCAGCGCAAGTTCGACCGGCCGACCGGCTGGATAGTCGCCGGCAAGCTCGGCACCCGCCGGGCCCAGCTCGGCCAGACCGACGTGACCGTGGCGGCGCCGATCGGCGAGGGCATGCGGCGGATGGATATTCTCACCCTGCTGACCTTCGTCTGGCCGCAGCTGCAGGAGGTGTTCCCGCGCGATCCGGCCAAGCTGCTGATCGTCGGCGCGGGCGACCCGATGTGGCGCGGCGGCCTGTCGGCGACCAACTCCTACTACATGCATAGCGCGCGGCCGCTGGTCAGCGAGAACGGCACCAGTTCCCTGGTCCACGAACTGGTGCATGTGTTCAGCCGCATCCAGTCGCGCGAGCGCAGTGACTGGATCACCGAGGGCCTGGCCGAGTACTACGCCATCGAGCTGATGCGCCGCGCCGGTGGCATCAGCGAGGGGCGCTACCAGAAGGTCCGCGAGCAACTGATCAAGTGGAGCAAGCCGGTCAAGAGCCTGCGTGGCAGCCGCGTCCAGGGTCCGGTCACCGCGCGCGCCGTGCTGCTGTTGCAGGAACTCGACCGCGAAATCCGCCAGAAGACCAAGGACAGTCAGCCGCGCTCGCTGGACGACGTCACCCGCGGCCTGATGCGCATGGACAAGGTCAGCACCGAGGACTTCGTCCAACTCACCGAGAACGTCATGGGCACCTCGTCCAAGGTGCTCGACAGCCGTTTGCTGCGTTAACCGCCTGCAGTTCTGGACGTCCTCGCCGGTCTGGGCGAGGATGCGGCGCATCGCCTTGCCCTGAGGTCCCATGCGCCGCCTGCCTTCGCTCACCGCCTTGCGTACCTTCGAGTGCGCCGCCCGCCACGCCCACTTCGGACGCGCCGCCGCCGAGCTGTGCGTGACCGACAGCGCAGTCAGCCACCAGATCCGTCAGCTCGAGGACCAGCTCGGCACCCCGCTGTTCGCCCGTGAAGGGCGCCAGGTCAGCCCGACCCCGGCGGCGCAGCGACTCTTGCACAGCCTGCAGCAGGCTTTCGAGCTGATTGGCGAGGCCTGCGACGCGTTGCGCGACCCGGCCTCGCAGGCGCAGCTGCGGGTGGCGGTGACCGCCGAGTTGGCGCAGAAGTGGCTGATCCGGCGCCTGGCCGACTTCAGCGCGCGTTTTCCGCAGATCACCCTGCACCTGCATGAGCAGGCCCTGGAACAAGCGCTGCCGGGCAGCGACATCGACCTGGCGATCACCTACGGCACCGGCCCGGAGGATGCCAGCGGCTACTTCGTGCGGCCCCTGCCGACCCTGGAGTTCTTCCCGGTGTGCAGCCCCGGCCTGTTCAATCAGGGCGGCTTCAAGCAGCCGCGCGACCTGGTCCGCCAGTGCCTGCTGCACGACGACCAGGATGGCAAGACCTGGATGGCCTGGCTGACCAGCCATGCCGGCGATGTCCAGGCCAGCCGCCAGCTGTATTTCGCCCATGCCGGCCTGGCCCTGGAGGCCGCCGCCCAGGGCCAGGGGGTGGCTATCGGCGACAACCTGACGGCCACCGAGGACTTGGCCAGCGGGCGCCTGGTGCGGCCCTTCGCCGCCAGCGTCACGGCCCTCGGCCAGTACGCCCTGGTCTGCGAGCGGATTCGCCTGGACAAGCCGGCGGTGGTGCAATTCATGAACTGGTTGAGTGATCAGCTAGGTGACTCATGAATTGAATTCACCGGTTCCGCGAAAATCGTCATTGGAAGCCCGCCTCGGGCGCCGCGTACTGTCTGGACATCCTTCCCCGACAGCATGAGGTGTTCGATGGCGCGTTCCCTGACTTCCCTGCCCAAGGCCGACGGCTTCCGCCTGCCTGGCGAGTTCGAACCCAAGACCCGTTGCTGGCTCGGCTGGCCGGAGCGCCCGGATGTCTGGCGCAACGGCGCCAAGCCGGCGCAGCGGGTCTGGGTCGAGATCGTCAGTGCCATCGCCAGCAGCGAGCCGGTCACCGTCTGTGCCTCCGCCGCCCAATACGCCAACGCCCGCCGTCTGCTACCGGCCCAGGTGCGGGTGGTGGAAATGACCTGCAATGACACCTGGTTCCGCGACAGCGGCCCGGCCTTCCTGGTCAATGACCAGAGCGGCGAGGTGCGTGGCGTCGACTTCGAGTTCAACGCCTACGGCGGCCTCGATGGCGGCCTCTACTACCCCTGGGACAAGGACGACCAGATCGCCCAGAAGCTCCTCGAGATCGAGGGCTTCGATCGCTATCGCGCGCCCTTCATCGCCGAGATGGGCGGCATCCAGAGTGACGGCCAGGGCAGCCTGCTGACCACCGAGCAGTGCCTGCTCAATCGCAACCGCAACGCCCACCTGGGCAAGGACGAGATGACCCGCCGGTTGTCCGACTACCTGGGCGCCGAGCAGGTGATCTGGCTGCCGCGCGGCTGCAAGTTCGACGAGACCGACGGCCATATCGACGACCTAGCCTGCTTCGTCCGCCCCGGCGTGGTGGTGATGCAGTGGACCGACGATCGCAACGACCCGCAGTGGGAAATCTACCAGGAGGCCTACGACATCCTGCGCAGCACCCGCGATGCCCGGGGTCGCGAGCTGGAGGTGCACAAGCTGCCGCAACCGCGGGTGCTGGAGTGGACGGTGGAGGAGGCCGCGGGCCTCGATCAGGTCGACGGCACCCACCTGCGTCAGGCGGGCACGCAGATCTGCGCGTCCTACATCAACTACTACGCCGGCAACTCGGCCATCGTCCTGCCGCTGTTCGGCGACGCCAATGACCGCATTGCCCAGGCCACCCTGGCCGAGCTGTTCCCCCAGCACCGCATCCTCGGCATCGAGAGTTCGCGGGAGATCCTGCTCGGTGGCGGCAACGTCGCCTGCATCACCATGCCGCAGTACGCGGCGAGCAAGCCTCAGGAGGTCTAGATGAAAACTTGTGCAAGCCTTGCCGCCCTGGCACTGACGGCCAGCCTGGGCTTAGCGGCCGCCGAGCCGGCCAAGCAGGTCAACCTGTATATCTGGAACGAGTACCTGGCGCCGGACACCCTGTCGAACTTCGAAGCCCAGACCGGCATTCGGGTGGTGGTCGATCACTTCGACTCCCTGGAAACCGTGGAGACCAAGCTGCTCACCGGCCATAGCGGTTACGACCTGGTGCTGACCTCGGGCCAGCACCTCAGTCGGGCGATCCGCAGCGGCGCCCTGCAGCCGCTGGACAAGGGCCGCCTGCCGCATTATGCCGGGCTAGGTGCCGAGTACCTGCGACACATGGCGACCTTCGACCCTGGCAATCGCTACGCCGGCATCTACGCCTGGGGCACCACCGGTATCGGCTACCAGCGCCAGGCGATCGAGGCGCGCATGCCCGGGGCACCGCTCGACAGCTGGGCGATGTTGCTCGACCCGGCCGTGGTGGCGCGTTTCGCCGACTGCGGGGTGAGCTACCTGAACGACCCCAACGAGGTGTTCGCCGCGGCCATGCGCTACCTGGGCCTGGATATCAACCGGCAGAGCCTGGACGACCTCGCGGCGGCCGAAGCCCACCTGGCCAAGGTGCGGCCGTACATCCGCTACTTCGACAACGATCGCAATATCAACGACCTGGCCAACGGCAACACCTGCCTGGCGATGGCGTGGAACGGCAATGTGTCGATCGCCGCGGCCCAGGCCGAGCAGGCGGGCAAACTCTACAGCCTGGAGTACCGCATCCCGCGCGAGGGCGCGCTGCTCTGGTTCGATGCGATGGTGATTCCCAAGGATGCGCCGCACCCGCAGGCTGCCCTGGCACTGATGGACTATCTGATGGAGCCGCCGGTCATCGCGGCGATCACCAACAGCATCTTCTACGCCAACGCGGTGCCGGCCGCGGCCGCGGCGATCGACCCGGCCATCCGCGATGACCCCGGTACCTACCCGCCAGCCGAGCTGCAGGGCAAGCTCTACACCAAGAACGACAACGCCCGTCCGTTCAATCGCGCCCTGACCCGGGCCTTCAGCCGCCTGAAGTCGGGGCGCTAGGGAGCCGGTACCGCGGCCAAGGCCCGGGAGGTCGACGGAACTGAGGTGGCCGGCCTGCGACGCGGGTCAGAACAACGGCCCGGACTTGGTGTTGTTGCCCTTGGCCAGGCGGTCGTAGAGCACCACGTTGACCGTGGCGGCGAGGTTCATGCAACCCTGGGTGGGCACGTAGACCACGTCTTCGCACCAGTCGCGGATGTGCTTGTCCAGCGAGCCATCCTCCGGGCCGAAGATGTAGATCGCCCGGTCCGGGTGGGTGTACTCGGGCAGCGGCCGCGCGCCCTCGACCAGCTCCACTGCGACCGGGGTGCAGCCCAGCGGGATGATCTTCTGCAGGTCGTCGATGGCGATCAGGGGGATGTCCAGATGGACGCGCTTGGTGTCGGTGACGAAGTCGCGGGCACGTTCATAGCGCTTGCCGGTGTAGAACACCGAACTGACCCCGTAGCAGCCGGCAGCGCGCATCACCGCGCCGACGTTTTCCGGCGACTTGGGATTGAACAGGCCGATGCAGCTGTATCTCTTGTTCGCCACCAGACTGGCCCCTTGGACAAAGGGCGCCAGTATACGGGGCGCGGCGGCCGACGGCTTACTCTTTGCTCTTGAGCAGGGCGGCCAGGTCGGCGAACGCCTTGTGCGTGACCTTGGGCCCCTGCTGGCTGGCGGTCGAGCCTTCGCTGAAGTACTGCTGGTCGGTGTAGCGCGAGTGCTCGTTGTCGTGGCAGTACAGGCACAACAGTTCCCAGTTGGAGCCGTCCTGGGGATTGTTGTCGTGGTTGTGGTCGCGGTGGTGCACGGTCAGCTCGCTCAGGCGCTTGCCGGAGAACTCGCGGCCACAGCGGCCGCATACGTGCGGGTACATCTTCAGGGCCTTCTGCCGGTAGCCTTCTTCGCGGCTGCGTTGGGCCTCGGCGAGAATGCGGTCGAGCTTGGCGGTGGGCGAGGGGGATTTGTCCGAACTCATGGCGAGGGTGTCCGTTGCTGGGCGTTGGTGCTTGGCAGCAGTTTAGTCCTGCCGATGGTCGCTGAGAACTGCATGCCCGGCACTTATCCAGCGGCGCATGGCCCAATGGACATCGGGGTTTGCAAACGGGAGAGCGTCGATGCGGCTGTTGCTGGTGTCTTTGCTGGGATTGCTGGCCGTCGGTGCGGATGCCGGCGAGCGGCTGCTGGTGCCGGCCGAGCGTGCGGCCGGGGCGCCCGGGACGCCGACGCCGCAGCCCTTTGTGCGGCCCGAGCCGCGCAATCCGCCGAAGGCTCCGAGGTTGCTCGACGATGGCCGGGGCCAGGAGGGACTGTGGCTGAAGTCGCCGCGCGGCAGCCTGGCGCCGGCCGATGGCGAGTTGCCCTTGCTGGAGCAGCAGCGCCGGCGCAACGCCCGGGAGGGGGTCGACTGAACGTGCCTGCGCCGCTAGATCTGTTGCTCGACCAGTTGCCCGTCGACCATGCGCAGGCGCTTGGACATGCTCACGGCGATGGCGCGGATGACCTGGGCGGCCACCTTGGGCGCTTCCTGCAGCATCTTCTCCAGCGAATCCTTGGCCAGGACCAGCAGGGTACAGTCGCTGATGGCCACGCAGCTGGCCGAACGCCGCTCGCCGTCGAGCACGGCCATTTCACCGAAGGCGCGGCCCTTGCGCAGCTGGGCGATCTCGATGTTGTCGCCGTTGGAATTGGTCTTGCAGATGGACACCGCGCCGAAATGGATGATGCACATGAAGGTGCCTGCATCCCCTTCGTTGCAGATGATCGCATCGGGCTCGTAGCTGCTGATGTTGAAATAACCGGCCGCGCTGAGGATCTCGTGCGCCTGCAGGTTGTTGAACAGGCCGCTGTCGAGCAGCATGTCGCGGATTTCATCGATCAGGTGGGAGTTGTCTGGCATTGGGGCTCTGCTACAGGGGTCGATAGGCATGCTCAGCGGCGACGTTAGCTGTCCGGCGCAGGCTTGCCAACTGCCATTCGCCGGAAGCTGTGATGCTCCGCTCACTCGCGGGTCTCGCGTCGCTCAGGCCCGTCCGAATACCTTGAGCAGGAAGGCATATTCCAGAGCCACATCGCGCAGCGCCTGGTAGCGGCCGCTCATGCCGCCGTGGCCGGCCTCCAGGTCGGTCTTGAGCAGCAACAGGTTGTGATCGGTCTTGTTGGCGCGCAGCTTGGCCACCCATTTGGCCGCCTCCCAGTACTGCACGCGGCTGTCGTTGTAGCCGGCGACGGCGAGGATCGCCGGGTAGGCCTGCTGCCGAACGTTTTCGTAGGGCGCGTAGGCCTTGATCCGTGCGAATACGGCCGGCTGGTTGGGGTCGCCCCATTCGTCGTACTCGGTGACGGTCAGCGGCAGGTCGGGGTTCTGCATGGTGTTGAGCACATCGACGAAGGGCACCTCGGCGATGGCCGCGGCGAACAGCTCGGGGCGCTGGTTGAGCACCGCGCCGATCAGCAGGCCACCGGCGCTGCCGCCGCTGATGGCGAGTCGGTCAGCGGCGGTGTAGCCGCCGGCGATCAGGTGCTCGGCGCAGGCGATAAAGTCAGTAAAGGTATTGGTCTTGTGTTCCAGCTTGCCGGCGCGGTACCAGGCCTCGCCCAACTCGCCGCCGCCGCGCACATGGGCGATGGCGAAGACGAAGCCGCGCTCGAGCAGGCTCAGGCGCGCATGGGAGAACCAGGGGTCGAGGCTTTCGCCGTAGGCGCCGTAGCCATACAGATAGAGCGGTGCCGGCTGTCCGGCCTGCAACACTTCGCGCCTGGCCACCAGGCTGATCGGCACCTGGCTGCCGTCCGGTGCGCTCGCCCACAGGCGCTGACTGAGATAGGCGTCGGCGTCGAACGGGCCTTCCACCGGGGTCTGCTTGAGCACCCGCTGCGCGCCGCTGGCCAGTTCCAGCTGGCGGATCTGCGCGGGCCGGTTGAGCGCCTCGTAGCGCAGGCGGATCACCGGGCTGGCGAACTCCAGGCTGTCCTGCACGTACAGGCTGTAGGCCGCATCCGGCAGATCGACCCGGTAGGCCGCGCCTCCCTCGGGCTGCACCTCGATGATCGGCAGGCCACCCTCGCGCAGGCTGAGGGTCAGGGCGTGCGCGTTCAGACTGAGGCCTTCGAGCATCACCTGCGGGTCGTGGCCGCGCAGCAGCTGCCAGCGCTCGCGGGTGGGCGTGGCGCCATCGTCCGGGGCCTGGAACAGGGCGAAGTTGATGCCGGCCTGGTTGCTGCGGATCAGCCAGGTCCAGGCGCCGTCGAGCTTGCCGTGGTCGACGTGGTACTCGTGGCCATCCTCGCGTGGCGCCAGGCAGCGGAAGGGCTGCTGCGGGGTGTCGGCATCCAGCACCCAGGTCTCGCTGGTGGTCTTGCTGTCCAGGGCCAGCAGCAGCTGGCGTTCCGAGCTGCTGCGGTAGCAATGCAGGAAGAAGCGGCCGTCGTCCTCGTGGAACACCAGCTCGGCCTTGTCGCTGCCCAGGCGGTGGCGATAGAGCTTGTGCGGCCGGTGGGTCTCGTCCAGTTCGCCGAAGAACAGGGTCTGGCTGTCATTGGCCCAGGTCATGCTGCCGTCGCAGTCGTCGAACGGCAATTCGCTAAGGGCACCGCTGTCCAGTTCCTTGACGAACAGGCGGTAGATCTCGTCGCCGCTGCGGTCCAGGCTGTAGGCCAGGCGCCGATGGTCCTGGCTGATGCTGAAGGCGCCGAGTGACAGGTAGCCGCCCTCGGCCAGGGCGTTGGGGTCGAGCAGCAACTGCTCGGCGTTTTCGTCGACCGCCAGGGAGCCGTCGGCCGGACGCGGGCAGCGGTAGTGGCGCGGGTACTCGTCGCCGGCGGTGGTGCGCTGGTAGTACAGCCAGGGGCCCCAGGGCGCGGGCAGCGACAGGTCGGTCTCGCGGATGCGGCCCTTGATCTCCTGAAACAGGGTCTCGCGCAAGGGCGCCTGCTCGGCCAGTTCGGCATCCAGGTAGGCGTTCTCCGCCCGCAGATGCTCGAGCACCTCCTGGCTGTCGCGATTTTCCAGCCAGCGGTAGGGGTCTGCGCCAGGCTCGATGCGGGCGATAGGGGCGTGCGGCATGGGGCAACTCCAGGGGCAAACGGGGCGACGGCGCAGGCGCCGAACCGCGCAAAAGCCGTTATCATAAGCCCCACTTTGTCAGCCCCGCCATGCCAGGGATCAGCAACGCTATGATTTACGACGATTATCAACTGGCCTGGGCCATCTATGCCGTCGCCGCGCTCGGCTGCCTGCTGGTCTGGTTCCGCCTGACCGGCTGGATGTGGCGCTACCTGCGCGAGCCCCTGCGCCTGCTGGCCGCGGTGCTGCTGCTGACCCCGACCATCGTCGAGCCGAGCAAGGAGCTGTTCGCCCCGGCCGTGGCCATTACCGCGATGGATGTGCTGTTCAAGGTCGGCGACAACGCCTGGCGCGCGGTGGCCGACCTGGCCATGTATGGCCTGATCGCCTTCGCCGTCTACCTGCTGTTCGTCGCCGTACGCTGGCCCATCGAACGCTGGTGGAAGGCCCGCCGGGCGAGCGAGCCGGTGGCCGCGGAACGGGCGCCGACCCTGCGTGAGCTGATGCAGGACGAGGGCGACGACCGCCGCCTCGCAGCGCAAGGCGCCCGCGGCCGGCGGCTCGAACCACGTCTCTGACCGCGCGTCTTCGGGCCGGCCGAGAGACGGGCAGACGGGGCCATGGTGTGCCAGGAGGGCTTATGGACTGTGTGTTTTGTACGATTGCCGCCGATCGCCTGCCGGCTTACCGGCTTTACGAGGACGAGTACTTCATCGTCATGCTCGACATCTTTCCTCTGCGCCCGGCCCATGTGCTGATCGTCAGCCGTGAGCATGCCCCCACACTGGGCGACCTGTCCGCGGCCGCCCGCGAGCGCCTGCTCGAGCTAGCCCAGAGGGTCGCCAGTGGGTTACGCGCGGCCGGTTACGGCCAGGAGGGGATCAACTTCCTGATCAACGACGGCCCGGCGTCCAACCAGCACGTGCCGCACCTGCATCTGCACCTGATTCCGCGTCGCCGCGGCGATGTGCTGCGGCTGATCTGGCGCGCCGTCACGCGCTTCCTGCCGCAGGGGCGCAGGCGCCTGGAGGCGCAACTGCAGACGCAGGCCGAACGGCTGCGCAACACCTTGGCCGGAGCCTTCTAGTCATGTGCGAACTGCTCGGCATGAGTGCCAACGTGCCCACCGATATCGTCTTCAGCTTCACCGGACTGATGCGCCGTGGCGGCGGCACCGGGCCGCACCGTGACGGCTGGGGCATCGGCTTCTACGAGGGGCGCGGCCTGCGTCTGTTCCAGGAGCCGCGGGCGAGCAGCGAGTCGGAGGTGGCGCAGCTGGTGCAGCGTTATCCGATCAAGAGCGAAGTGGTGATCGGCCATATTCGCCAGGCCAACGTCGGCAAGGTGTGCCTGGCCAATACCCACCCGTTCGTGCGCGAACTCTGGGGGCGCAACTGGTGTTTCGCCCATAACGGCCAGCTGGCCGATTTCAGTCCGGCCCCGGGCTTCTACCGGCCGGTGGGCGATACCGACAGCGAGGCGGCCTTCTGCGACCTGCTCAATCGCCTGCGCGCGGCCTTCCCGGAGCCGGTGCCGGTGGAGGTGGTGTTGCCGGGCCTGGTCTCGGCCTGCGTGGCCTATCGCGGCCACGGCGTATTCAACTGCCTGCTCAGCGACGGCGACTGGCTGTTCAGTTTCTGTTCGAGCAAACTGGCGCACATCACCCGGCGCGCGCCCTTTGGCCCGGCGCAGCTGAAGGATGTCGACGTGCGGGTGGATTTCCAGGCCGAGACCACGCCCAACGACGTGGTCACGGTGCTGGCCACCGAGCCGCTGACCGACAACGAGCGCTGGAACCTCTACCAGCCCGGTGAGTGGCGGCTGTGGCGGGCCGGCGAGTGCCTGGCCCAGGGCAACACCTAGCGGGCACGGCGCGCTATCTCTCAAGTCATCCGAGTCATGGGGCATGCATGTTTAGAAGCTATCTGCGTTTGACCCTGTTCGCCCTGGGGCTGTTGCTCGGTGTACAGGTGCCGGGATTCGTCGACGACTACGCCAAACGCGTCGAGGCGCACCGGCTGGAAGCTGAGCAGGGTCTGGAAGGCTTTCGGGTCACCGCCAAGCGCTTCTTCGCCGGCGATCTGCAGGCGCTGGTGGCGCACTACCGGGCCAGCAAGGATGAGGTGATGCGCAGCGATGCGCAGAGTCTTTCTGCCCTGGTCGAACGGGACCAGTGGCTCGAGCGTGAGTGGCAGGCCATGCAGGGCTCCTGGTATGCCCAGGTCTGGCACCTGGCGACGGCGGCCGATGACCAGTTGCTCGGTGAGACCTACGCCGCCTACCGCTACCAGGTGTTGCTGGCGCCCGAGGCGATTGCCTGGGCCATCGCCTGTGCGCTGCTGCTGGCCTGGCTGGTGGAGGGAACCCTGGTGCTGCTCGGCCTGGCCCTGGGCGTCGGCCGCAGCCGCAAGGTGCAGCAGCGGCACTGGCGATAAGACTCCGGCGAACAGGTACGGGGCTGGCGGGGCGTGCTGGAGGGGCGTGCTGGAGGGGCCTGGCCCCGTTGTGCCGGTCCCCGGCGCTCTGCTTGTTCGGTGCGCTTGACTGTCAGCCTCGGTAGAGAGAGCCGCCCCTCGCCAGAATAAAAAAAGACCGCCGGTTAAGGCGGCCAAAGGCTGGGACAATTGGCGCTCAGCGCACGCCGGCGTTGCGCAGGGCGGTCGGGGTGTAGTCGGCGGCGAGGCTGCGGATACCAAATTCGACGGGCCGTTTCTCCTCGTTCTTCATGCCGGACACGATATAGCGACCATTGATCAGGTCATGGGTGGTTTCCACGGCTAGCCAGGGCACCTGGACGTCGTAGTAGGGTTGCAGGTGTCCTTCGGCCGCGCGCCAGAGGATGCCGCGCGAGTCGTAGTGTTCGGCCAGGACGATCTGCCAGGAGTCTTCGTCGAGGTAGAACGTCCGCTTGGCATAGACATGCCGCTCGCCGGGCTTCAGCTTGGCTTCCACCACCCAGACGCGATGCAGCTCGTAGCGGGTGAAGTCCGGGTTGAGGTGACCGGCCTGAACGATGTCCCGATAGTTGAGCTTGGGTGAGTCCAGCTTGAAGCTGTTGTAGGGAATGAACAGCTCGCGTTTGCCGATCAGCTGCCAGTCGTAGCGATCCAGCGCCCCGTTGAACATGTCGAAATTGTCGGCGACGCGCAGGCCTTCGGAGCCCGGGTAGGGGCCGTCATAGGCTACCTGGGGCGCCCGCCGGACCCGCCTCTGGCCGGCGTTATATAGCCAGGCCTTGCGCGGTTCTTCGACCTGATTGAGGGTTTCATGAACCAGCACCACGTTCCCGGCCAGGCGGGCCGGAGAGCTGACCCGCTCCTTGAAATAGAACAGGATGTTGTCCGGCTTGGCGGGGTCGAAGTCGCTCAACTGGTCGCGGTAGCTGAACTGCTGGTGGAAGTAGATGGGGGTGAAGGTCCCGTCATGCTGGGGCGTGGCCTGCACGCTGGTACGCCGCATGCTGCCGCCCCGGTAGCGGGTGATGTGGTTCCAGATCACCTCCTGACCGTTCTGCGCAATGGGAAAGGGATAGGCCGTCTCGAAGTGGCTCAGGCCATTGCCGTTTCCAATCAATTGGGTGTTGAGTGCGTTCTGTTGCGCCGCGCGGTAGACGGACTCCGGCAGGGCGACGCTGCGGTGGCTGGGGTAGATGGGCAAGCGATAGGTCTTGGGGTAGCGCTGCAGCATGGCGAGCTGGCCGGCGCTCAGTTTCTCCCGATACTGGGCGACGTTCTGCGCATCTATGGTGAACAGCGGTTGCTCGTCGGCGTAGGGATCATCGAGAAAGCCATCGGCATTGCGCTCACCGCTGGTTTTTGCCAGGCCGCCGCTCCAGGCGGGAATGCTGCCGTCGGCATTGCCGGCCTGTTCGGCGCCCAGGGGGGTGAGGCTGTGGCCGAGTTGCGCGGCCCGTTCGGCCGGCACGGCCGCCAGTGCGGAACTGGCCATGAGAGTTAGGCCCAGGGCCGTGGTCTGAATCATCTGTTTCATGGTCTTCTCGCCTGCTTTAGAAGGACATACCGACACTGAACGCGAGGAAGTCGCGATCGACGTTGGTGTTGTAGGAGCCGCCGAAGAAGTCGGTGTACGACAGGCTGGCGCTGTAGGTGTTGAGGTACTCGGCATCCAGGCCCAGGCTGATGGCCTTGCTGCCCTCGTTGAAGCCGGGCTCAGGGGCGTAACCCTCGACATCGTGCGACCAGGCCAGATTGGGCTTGAGCGTCACGCCTGGGATCAGGTCGTTGTATTCCCAGATGGCGCGCAGCTTGTAGCCCCAGGAGTTTGGAGTGACGAAGCCGTCCTCGTTGCAGTTCTGCGCAGTGACCGGGCTGACCAGATTGCGACAGAGATTGTTATCCGGGTAGAGCGCACCCGAGCCATATACGGGGTCGCGGCCGAAGCGCGTACCGCCTTTGCCGTCCAGGTCGCTGACATGCACCAGGCCGACCTCGCCGATCAGGGTCAGGCGCTCGGCGCCCATCACCTGCTCGAAGAAGTGCATGGCGGTGACCTGCGCCTGGGTGACCGGCTTGCGTTGGTAGCCCTTGATCAGCTCGGAATTGGCCACCGAGCCGCCGCCGGTACCCATCATGCTGAGGTCGACCGCATTGATCTGGATTGGAAGATTGGGCCGGTAGCTGATCTCGCCGGACAGGGCGGTGTTGCTTGGCAGGGTGGTGGAGAAGCTCAGGCCGTATAGGCGGATATCTTCCGGGTAGGCGACTTGGTACTGAGCGGTGCCGAGGCGGTAGGAAGCAACCAGCTGATCGAGGTTCGCCCCGAGCGCACCTGCGCACACCATGGGATCGGCTATCCCCAGGTTGGCGCACAGTTGCGGCACGAAACTCAGGTCGGCGATGTGCGGGCTGGCGATCAGGTTGATGCTGGGCTGACGGCTGTGGTAGTTGATGAAGTAGGCGCCGAACTCGCTGTCCAGCTCGGGCACGAACCAGCGCAGTGCAGTGCCCCACTGACCGCCGTCACGGGCATCCTCATCGGCCGCGCGGGAAACCACTATGCCTTCGGCGCCCAGGTTGACGCCGAAAGGGGCGAGCGCCGCCTGGGCCACGGGGTTGGCGCTGAGGTCAGGGCCGATCGCGGCGCTTTCGCAGCCATCGGCGGCGAAGTCGTTCTGCGAGAAGAAGGTGCCGCAGTTGTCCACCACCGTCTGCTGCCAATCCAGCTGGTAGAAGCCTTCCAGCGAGAGGTTGTCGGTCAGGTTCTGCGACAGGTAGAACATGCTCACCGGGATCAAACCCTCCTTGATCTCGGCACCGGGGCGGCGAAATGCCGAGACGTCCACCGGGTTGATACTGTTGATGCCGCCCTGGATGAAGGTGCTTTCCCCCCAGCTGACCACCTGCTTGCCCAGGCGGACGGTGCCGGGCAGTTCGCCGATCACGTAATTGTGGTAGAGGAAGGCATCGAGCAGCTCGGCCCCGGAGGCCTTGGCGCCTTCCTTGCGGTTACTGTCATCGATGGCCTTGAAGGGGCGGCTTTCGTCCTTCAACTCGAAGTCGTACCAGTACTTGCCGCGAACGAAGACGCCGCTGTCGCCGTACTTCAGTTCGAGGTCGTGCAGCCCCTTGAAGATCTTCGAGAAGGTTTCACCTTTCTTGAAGTTCAGCCGCCCATCGTCGGAAATGCTGGCAAAACCCTTGCCGCCATTGGTCTCGCCGATCAGTTCGCTATCGGCGTCGCGCAGTGCCCAGCTGGCACCGACGCTGAGCGAGGAGTCGAATTGTCCCTCGATCTCGCCGAGGTTGAAGGTCACGGCGAAGGCCGGGGTGGCCAGGCTGCTGGTCAGGCCAATGGCAAGTGACAGGCGGGCGCGCCGCCAGGGAATTCTTCTGCTGTTCACGTCCACTTCCTCTCTTGTTGTTGTTCTTTACGCTGCTCAACTGCGTTGCAAGGCGCTCCCCCACCGGTGATGCCGGGGTTGAAGGAGTGGTCCCTCGGCCTAGCTCCTTACCCTTGTGACGTTAATTCAATTCTGAATATTATTCAATTATGTGTGGGTGTCATATTTTTGCGACGGCCGGCTCAACTTGGAGCGGCGCGCCTTGGTCGGAGGGCTCTGGCTGGGCGATCAGCTGTGAGCAGGAGTGCAGGGCGGCATGCAGTCACTCAGCGAAGGGAGGGCAACGTGGCGAGTTGTCGGCCCATGGGGCCTGGAGGCGGGGAGGCGATCCGGCCGTGTGGCCAGTCTCGGGCGGGAGGCTGGAGCGAGAGCGTCGCGCCGGCATCAGCTCAGGGCCGAGCGGCCCTGGCTGATTGCTGCGGAATGGGAATGGCGCAGCAAGCTGGCGAGCTTAGGGCTGCTCGTTCAACTGACCCTTGAGTTCACGCTCACGCTCGTTCAGGGCGATCAGCGAGATGGGGAACCGGGTCTTGGCGGGGAGCGGGTATTCGATCTGCGAAATCCGCTTGGCTTCCGCCGAACTCATGCCGACCAGCAGCAGAAAGTTCTCGATGATCTTCGGAATGGCGCTGGGCGCCATGTTTCCCCGGTACAGGTCGGCGCCCGAATAGAGCGTGCTGCCGGTGATCATATTGAGTGTGATCATCAGGTCGTTGACCTGAAAGCGATTCTTGTCGATGCCCGCTTGCATGTCCTGCTTGGCGCGCTCACGAATATCGTTGGCATAAAGCTCCAGCGGAACGCCGCTTTCGAACAGCAGCTTGCTGAAACCAGCGGTGTCGCAGAACAGGTTGAAGGTGTAGTGCATCGATGCGGCCAGACGCTCGGCTGGGTCCTCCAGCCCAGCTGTCACCTGGTCGACCTCCAGATGGTAGTTGCGCAGTACCAACTGGATGACCGCCGCGAGTATGTCCGCCTTGGAATCGTAGTAGTTGTAGAAGGTCCCCAGGCCGACATCGGCCTGCTCGGTCAGGTCGCTGATATTGGTTTTCTCGTAGCCCTTCTCCAGCAGGCACAGCTGCATGGCGGTTAGCAGCGTGTCGCGGGTCCGTTCGCGCTTGCGTACGGCGCGCGATGGCTGAGTGGTTTCAGCGGTCATGGTGATGCCTATCCGAATGGGCGGGCGGCCATTTTAACAACTTCTGGTCAGCGCGCAGCGAGAAAAACTGAAAAAGATTCACAAATGACGATTGTTCGTTCATAGTGTGCCGCAAGCCGCCCAATGGGGCGTAAACGACCGAGCGGAGGACGCCATGAGCCGTGTTACCGATCAGCTGCAGATGCAGCTGGAAGCCGATTGCATCGTCAGCGAGCGGGCCAGCGAACCAGTGGTGAAGGTTCAAGCCCTGGCCTATCTGGTGCTCACGCGGCCCGATCTCGATGAGGCGGCTCGCTTCTTCACGGATTTCGGTTTGCTGATCGATGCGCGCTCCGATGAAGTGATCTACCTGCGCGGGCTGAGCACGGCTCATCAGATGCTGGTGCTGGAGAAGGGGGCCAAGGGCTTCGCCCGAATCGGCATGCTGGCCAGCGAAGAAGACCTGGAAACCCTGTCAAGGCGCTTTGCCGTGCCGGTTCAGCAGCATCCGGATGAGCTGGGCGGGCGTTTCGTCGCGCTCAAAGATCCGGACGGCTTGGTCGTCGAAGTCTGCGCCGGGCTCAAGTCGCTCGAGGCCTTGTCCGAGCCGGAGCCGCGGCAGTGGAACCATGCCGGTGACAACAAGCTGCGCCTGGGCGACATGGCGCACAGCCGGCTGCAACCCTCGCGCGTCTACAAGCTGGGCCACACGGTGCACAGCGTGGCGAGCATGCAGGCCTCGCTGAACTGGTACCAGCAGACCCTCGGCATGATCGTTTCGGACTTCCAGTTCCTGCCCGAGGATCCGCTGCCCGTCGTCGCCTTCATGCGCTGCGACTGCGGTGAGCGGCCGGTGGATCACCACACCTTCGCCGTGGCCACCGCCCCCCTGCTCGGGCACGCCCACTCGGCATTCGAGTTGGACGACCTGGAAGACCTGCTGGTCGGTCACACCTGGCTGAAGAACAAGAAATATTCGCACTCCTGGGGATTCGGCCGGCATGTGCTGGGCAGCCAGATCTTCGATTACTGGCGCGAGCCCAACGGGGATGTGTTCGAGCACTACGTCGATGGCGATGTGTTCGCTGCGGATCATCCCACCGGCTACTGCCTGTTCGATTCCCATGCCCAGCACCAGTGGGGGCCGGAGATTTCCAAGGACATCACCGGCCAGAACCGTCCGCTGGCGGTTGTGCGCTCGGTCGTCAAACGCCTGCTGCGCAAGGACGACCTGACCCTGGGTCGGATCAAGCGCCTGCTCAAGGCCGTCAACTCCTGACCCTTTCATCCGAAGAGGATCTGATATGGCTTGTAACGTGGTTCGTTTCGTCGCCCATGGCCGCGACGAGATTCAATGGGGCGTGCTCGATGGCGCCATCTATCCGCTCGAGGGGCAGTACCCGACGACGGCCGATTTCCTACGCACCGGGCGCAAGCAGGCGTTCGCCTTGTCGCGCAAGCTGCCGGGCAAGAGCCGTGCGATCGCCCTCGATCAGGTCAAGCTGCTGGCGCCGGTCACCGCGCCGTGCCAGGTGCTGTGCCAGGGGGCCAACTATCGGCAGCACATGGTCGACTCGGGGATGAACCCCGACGACAAGAAATTCAACATGATCTTCAACAAGTCGGCCGCCAGCATCACCGGGCCGACCGACGAGGTCGTACGCCCCGCGCACGTCGCCCTGCTGGACTACGAGGTCGAGTTGGGGCTGGTCATCGGCGCCGACATCAGCGAACCGCGCGAGATTCATGAAGGCGATCTGCCCGACGTGATCGCCGGACTGGTGATCGGCAACGACGTCTCGGCGCGGGACGTGCAGCTGCCGCAGATGCAGTTTTACAAGGGCAAGAGCTATCGCAGCTTCTGCCCCGTGGGGCCGGTGCTCTGTCTGCTGGAGCCGCAAGAGTTCCACTACCTGAACAAGCTCGAGTTGCAGCTGAGCGTCAATGGCCGCACACGCCAGCGTGAAAGCAGCGGCGACATGGTGTTCAAGCCGGCGCAGACCCTCAGCGAGCTGACCCAGATTGCCCATCTGAACGTCGGTGATCTGGTGCTGACCGGCACGCCGGCCGGTTGCGCCCTGGGCATCCCGTCGCCGCTGCTGGTCAGGCTCGTCGGTCTGCTGCCGGAGCGCAAGAAGTGGAACCTCTTCCGCAAGATGCAGGGCAAACGCTCCGACTACCTGCAGCCGGGTGACGTGATGGAGCTGTCCATCCGTAGCGCCGATGGCGTCATCGACCTGGGCCGGCAGCGCAACACCATCGTTCAGGGTTGAGTGAGGAGAGGCGCTATGGCCAGTCAAACCGGGCATTTCGATGTCGTGATCATTGGCGCGGGGCCCTGTGGGGTCACCGCAGCCAACCTCCTGGGCAGCCAGGGAATCGACACCCTGGTGGTCGATAAGGCCGCCGACGTCCTGCCGATCCCGCGAGCCATCGGCATGTGCAACGAAGGTGCGCGCATCCTGCAGGGCATCGGCTTGTACCAGCGCGCTCTGCAGGACATGCGCCTGATCGACAAGGTGCGTTTCCTGGCCACGGGCGGTCAGGAGATCTTCCATGCCGACACCGGGGCGCAGGTCAACGGCTTTGCCGAGCAGCACATGTTCTACCAGCCGCATCTGGAGCGACAGCTGCGCGATGGCTTGCAGCGCCATCCCAGCGTCCAGCTCGAGACTGCCTGCGAGTGCCTGCAGATCGATCAGCTGGACAGCGGTGTGAGGCTGTGGCTGAAGGATGCTCAGGGCCGGCGCAGGCAGGTGACCTGCCAATACCTGCTGGCCGCCGATGGGGCCCGCAGCACCGTGCGCAAGGTGCTGGGGCTGGACTTCAAGGGCAAGACCTACGCCCAGGACTGGCTGATCCTCGACGTCGGCAAGGACCCTTGTCCCAATCATGAGTTGGTCTTCCTGTGCGATCCACGACGGCCGGGGGTGACCATGTCGGCGCCCTTCGGCAAGCGCCGCTGGGAGTTCCTGATCAAGGATGGCGAATCCCACCAACAGATGCTCAGCGACGCCAGCGTGCGCCAGCTGCTTGAGCCCTGGGGCGACGCCAAGGCGATGCAGGTGGAACGCCGCGCCGTCTACACCTTTCACGCCCGGGTGGCGGAGCGCTTTCGCGATGGCCGGGTGTTCCTGCTGGGGGATGCCGCCCACATCACGCCGCCGTTTGCCGGTCAGGGCATGATGGCGGGGCTGCGCGATGCCCACAATCTGAGCTGGAAGCTGGCCGCTGTTCTGCGTGGCCGCTTGGGCGAGCAGATTCTCGACAGCTATGACCGCGAGCGCCGGCCACAGGCCCGGCAGGTTATCGACTTCGCGCGCTTCGTCGGGGTCACCATCTTGCCCCAGCGGCGCTGGTCGGCGTCCCTGCGCGACGGCGTATTTCGCGGTCTCAAGTGGTTAGGTCTGCACTCCGAAAACAAGGGCCTGCGGCTGAAGAAGCCTTGCAACCACATCAACGGTTCGCGCTGGGCGCACCTGTGGCGCGGCAGGGCCTTGCACCTGGGTATCGAGATTCCACAGCAGCCCTTGTTCGACGAGCAGGGCCGAGTGGTGTCGCTGGACGCCCACCTGGCCGGCCAGTTCCACCTGATCGGCGCCGACTGCGACCCGCTCCGGTTCCTCGCCGACAGCACGCTGCAGCGCTGGCGGCAGCTGGATGGCCGTTCGCTGACCATCGCCAGTCGGCCCAAGGTCGGCGCGCTGAGCGATAGCCGGGGGGACTACCGCTGGCTGGCAGGGCGCCGCCCCGTGGTGCTGGTGCGCCCCGACCGGATGATGGTGCTGCGCTGCTCGCCGCGACAGCTCGATCGGCAATTGAACCGCTACCTCGACAGCATCGGCTGCCAACCCGAGTTGGACAGTCACTACCTTTCGCCAGCCTATTGAGGCCACCATGACCGCATCCAATAGTCTCGTGCTCTACGATTTCGCCAATTCACCCTGTGTCCGGCGGGTAAAGATCTGCCTGCTGGAGAAGGGCATTCCCTTCACCCGGGAGATCATCAACCTGGCGCGAATGGAGCAGAAATCCCCGGCTTACCTGCGTATCAACCCTAATGGCGTGGTGCCGGCGCTGTCCCACAACGGCGCGGTGATCTACGAGTCGTCGGTTATCTGCGACTACCTGGAAGATGTCTTCGTGCAGGTGCCCCTGTACCCCGATACGCTGCCGGAGCGCCTCGAGGTGCGCCAGTGGCAGAATCTCGAGCTGGCCATGGCGCGGGTCTACCGCAACCTGATGTATGCGGTGGTGATGGGGCCGTTGAACCATATCGCCTGCGACCGCGCCGAGTTCATCGCCAAGGCGGCGCGGGCCACCGACAACCCGGCGCATCTGGCCTGGGAGGCCAAGGTGTGGAACCTGCAGGTGCTGACGCCGGCCCAACAGGCGCAGCACAAGAAGCGCCTGCGCCAGTTCGCCACCCGGGTGGAAAACGCCCTGGCCGGCCGGGACTTCCTGGTCGGCACGCGTTTCGGCATGGCCGACATCCTCATCTATCCGCGGCTGAAGATGTTCCCGATCGTTGGGGTCAGCCTGAGCGCCCAGCAGTACCCGAACCTGACCCGCTGGATGGCCGCCCTGGAGCAGCGTCACTCCTTCGTCGAGAGTCAGAGCGAGGAGGAAAAGGTGCTGCTGAAGCTGCGCGCCAAGGGCGTGCTGCAACTGATCTGCCGCATCGCCTATACGCCGCCGGCGCGGCGCAGCCTCGGCCAGCGCGCGGTGCTGGCGCTGCTGCGACCGATATTGCGCCGCAAGCTCGGCATCAACGAGGCCTTCACGCCGATTACCCAGCGGCAGCTGGCAAGCACGCAGCCCGGGGCGACCCCGCTGCTGGGTCAGGCGCGCATGCACAGCCTGACTTCGGCCGAGCGTCAGGCCCTGCTCCAGGCCGCCGATGCGCAGGCCTCTGGCCTCACCCTGTACGGCTTCCAGCATTGCCCCCTGACGCGCCGGTTGCTTCTGGTATTGCGCGGCATGGGCGTGCCCTATCGCTACCAGGAGGTCGACCTGCTGGCCGGCGAGGAGGGGCTGCCCACCTTGCTGCGTTCGAATCCGGTGGCGGAAGTCCCGGTGTTGCAGCATGGCGATCGCCTGGTGATCGACTCGCTGAAGATCGCGGAATACCTGCTGGGCAACGAGGAGCCGGACAGCCTGTTCAGCAGTCAGCCGCTGGCGCTGGCGCAGATCCGCATGTGGAGCGCCTTCGACAGCGGCATGGAGAAGGAGTATCAGCCCTTTCTCCTCGATCATCTGGCCGAGCAGCAGGGCCGGCTGGCGGCAGCGGCCGAGGTCCGCGCCTACAACCGTGAGCAGGCACAGCAGATCCTGCGGGAAAAGCTGCAGTTGCTCGACGATGCCCTGGACGATCGCCCCTGGCTGGTCGGCGCGCGCTTCAGCTACGCCGACCTGCTGCTGTACACCCGCCTCGACAGCTTTGCCGCGATCGGGCTCGGCGCCTGCCTGCAGCCGTTCCAACGGGTGCGAGCGTGGCTGGAGCGTTGTGCGACCCATGTGCAGCAGTGGCAAAGCCCGCGAGAGCTTTCTGCCGTCGACGCCGGAGTAGAGGCATGAGCAGGATCTATCTGATTAGCGGATGCTCCAGCGGCATCGGCCGCGAACTGGCCCTGCAGTTGTCGGCCCAGGGACACACCGTGTTCGCCGGGGTACGCAACCCGCAAAGCCTGGCGAGCATCGCCAGCCGGAGCTTGATTCCCCTGCGGCTGGACGTCACCGATGCCGGCCAGATTGGTGCGGCGTTCGAGCAGATCCGGGCGCACGCCGGCTACCTCGACGGTTTGATCAACAACGCCGGCTACGGCGCCATGGGACCCTTGCTGGAAATGCAGGCGGCCGAGGTGCAGGCGCAGTTCGCCACCAATGTGTTCGCGCCCCTGGCGCTCAGCCGGCAGTTGCTGCCGCTGTTGCTCGAGGGCGCAAAGCCCTTGATCGTCAATATCGGCAGTTCGGCGGGCATCCTGGCCACGCCGTTCTCCGGTGCCTACTGCGCCTCCAAGGCCGCCCTGCACGCCCTGTCGGACGTGCTGCGGATGGAGCTGGCGCCGCTGGGCATACAGGTGATGACAGTCTATCCCGGCGCGGTGGCTTCGGCCTTTGGCGACAACGCGGCGCGCCGCCTCGGCGCCACCCTGGCCGCCGACTCGCGTTACCGGGCGATCGCCGCCGCCATCGAGCAGCGCGCCCAGATCTCGTCCGAGTCGCCCACCAGCCCCAAAGCCTTCGCCAGGACGCTGGTGGCAAAGCTGCTGGCCAAGGCCCCGCCGGCCGAGGCGCGCATCGGCCATGGCAGCACCCTGATGCCGCTGGCCCAACGCCTGTTACCGCTGGCGTGGAAGGACCGCCTTCTGCGCCGCCGCTTTCAGCTCGACCGACTCGGCCCGAACGGGGAGGTGCGCCATGACCACTGAGCACAAGGCCAATCTGCACCGCGAAGCGCAGACCATCGAGCGGGAGATGAACCTGGCTGACGGCCAGACCTGCTACCGGATCTGGTGCGACAACAACTCGCCCTATTCCTGGAAGCTGCGCGCCTACCTGCACTACAAGGGCATCCCCTATCAGCGCATGCGCAACAATGCCCATGCCTATATGCAGCGCATCCCGAGCCAGGTCGGCATGAGCATCATTCCGGTGATGCTCACGGCCGATGAGCAGGTGCTGCAGGACACCACGCCGATCATGCAGCTGTTCGAGGAACGCTACAGGTCCAGGCCCTGCATTCCGGACGATCCTCGTCTGGCTTTCCTGATGTGGCTGATCGAGGACTTCGCCGACGAGTATCTGGTGCGCCTTTCCATGCACTATCGCTGGGGCAATCTGCAGAATCGCAGCGCGCTCAGCCACCGCCTGGCGCGCGCCCTCTGCTATGGCCTGCCGCAAATGCGGCCTGGGCAGATGGCGCCAATGGTGTTGCAGCGCCAGAGCGGCTTCGACCAGGCGCTGGGGCTGGACGGCGAAGGGGTCAGGGCCAGCCTGGATCAGCAGTTGATCGATCTGCTGGCGATCCTCGACGGCCATTTCGAGCACTACCAGTTTCTCCTGGGGGATAGGCCCTCGCTGGCCGATTTCGCCGTATTCGGCCAGCTGTTCGCCCACCTGTACCAGGACCCGTTCTCCGCCGAGCTGATGGAGCTGCATGGCCCACGCACCTGCAACTGGATCGAGACGCTGCACGAGTTGGGCGATGTACGCGGCGGCGTCGGGCAGACCAGCTTCGGCGAGTGGCTCGATATCCGCTGCGGTGTTCCTGCAGGCCTGGCGTCCTTGCTGGCGTTCGTCGGCATGACCTACATCCCGTTCAGTGCAGGCACCGCCCTGGCGAGCGGCGAACGGAAAAAAACATTCAGAGCCGAGGTCTATGGCGTCGATACGACCTTTCTGACGTCCCAGTACCGCGCCTGGAGTTTCGAGCAGGTCCAGCAGCGCTATCTCGCCCTCGATGAGCTTGACTGGCGCTGCTTGGAGCCCCTGTTGAAGGCGGCCCGGGTGTTGCCGGCGATGCTGGCCAACGGTGTCATCCACAACAGCCTCTACGACGGCTTCTCGCCGCCCTTCATCCGCGACGGCATTGCCGATGCGCGGATTCAGCACCTGAAGGCCAAAGCGGCGCGCTCAAGCGCATGAACCGAACCGGCCCGGCGGCCTTGGCCGCGATCACCCGGAGCAGAGAAGAGACCATGAATCGAAACAACCGTCTTGTACGCTTTACGCACCGCCCCGAGGGTAGACCCAGCCCCGAGATCTTCGCCCTCGCCATGCAGCCCTTGCCTGCGCTCAAGGCGGGCGAGTTTCTCGGGCGCAATTGCTACCTGTCCATGGACCCGGCGCTGGTCGGGCGCATGCGCGGCGAAAGCAACTATGCGGAAACTGTCGAGCCGGGCGAAACCATGCATGCCTACGGCCTGACCCAGGTGATCGAGTCGCGCCACCCGGCGGTCAAGGTGGGCACGGTGTTGCTGGGACGCTGCGACATGCAGGAGTACCTGATCGCCAGCGACGCCAGTGCCTTCACCCGGATCAACCTGGGCCTGGCCGAGCCAACCGCCTACCTCAGCGCCGTGGGCATCACCGGCGCCACCGCCTACTTCGGCTTGTTCGACCTGGGGCGGCCCAAGGCCGGCGAGACGCTGCTTATCTCGGCCGGCGCCAGCTCGGTCGGCAGTATCGCCGCGCAGCTCGGCAAATCCTTCGGTCTGCGCACGGTGGCGATCGTCAGCAGCGAGGACAAGGCCGAGCAGGCCAAGCAGGAATGGGGCTATGCCGCCGCCGTCAGCTATCGCGGCAAGAGCATCGAGCAGTTGTCTGCGGATATCGCGCGCGCCTGCCCCAACGGGGTCGATATCTACTTCGACAACACCAGTGGCGATATCTCGGAGGCGGTGCTGGATCACTTCAACGACTTTGCCCGCCACATCGTCATCGGCCGCCTGGGCATCAGCCACCTCAGCGACACCCGCCAGGACGTGGGGCGCCGCGACAACAATGCCATTCTGGCCAAGCGCATCCGCAAGCAGGGCATGGTCTTGCTCGATCACAAACCGCGGATGATGTCGGCCATCGTGCAACTGGCCAAGCGCGTGCGCCATGGTGAGATACAGCTCAAGGACGATGTGCTGGAGGGTATCGAAAACGTGCCCAAGGCGTTCTTTCGCATGCTCAACGGTGAAAGCCAGGGCAAACAGCTGGTGCGCCTGGCCGAGATCGACCTGAGTGCCGACTCCACGCCGCGCTGGCCCGGACGCCTGATCACCGCGCGCTGGTTCCCCACCGCTGCACTGGCACGTTTACTCGCCCGTTAGCGGGATCGGCATTTCGTCTGTGCGGCGGGCGATGGCGGCAGGCTCGATGGGCCGTTGCGCCTGTTCCGCTGAAGACATCACTGAGCATGCGGCTGGCTGCACGGCCGCCACCAACACCAAGTACAAGAGGCAATACATGGACAAAGTCTGGCTCGAGTCATACCCGCAAGGCGTAGCCGCCGAAATCGACTGCTCGTCGTATCGCTCCCTGGCGCACCTGATGGAGGAGGCGTTCCACACCTTCGCGCCGCGCACCGCGTACAGCTGCATGGGCACCACGCTGAGCTACGCCGAACTGGACCGGATGTCCGCGGCGCTGGCCGCCTGGCTGCAAAGCAAGGGCCTGGTGCGCGGCAGCCGGGTGGCGATCATGCTGCCCAACATCCTGCAGTACCCGGTGGTCATGGCGGCGGTGGTGCGGGGTGGCTATACCGTGGTCAACGTCAACCCGCTGTATACGCCACGGGAACTCGAGCATCAGTTGGTCGATAGCGGTGCGCAGGTGCTGTTCGTCCTCGAGAACTTCGCCCACACCGTCGAACAGGTGCTGGCCAACACCCCGTTGCAGCAGGTCGTGGTGGCGAGTGCCGGTGACCTGCTGGGTGTCAAGGGCGCCCTGGTCAACCTCGCGGCGCGCCACCTGAAGAAGATGGTGGCACGGTTCAACCTGCCCAAGGCTCTGCGCTTCACCCAGGTGATGCGCGAGGCAGCGGGTATGCGGCTCAAGGACGTGCAGATCGGCCATGACGACATCGCCTTCCTGCAATACACCGGGGGCACCACGGGGGCGTCCAAGGGTGCGGTGCTGCTGCACCGCAACGTGGTGGCCAATGTGCTGCAGAACGAAGCCTGGTTTCAGCCGACGCTGGCCGACTGGCCGCGGGATCAGGGCATGACCATCGTCTGTGCGCTGCCGCTCTACCACGTATTCGCCCTGACCGTCTGCGCGCTGATGGGGCTGCGCCTGGGTGCCAGCAACATCCTGATTCCCAATCCGCGCGACATGCCGGGCTTCGTCCGCGAGCTGAAGAAGCACCGCATCAATATCTTTCCCGGGGTCAATACCCTGTACAACGGCCTGCTCAATCAGGCCGAGTTCGCCGGCCTGGACTTTTCCGCGCTCAAGGCCTGCACCGGCGGCGGCATGGCCGTGCAGAAGGCAGTGTCCGATCGCTGGCAGCAGGTGACCGGGGTGCCCATCGTGCAGGGCTACGGTCTGTCCGAGACCTCGGCGGTGGCGACCTGCAACCCCTGCGGCATTCGTGAGTTCGCCGCCGGCATCGGCCTGCCCTTGCCGTCGACCGAGATCGCCATCCTCGACGAGGAGGGCCGCCGCCTCGCATTTGGCGAAGCCGGGGAAATCGCCATTCGTGGCCCGCAGGTGATGGCGGGCTACTGGCAGCGCGAGGATGATACGGCGCAGGCGATGACGGCCGACGGGTTCTTCCGGACGGGCGACATCGGCATCATGGACTCGAGCGGCCGCACCCGCATCGTCGATCGCAAGAAGGACATGATTCTGGTCTCGGGTTTCAACGTCTACCCCAACGAGATCGAGGCGGTGATCGCCGGTTTGCCTGGCGTGCTGGAGTGCGCCTGTGTCGGCGTGCCGGACCCGAGTACCGGCGAGGCGGTGAAGGTCTTCGTGGTGCGCAAGGATCAGGCGTTGACCGCCGAGCAGGTGTTCGAGCACTGCAAACGGCAGCTGACCGGCTACAAGAAACCGAAGTACGTCGAGTTCCGCGACGAGCTGCCCAAGACCAATGTGGGCAAGATCCTGCGCAGGGCGCTGCGGGAGCCGGCCTAGCGTGCAGGTCCCTCCATCTGCCCACTGGTTTCGACGCTCCAAGGTGTGGCTGCTAGACGGTCAACCGCTTGGGGGGAGATAAGGGGCCTCTGTCGCAGACAAGACCGCAGGGAATGCAAAAAAGCGCCGATAGGGCGCTTTTTTGTGGGCAACATCAGTTCGCTTACTTGGACAGGAATCTCATGCCGTCTTCCAGCCCCTGCAGGGTCAGGGGGTACATCTGGTCCTCCACCAGCTCGCGGATGATGTTGGTCGAGGCGGTGTAGCCCCAGGTGTCCTTGGGGTAGGGGTTGATCCAGATGAGCTTCTTGTACTTGTCCATGAAGCGCCTGATCCAGACGTGCCCCGCTTCCTCATTCCAGTGCTCGACGCTGCCGCCGGCCTGGGTGATCTCGTAGGGCGCCATGGCGGCGTCGCCGACGAACACCACCTTGTAGTCCGGCCCGTACTTGTGCAGCAGGTCGTGGGTGGAGAAGCGCTCGGAAGTGCGGCGCAGGTTGTTCTTCCACACCGACTCGTACACGCAGTTGTGGAAGTAGTAGTACTCCAGGTGCTTGAACTCGGTCTTGCAGGCGCTGAACAGTTCCTCGCAGACCTTGACGTGGGCGTCCATCGAGCCGCCGATGTCGAACAGGATCAAGAGCTTGACCGCGTTGCGCCGCTCCGGGCGCATCTGGATGTTGAGCAGGCCGCCGTCCTTGGCGGTGTGGTCGATGGTGCCGTCCAGGTCCAGTTCGTCCTGGGCGCCCTGGCGGGCGAACTTGCGCAGGCGGCGCAGGGCGATCTTGATGTTGCGCGTACCCAGTTCGACCTGGTCGTCGAGGTTCTTGTACTCGCGCTGGTCCCAGACCTTGACCGCCTTGCCCTGGCGCTTGCCGGCATCGCCGACGCGAATGCCTTCCGGATTGAAACCGCCGGAACCGAACGGGCTGGTGCCGCCGGTGCCGATCCACTTGTTGCCGCCGGCGTGGCGTTCCTTCTGTTCTTCCAGGCGCTTCTTGAATTCCTCGATCAGCTTGTCCAGGCCGCCGAGGGACTCGATCTTGGCGCGTTCCTCGTCGCTCAGCGAGCGCTCGAACTCCTTGCGCAGCCACTCGTCGGGGATCAGTGCCTCGATGTGCTGGTTGAGGTTTTCCAGGCCCTTGAAGTAGGCGCCGAAGGCGCGGTCGAACTTGTCGAAGTGGCGCTCGTCCTTGACCAGGATGGTGCGGGCGAGGAAGTAGAACTCGTCCATGTCGGCGAACACCACGTTGTGTTTCAACGCGTTGATCAGGTCGAGCAGCTCGCGCACCGATACCGGCACCTTGGCCGCGCGCATTTCATTGAACAGGTTGAGCAGCATGGCGGATCTCTCCCGATTACCCGTAGGGTGGATGACGCTCTTCTCATCCACCGGGCCTGTGCGGCGTAGGTGATGGGCAAGGTGGAAGACGCTTCGCGGTCTTCCACCCTACGGCGCGATCAGCGGCTGGCGCGGCGCGCCATAAAGGCCAGGCGCTCGAGCAGCTGCACGTCCTGCTCGTTCTTCACCAGGGCGCCGGCCAGCGGCGGGATGGCCTTGGTCGGATCGCGCTCACGCAGCACCGCCTCGCCGATGTTGTCGGCCATCAGCAGCTTGAGCCAGTCGACCAGTTCGCTGGTCGAGGGCTTCTTCTTCAGCCCCGGCACCTTGCGCACGTCGAAGAACACATCGAGGGCCTCGGCGACCAGGTCCTTCTTGATGTTCGGGTAGTGCACGTCGACGATCTTGTTCAGGGTCTCGCGATCGGGGAAGGCGATGTAGTGGAAGAAGCAGCGGCGCAGGAAGGCGTCCGGCAGCTCCTTTTCGTTGTTCGAGGTGATGATGATGATCGGCCGCTGCTTGGCCTTGATGGTCTCGTTGGTCTCGTAGACGTAGAACTCCATCTTGTCGAGTTCCTGCAGCAGGTCGTTGGGGAACTCGATGTCGGCCTTGTCGATCTCGTCGATCAGCAGGATTACCCGCTCCTCGGACTCGAAGGCCTCCCACAGCTTGCCCTTCTTGATGTAGTTGCGTACGTCGTGGACCTTGTCGGAATCCAGCTGGGAGTCGCGCAGACGGCTGACGGCATCATACTCGTAGAGGCCCTGGTGGGCCTTGGTGGTGGACTTGATGTGCCAGGTGATCAGCTTGGCGCCGAAGGACTCGGCCAGTTGCTCGGCCAGCATGGTCTTGCCGGTACCGGGTTCGCCCTTGACCAGCAGCGGCCGCTGCAGGGTGATGGCGGCGTTGACCGCGAGCTTGAGGTCGTCGGTGGCGACGTAGGACTGGGTGCCTTCGAACTTCATCGGTAAATCCTCGAACGGTTACGGCCGGTGCAATACCCGCGGGTACAGTATTTGAAAAGGCGACTATAACGCGCCGTCCAGGCGACTGTGAACGCAGACGGGCCATTCAGTCACTGAATGGCGGGTCACGTCTGGCACGTCACCACGGGCGTCCGCCGCCTGCCGCGGCCTGCGCCGAACTGGACGGCCACTCGTCGGCGACTTAGGCTTGGCGGTCTTCCCTCGGCATTCTCTGCACAAGGACACCGCCATGAGCCGCATCTTCGCTGACAACGCCCAAGCCATCGGCAACACCCCGCTGGTCAAGATCAACCGCCTGGGCCCGCCCGGAGTGACCCTGCTGGCCAAGATCGAGGGGCGCAACCCGGCCTACTCGGTGAAGTGCCGGATCGGCGCCAGCATGATCTGGGATGCCGAGGAGCGCGGCGTGCTCAAGCCGGGCATGACCATCGTCGAGCCGACCTCGGGCAACACCGGCATCGGCCTGGCCTTCGTCGCCGCCGCCCGCGGCTACAAGCTGCTGCTGACCATGCCGGCCTCCATGAGCCTGGAGCGACGCCAGGTGCTCAAGGCCCTGGGCGCCGAACTGGTGCTGACCGAGCCGGCCAAGGGCATGAAGGGCGCGATCGAGAAGGCCGCGGAGATCGCCGCCTCCGATCCCGCCACCTATTACATGCCGCAGCAGTTCGACAACCCGGCCAACCCGGCGATCCACGAGAAGACCACCGGCCCGGAGATCTGGAACGACACCGATGGCGCGGTGGACGTGCTGGTCTGCGGCGTCGGCACCGGCGGCACCATCAGCGGGGTGTCGCGCTACATCAAGCAGACCCAGGGCAAGCCGATCGTCTCGGTGGCGGTGGAACCGGTGGCGTCGCCGGTGATCAGCCAGACCCTGGCCGGCGAGGAGGTCAAGCCCAGCCCGCACAAGATCCAGGGCATCGGTGCCGGCTTCGTGCCGAAGAACCTCGACCTGGCCATGGTCGATCGGATCGAGCAGGTCACCGACGAGGACGCCAAGGCCATGGCCCGTCGCCTGATGCGCGAGGAGGGCATCCTCTGCGGTATCTCCTGTGGCGCGGCGATGGCGGTGGCGGTGCGCCTCGCCGCCGAGCCGGCGATGCAGGGCAAGACCATCGTCGTGGTGCTGCCGGACTCCGGAGAGCGCTACCTGTCGAGCATGCTGTTCAGCGATATGTTCAGCGAGCAGGAGCTGGTCCAGTAGGGCCGCTGCTCATCGGCGAAGAAAGCCGCCTGCGGGCGGCTTTTTGCTGTCCGCTATCGGGTCAGTCGGCGGCAACGATCCTGACCGGCGCCGCAGGCGGCGTCGGTCTGACCACCAGCCACAGGGCCACGGCGATCAGCGCGCCGCCATACAGGTAGGCCCAGGACAGCGGCTCGCCCAGCAGCAGGGCGCCCCAAAGCACGCCGAACGGCGGGATCAGGAAGGTGGTGGTCGAGGCCTTGATCGGGCCGATGTCGCTCAGCAGGCGGAAATACAGGACGTAGGCGAAGGCCGTGCACAGCAGCCCCAGCCCGGCCAGCGACAGCCACTCCTCGGGGCCGCCCCAGCTGGCCGGCGGCTGCAGCGCCAGGCTGCCGACGAACCAGGGCAGCAGGAACAGGCTGGCGCCGCACAGGCTGGCGAAGGCGGTCAGGCGGTTGTCCAGGCCGCCCTGCTGGCCGATCCAGCGCCGGGCCAGGAAGCCGGCGAAGCCATAGCAGGTGGTGGCGACCAGGCAGGCGCCGGCGCCGAGCAGCAGTTCCTGATCGAACTGCACCGGCCCGGTGCGGGTCAGCACCGCCACGCCGAACAGGCCGAGCGCCACCCCGGCCGCCTTGCTCGGGGTCAGGGCCTCGGCGAAGAACAGCATGCCGATCAGCACCCCCATCATCGGCGTGGTGGCATTGAGAATCGACGAATAGCCGGCCGGCAGCACCAGCGCCGCCAGGCAATACATGGCCGACGGCAGGCCGGCGTTGATCACCCCGAGCAGCAGGCACTGCCGGAGCTTGCCGCGAAAATCCCAGTGCACCCGCATCAGCAGCAGGATGGCGAGCAGGCCGAGCATGCCGAAGCTGGCGCGGAAGAAGGCGGTCGGCATGCTGCCGAGCATCGGCGCGACTATGCGCATGAACAGGAAGCTGGCGCCCCAGATGGCGGCGAGCAGCAGCAGGCGTAGCAGGTCGGCGGTTCGCACGACGAACTCCAGAGCGGGCAGGGGTGAGCAGTGTTGCCGGGCGCGCGAAGCAAGGCAATCCGAAACAGGCTTTCAAAGTGGCGATTGCCGGGTCCCGCGACGCCTTTGCCGCGTGAGCCGGCTTTTCCTCGGCCGTTCCACTGGCTAAGCTCGCCATTCAATTCTCCGTGCAGAGGTTTGCCCATGGCGCAGCAATGGCCGGCCAGCGATATCGCCCGTCAGATCCTCGACGGCTTCGACGACTACCGCGAGCATTTTCGCCAGATCACCGAGGGCGCCCGCGAGCGCTTCGAGCAGGCGCACTGGCAGGAGGCCCAGCAGGCTGCCGCGGCGCGGATCAACCTGTACGAGGAGAAGGTCGGCGAGTGGGGCGAGCGCCTGCGTGAGGACTTCGGCGAGGAGCTGCTCGACGTCAGCCAGTGGCCGCTGGTCAAGAGCGCCTACATCACCTTGATCGACCGGCGCTTCGATGACGAACTGGCGGAGACCTGGTTCAATTCGATCTTCTGCGGCCAGTTCAGCCATGACCTGATCAGCGATGGCTGCATGTTCATCCACACCACCCGGCCGTCGCCGCACGGCCAGCAGCGCGCGGCGCAGACCCGCAGCTACCGGCCCGAGGCGGGGATGGCACAGATGCTCGAGGCGATCTTCGCCGACTACCGCTTCAGCGTGCCCTTCGAGGACCTGCCGCGCGACCTCAAACGCCTGGAAGGCCAGCTGCGCGAGAACCTGCCGGACTGGGTGTGCAAGGACCCGGAGCTGTGCATCGAGTTGTTTTCCTCGGTGCTTTACCGCAACAAGGGCGCCTACCTGGTCGGGCGCATCTTTACCCGCGACGAGCAGTGGCCGCTGGTGATCCCGCTGCTGCACCGCGAGGGCCAGGGCATCCAGATCGATGCGCTGATCACCGACGAGGCCGAGGTGTCGATCATCTTCTCCTTCACCCGCTCCTACTTCATGGTCGAGGTGGCGATCCCGGCGGAGTTCATCGGCTTTCTCAGGCGCATCCTGCCGGGCAAGCACATTGCCGAGCTGTACACCTCGATCGGTTTCTACAAGCACGGCAAGTCGGAGTTCTACCGCTCGCTGATCAACCACCTGGCCAGCAGCGACGACCAGTTCATCATGGCCCCCGGCGTGCGTGGCATGGTCATGAGCGTGTTCACTCTGCCGGGCTTCAACACCGTGTTCAAGATCATCAAGGACCGCTTCTCGCCCTCCAAGACGGTCGACCGCAACACGGTGATCGAGAAGTACCGCCTGGTCAAAAGCGTCGACCGGGTAGGGCGCATGGCGGACACCCAGGAGTTCGCCGATTTTCGCTTTCCCAAGGCCAAGTTCCAGCCCGAGTGCCTGGCCGAGTTGCTCGAGGTGGCGCCCTCGACCGTGGTGGTGGAGGGCGACACCGTGCTGGTGCGCCACTGCTGGACCGAGCGGCGCATGACCCCGCTCAACCTGTACGTCGAGAACGCCAGCGAGGCCCAGGTGCGCGAGGCGCTGGACGACTATGGCCTGGCGATCAAGCAGCTGGCGGCCGCGAACATCTTCCCCGGCGACATGCTGCTGAAGAACTTCGGCGTCACCCGCCACGGCCGGGTGGTGTTCTACGACTACGACGAGATCTGCTTTCTCACCGAGGTCAATTTCCGCCGCATCCCGCCGCCGCGCTACCCGGAGGACGAGATGGCCTCCGAGCCCTGGTATTCGGTGGCGCCGTTGGACGTGTTCCCCGAGGAGTTCCCGCCGTTCCTGTTCGCCGACATCAAGCAGCGCCGGCTGTTCAGCCAGCTGCATGGCGAGCTGTACGACGCCGACTACTGGAAGAGCCTGCAGGAGGCAATCCGCGCCGGCAAGGTGATCGACGTGTTCCCCTACCGGCGTAAGGCCGAGCCGGCCTGAGTCGTCTCGCTCAGGCGCCGCGGAAGCTGCGCCGGTAGGCCAGTGGCGACAGGCCCAGGGCGGCATTGAAATGCTGGCGCAGCGACGCCGCCGAGCCGAAGCCGGCCAGGGCGGCGATGCTGTCCACCGACTGCTCGCCGCGCTCCAGCAACTGCTGGCTCAGGGCCAGGCGCTCGGCCAGCAGCCAGGCGCCGACGGTGCTGCCGGTCAGCCGGCGGAAATGCCGGGTGAAGCTGCGCCGGCTCATCAGTGCGCGCTCGGCCAGGCTGTCGAGGCTGTGGGGCTGATCGAGGTGGGCGCGTACCCAGTCGAGCAGTTCGCCGAGGCGGTCGCCCTGGGCGCTGGCCGGCAGCGGCTGCTCGATGAACTGGGCCTGGCCGCCCTGGCGGTGCGGCGCCACCACCAGGCGCCGGGCCACCTGGTTGGCCACCTCGGCGC
The DNA here is from genome assembly GCF_041027545.1 of Pseudomonas zhanjiangensis. NCBI lineage: Bacteria > Pseudomonadati > Pseudomonadota > Gammaproteobacteria > Pseudomonadales > Pseudomonadaceae > Pseudomonas > Pseudomonas zhanjiangensis. The sequence goes on along the minus strand of NZ_JBFTEG010000007.1, from coordinate 94,175 downwards.
CGCAGCGCTGGCGCAGCAGGTGCAGGCAGCAGTCCAGGGCGGCGGCGGTGCCGGCCGAGGTGAGCAGGTCGCCGTCATCGATGTAGAGCACCTCGGCATTGACCCTCAGCCGCGGAAAGCGCTGCGCCAGCAGGTCGGCCCAGGCCCAGTGGGTGGTGACGGTGCGGCCGTCGAGCAAGCCGGTCTCGGCCAGGACGAAGGCGCCCAGACACAGGCCGACCAGCTGGGCGCCACGGTCGTGGGCGGCGACCAGGGCGTCGAGCAGGGCCGGGGGCGGGCGCTCGTGCGGGTCGCGCCAGCTCGGCACCACGATGGTCTGGGCTTGCTGCAGCGCCTGCAGGCCATGTTCGCAGTTGAGGCTGAAGCCGGCGCTGGTATTCAGCGGGCCGGGCTCCGCCGCGCAGACCTGCAGCGTATAGGCCGGTACGCCGGGGCGCGGCTCGCCGAACACCAGGCAGGGCACCGAGAGGTGGAAGGGGCTGATGCGGTCGAAGGCGACCACGGCCACGTGGTGAGGGTGCATGGGTGGTCTCGCGTGGGATCCGGGTTTGGCCCGATTCTAGCGAATATTGGCATTCGGGCCACTCGTGGGCCGGGGGCGCCTCTCCGACAATGGCCTTCCACCGCCACCTGATGAGGAAGTCAAATATGTCGAACAGCCCACGCCGCGCCCTGATCGTCATCGATGTGCAGCACGAATACCTGGGCGGCAATCTGCCGATCGAATACCCGGACGTGCAGCAGTCGCTGGGCAACATCGCCCGGGCCATGGACGCCGCCCATGCCCAGGACATGCCGATCGTGCTGGTGCAGCAACTGGCGCCGGCCGATTCGCCACTATTCCCCCGAGGCAGCTACAACGCGGCGCTGCACCCGACGGTGGCCGAACGGCCCCACGACCTGCGGCTGGAAAAGTCGCTGCCGAGCGCCCTGGCGGCAACCGAGCTGGGCCAGTGGTTGAGGGCGCGCGACGTCGACACCCTGACCGTGGTCGGCTACATGACCCACAACTGCAACGACTCGACCATCCGCCAGGCGGTGCACGAGGGTTGGCAGGTGGAGTACCTGCATGACGCCAGCGGCTCGGTGTCCTACCGCAATCGCGCCGGGGCGGCCAGCGCCGAGGACATCCACCGGGTGTTCTGCGTGGTGCTGCAGTCACGCTTCGCCGCGGTGATGAGCACCGACGAGTGGCTGCAGATCCTCAAGTCCGGGGCGAGGCCCGAGCGTGACAATATCTACCAGTCGAACCAGCGCGCCCGCTCGTAAGCCAGGCGATCCGATCGGCGCTTGGATGATCGGGATCAATCCGCAAACGGCAGTAGGGTCTAGGCTGTATAAAGGGGCGAGTCGCCGGAGGATCGAGCCGCTCGCCCATCCCGGCAGTGCTGATGGAGGGATGGACTATGAACGCATGGCTCAATCGTCGGGTGTGGCAGCTGCTGGTCGCCTTGGGACTCATCGAGCGTCCACGCCTGCAACCCGTTCCCGTACCGAGCGAAGCGCAACGCCGCCAACGTCCGCGCGAGTGAATACCGGATTAGCGGTGGGATAGCAGCCACTGGTCGATCAGCTCGCGCATGCGCTCACCGGAAAAACTGGGGAAGTGCCCGCCGTGCACGGTGCGCGCCGGCAGGTCGCGCAGGCGTGCCAGGCTGCGGGCGTAATCCTCCAGGTTGGAATGGTAGGCGTCTTCGACCAGCGGCCCGTCGTAGAGGATGTCGCCGGAAAACAGCGTCTGCGTCTTCGCTTCCCATAGGCTTATACCGCCGGGCGAATGACCGGGGGTATGCAGCACCTCGAGTACCCGATCACCCAGGTCCAGCACATCGCCTTCCTCGATCAGCCGGGTCGCCGGTGCCGCCTTGACCCGGTACTCCGCGTAGCACAGCGGGCAGTCCGGGTGCGCCTCGAACATCGCATCGCCGACATAGTCCGCCGCCAGGGTATTGGCCGCGGTCGGCGCGGCGAGGATGTCCGCTTCGGCCGGATGGACCAGGCGCTCGGGAAATTCGTGATGGCCGGCGATATGGTCGAAGTGGGTATGGCTGGCCACTGCCAGCAGTGGCCGCTCGGTCAGCCAGGGCAGCTGCTCGCGCAGGCTGACCAGGCCGGAGCCGGAATCGATCAGCACATCGCGCTCGCGGCCCTGCACATGCCACATATTGCAGCGATAGAAGGGCCGTACGTAGGGCTCGTGGATCAGGCTGATGCCGTCGTAGCGCTGATCCACCTCGAACCAGCGCTCGCGGCTGACGATCTGCATGGCGCTGCTCTCCCTCTGGCGCTGCTGTCGCCTCCAGCCTACTCCATTGCCGGCGCGTGCGCTGTGAGGTGGTCGCCCCCAGGCCAGGGCGATCGCTCAAGGGTGGAAGGGCGGCGCCTCGGCGATCTCGATCAGCAACGGACGATCGTCCGGTGCCTGGCGCAGCAGCTCGTCCAGGTGTGCGTGGTCGCGCGCGCGTTCGGCGGCGCAGCCGAAGCCGCGGGCCAGGGCGAGGAAGTCCGGGGTGTAGATGTCGACGCCCAGCGGGGTGATGTCGCGTTTCTCCATGTAGCGCTTGATCTCGCCGTAGCCGGCGTTGTTCCACAGCAGCACGATCACCCCGACCCTGGCTTCCACCGCGCTGGCCAGCTCGGCCAGGGTGAACTGCAGGCCGCCGTCGCCGATTAGGCAGATCACCGGGCGGCTCGGTTCGGCCAGCTTGGCGCCGATGGCCGCCGGCAGCCCGTAGCCGAGGGTGCCGTAGCCGGTGGAGGAGTTGAACCAGCGCCGTGCGCCGTCCAGTTCGACCAGATGATTGCCGCTGTAGACGGTCTGGGTGGAGTCGCCGACGAAGCGGGCCTCGGGCAGCGCCTCGAGCAGGGTGGCGAACAGCTGGCGGTAATGCACCCAGCCGCTGAAGTCCTCGGCCAGCTGCGTCTGCACCGCCGCCGTGCGCTGCACGCCGGGGCTGCGCGGGTCGTCCTGGCGCGCCGGCAGCTCTTGCAGCAGCTGCTGCATGGCCTGGCGCGCATCGCCCTGGATCGCCAGGGTGGGGGTGAAGTTGCGCTGCAATTGCTGGGCGTCGATATCGATGCGGATCAACTCGCCGCCGAGCTTGAAGTTGCCGTCGAACACCACGTCGTAGTCGGTCTCGCCCAGCTCGGTGCCGATCGCCAGGATCACGTCGGCCTCCAGGGCCAGCAGGCGCACCGGCAGCAGCGACTGGTTGCTGCCCAGCAACAGCGGGTGATCCGCGGGCAGCAGGCCCTTGGCGTTGATGGTCAGCGCGGTCGGCGCATCCAGGGCGCTGGCCAGGGCGCGTGCTTCGGCCTGGGCGGTGACGCAGCCGCCACCGAGCAGCAGCAGCGGACGCTTGGCGTTGGCAAGCATGGCCGCGGCCTCGCGGATCAGCCCGCGCGGCGCGGCCGGGCGCTGGATGCTTGGCTTGGCGGCCACAGCCATGTGGCCGGCATCGGCGGTGATGATGTCCAGCGGCAGCTCGATGTGCACCGGGCGTGGCCGTTCGCCTTCGAACACGGCGAAGGCGCGGGCCAGCACGCCGGGCAACTCCTCGACGCTCATCAGGGTATGGCTGAAGGCGCTGACGCCGGCGACCAGGGCGCGCTGGTTGGGCAGCTCGTGCAGGTAGCCCTTGCCGAGGCCGAGACGCTCGCGTTCGTTGACGCTGGAGATCACCAGCATCGGGATGGAGTCGGCGTAGGCCTGGGCCATGGCGGTGAGGATGTTGGTCATCCCCGGGCCGGTGATGATGAAGCACACCCCCGGCTTGCCGGTGACCCGGGCATAGCCGTCGGCCATGAAGCCGGCGCCCTGCTCGTGGCGCGGGGTGATGTGGCGAATCGTGCTGTGCGGCAGGCCGCGGTACAGCTCGACGGTGTGTACGCCGGGGATGCCGAATACGCTGTCGACGCCCCAGGCTTGCAGTTGCTTGACGAGATATTCGCCGCAGGTGGTCATGGTCTTTCCTTCATTCGGGCAGCAGGGCCCTCTCCCGCGAGCGGGAGAGGGCAGGGCATCAACCGACGATCCAGTGGGCCATCAGGGCGATGATCGGCAGGGTGATCAGAGTGCGGATGATGAAGATCACGAACAGCTCGAGGATGTTCAGCGGCAGCTTGGCCTTGATGATCAGTACGCCCACTTCCGACATGTAGATCAGCTGGGTCAGCGACACGCAGGCCACCACGAAGCGGGTCAGTTCGCTCTCGATACCCTTGCCCAGCACCGCCGGCAGGAACATGTCGGCGAAGCCCACCAGCATGGCTGGCGCCGCCTTGGCCGCTTCCGGCAGCTGCAGCGCCTCGAGCAGCGGCACGATGGGGTAGGACAGCCAGTTGAATACCGGGGTGAACTCGGCAATCGCCAGGGATACGGTACCGATGGCCATCACCAGCGGCAGCAGACCGAGCCAGATGTCCACCACGTTGTGCACGCCGACCTTGACCATCTGCGCCGGCGACGGGTTGGCGTTGGCACGCTTGACCGCCTGGGTGACGCCCCAGCTCAGCAGCGAGGTGCCGCTGGGTACGTCTTCCTTGATCTGCTTGCCAACGCCGGCGACGTACTCGTCCTTCTTCCATGACAGTGGCGGAATGCGCGGGGTGATGATGGCGGCCGCCAGGCCGGCGACCACCACGGTCAGGTAGAAGGGCACGAACAGGTGGTCGAGCTTCATGAAGCTGGTGATCAGCAGGCTGAAGGCGATCGAGGCAATGGAGAAGTTGGTGGCGATCACCGCCGCTTCCCGGGCGCTGTAGAAGCCCTTCTGGTACTGCTGGGCAGTGATCAGCACGCCGACGGTGCCGGAGCCCAGCCAGGAGGCGATGGCGTCGATGGCCGAACGACCGGGCAGGCCGAAGATCTTGCGGAACACATTGCGCACCAGGGTGCCGCAGAACTCCATCAGGCCGTAGTCGGTGAGCAGCGGCAGGATCAGGCCGGCCACCAGGAAGAAGGTGATCAATACCGGGGCCAGGTCCTTGAGCACCACGCCGCCGGTGTTGGCGTTCCAGATCCACTCGGGGCCGAACTGCCAGAAGGTCATGGCGGCGAACACCGCGCCGAGGACCCGCAGGCCCAGCCACAGCGGATGGAGCACGAACAGGTCGTTGAGGGCGCGGCGTTCGGTAAGCCAGCGCGGCTTGAGCAGGCTGCCGAGCAGGCCGAAGGCGGCGGAGAACAGCAGCAGGCCGGTGGCGATGGCCGGCAGCCAGCCGCTCAGCGAGGCTTTCAGGGCATCGGCCATGACGCCGAGGCCGATGGTGACCTTGTCTTCGTAGACGATGGGGGTGAGGAACAGCAGCACGCCGAGCAGCGAGGGGATCAGGAAGATCAGCAGCTGGCGCACGCTATAGGAGGTGTCGGCTGGTGGCTGGTCATCCAGCAGCGGCATGGTTTCGTCGTGATTCATGTCAGCACCTTAATTGTTGTTGTGCAGTGCCTGGGCGCCGTTCGGCGCCCAGTGTCGAATAAAAGGCCCGGGAGTTCAGCGACGCTGCACGCCGGGCAACACGCAGAGCATTTCGTAGAGCAGGTTGGCGCCGAGCAACGAGGTGTTGCCGGTGGTGTCGTAGGGCGGGGAGACTTCGACCAGGTCGCCGCCGACCAGGTCCAGGCCCTGGCAGCCGCGGATGATCTCCATCGCCTGGATGGTGGTCAGGCCGCCGATCTCCGGGGTGCCGGTGCCAGGCGCCCAGGCCGGGTCGATGCCGTCGATGTCGAACGACAGGTACACCGGGCCGCCGCCGACCTTCTCCCGCACTTCGGCCATCAGCGGCGCCAGCGACTGGTGCCAGCATTCTTCGGCCTGGACCACGCGGAAGCCCTGCTTGCGGCTCCAGTTGAAGTCCTCGGCGGTATAGCCCTGGGCACGCAGGCCGATCTGCACCACCCGGTCGCAATCGAGCAGGTCCTCTTCCACGGCGCGGCGGAAGGTGGTGCCGTGGGCGATCTTCTCACCGAACATGTGGTCGTTCACGTCCGCATGGGCGTCTATGTGCACCAGGCCGACCTTGCCGTGCTTCTTCTTGATCGCCCTCAGGATCGGCAGGGTGATGGTGTGATCGCCGCCCAGGGTCAGCGGCATGATGCCGTGCTCGAGGATCTCGTCGTAAGCCTCCTCGATGATGCGCACGGCTTCGGCCATATTGAAGGTGTTGATCGCCACGTCGCCGATGTCGGCGATGTTCAGCGAGTCGAAGGGGGCGGCGCCGGTGGCCATGTTGTAGGGGCGGATCATCACCGACTGGGCGCGGATCTCGCGGGGGCCGAAGCGGGTGCCGGAGCGCAGCGAGGTGCCGATGTCCAGCGGCACGCCGACGAAGGCGACGTCGAGCTCGCGCTTGTCCTCGGCACTCTGAATGTGCGGCAGGCGCATCATGGTGGCGATGCCGCCGAAGCGGGGCATTTCATTGCCGCCCAGGGGTTGGTGCAGAATCTTGTCCATGACAAGGCCTCACGGTTGTTGTGCTTGTAGTCGTTGGGCCGGATTGTTGGGCACTCGGGTAGTGGGAAAAATCGCTGTGGGCAAAAACTTAGTTCAGGAATTTCTAAACTAAACGGGGCCTTGTAGGATGGGGCGGCCGCACGGGCACCGCGGCACCCCATCCATCCCAGGAAGAACCTTTGCCGATGAGCCAAGCCCTGCCCGACCTGAAACTGCTGCGCATCTTCGTCAGCGTGGTGCGCCAGCAGGGCTTCGCCGCCGCGCAGCAGGAGCTGAACCTCTCCACCTCGGCCATCAGCACCTATATGAGCCAGTTGGAGAGCCACCTGGGCATTGTTCTCTGTCATCGAGGCCGCGGCGGCTTCAGTCTGACCAGCAAGGGCGAGCTGTTCTATCAGGAAACCCTGCGCCTGCTCGGCGAACTGGAAGGCTTCGAGCGTTACGCCGCCGCCCTCAAGGGCGAACTGCGTGGAACCCTCAACCTCGGTGTGCTGGACTCCACCGTCAGCGATGCGGCCTTGCCGTTGGCCGAGGTGATCGGCGCCTACAGCCGCGAACATCCGGCCGTGCACCTGCACCTGTCGGTGATGAGCCCCTACGAGTTGCAGCTGGCGGTGCTGGACAACCGCCTGGACCTGGCCATCGGCGCTTTTTCCACGCGAATGAACGGCCTGGTCTACCAGCCGCTGTACCGCGAGCAGCATTGGCTGTACTGCAGCGAGCGCCACCCACTGTTCGCCGAGCGGCGCATTCCCGCCGAGGTGATCACCCAGCAGCGCATGGTCGGCCGCGGCTACTGGAGCCAGGCGGAGCTGGCGCGGCACGGCTTCAAGCACAGCGCGGCGACGGTGGAGTCGATGGAGGCACAGCTGATCCTGGTGCTTTCGGGGGCCTATATCGGCTACCTGCCGGAGCACTACGCGCAGCACTGGGTCGAGCAGGGCCGTCTGCGCGTGCTGCTACCGGCGACCTTCGGCTACCAGGCGCCATTTTCCCTGATTCTGCGCCGCGGCCGTTCCCGGGAGGCGCTCATTCAGGCATTTCGCGACCTGTTGAAGGCGCAGCTCATTGCCCCATGACCAGGTTGTAAGCATTGGCATGGGGCTGGCGCGGCGATCATTGCAGCGCCGGCGTTGGCACCGGGTTGACCTGTGGCAAACTGGCCAGTCGAGGAGAAGCCGATGTCACGCCCCCACTGTCCACGTTGTTGCCGCCCGCTGGGCCACTGTCTCTGCGCGTTGATCCCGCGGCTGTCGAGTCGTACCCGCGTGTTGATCCTGCAGCACCCCAGTGAGGTCCGGCATGCGCTGAATACCGCGCGCCTGGCCGCGCTGGGCTTGAGCAACGCCGAGCTGCGTGTCGGCGAGGAGTTCGAGGATCTGCCCCAGTGGCTGGCCCAGCCCGGCTACCGAGCCTGCCTGCTGTTTCCTGGCGAGGGCGCGCAGTCGCTGCAGGCATTTGCCGGCCAGGCAGACGAGCGGCCGGCGTTGCTGGTGGTGCCCGATGGCACTTGGCGCAAGGCGCGCAAGCTACTGCACCTCAATCCAGTGTTGGCGACGCTGCCGCGCGTGACCCTGGTGGCAGGCTTGTGCTCGCGCTATCGCCTGCGCAAGGCGCCGATGCCCGGGGCGCTGTCGACCATCGAGGCGCTTGTCGCGGCGCTGGAGGTGCTCGAGGCGCCGGCGCGTTACGAGGCCTTGCTCAAGCCGTTCGATGCACTCATCGAGGGGCAGATCGCGGCGATGGGCGAGCAGACTTTCAGGCGTAACCATCACCCGGGCTAGAGGTTTTGGCAGCGGCAGGCATGTCCGGGCCACGCTTTCTGTTCATCACCACTACTCCGGCGCTCAGCGTTCGCGTAGCGCCTCGTTGCGTGCCTTGAGCACAGGCTTGAGCAGGTAATCGAGCACGCTCTTCTGGCCGGTGATGATGTCCACGGTGGCGATCATGCCGGGGATGATCAGCAGCGGGTGCTCTTCGCTGCCCAGGTGGCTTTTTTCGGTACGCAGCTGGATCAGGTAGAAACTGTTGCCTTCTTCGTCGAGGATGGTATCGGCGCTGATCAGTTCCAGGTTGGCCTTGAGGCCGCCGTAGATGGTGTAGTCGTAGGCGCTGAACTTGACCATGGCTTTTTGCCCGGGATGCAGAAACGCCACATCCTGTGGGCGCACCTTGGCCTCGATCAGCAGGTTGTCTTCCAATGGCACGATTTCCAGCATGTCGCTGCCCGGTTGCACCACGCCGCCGATGGTATTGACCTTGAGCTGCTTGATGACGCCGTTGACCGGCGAGATGACGGTGGTGCGGCTGACCCTGTCCTGAATGGCGGAGCTGGTGGCGGTGATCTTCTTCAGGTCGGTTCGCGCCTCGTTGAGCTGGTTGAAGGCGTCGGAGCGAAACGCCAGCTCGGATTCCTGCACCTTGCTCTTGATCTCGTTGACCGCCGCTTCGGCGCGCGGTATCGCCAGGTTGGTGGCGTTCAAGGCGCCGCGCATTTCGACCAGGCTGCGGCGCAGGCGGAGAATTTCCACCCGGGAGATGGCGCCGGTGGCGACCAGTGGCTGGGACATGTTCAGCTCCTGCTGAAGCAGGCCGAGGCTGGAGCGATACTGTTCGGACTTGGAGCGAAACTCCGCCAGTTCCTGACTCTTCTGCAACAGCTGTTCGTTCAGGGTGCGCTGCTCGCTCTGCAGGCGCTGCTGGCGCGAGCGGTACAGCGCCAGTTCGTCTTCGGCCAGCTGCGGCGCATTGCGGGTGATTTCCTCCGGCATGGCGATGGGCCGACCCTCGGCTTCGGCGCTCAGGCGTTCGATGCGAGCGATCAGGGCGAGACGGTCGGCTTCGGTTTCACCTTGGTTGGAAAGAAAGCGGGTGTCGTCGAGGCGCAGCAGCACATCGCCCTTGTTCACTACCTGGCCTTCACGGGCATAGATGGCGTTGACGATGCCGCCCTCCAGGTTCTGGATGACCTGGATCTTGCTCGACGGAATGGCCTTGCCCTGGCCGGTGGTGACTTCGTCGAGCACTGCGAAGTGCGCCCAGGCCACGGCACTGAGCAGGCAGGCGCCGGTGATCCAGATAGTGATCCGGGAGAACCAGGGCGTGTCCTCGAGGATGGCACCGTCGACTTCCGGCATGAACTCGGTGTCGTGCTTGTGCCGACCGAGGTTGGCGAAATAGGCAAGAGAGGAGCGGTGCGGTTGCATGGCGTGCTCCTAGATCGCGGCAGGGCCGACCCGGCCCTTGCGCAGTGCTTCTATCACCGCCTCTTTTGGGCCATCGGCGACGATATGGCCGTGGTCCAGCACGATCAGGCGATCGACCAGGCTGAGCATCGAGGCGCGATGGGTGATCAGCAGCAGGGTCTTGCCGCGTGCCAGCACATTCAGACGGCTACGCAGAAGCTCCTCGCTGGTGTTGTCCATGGCGCTGGTCGGTTCGTCGAGCAGCAGGATCGGTGGATCGAGCAGCAGCGCGCGGGCCATCAGCACGGCCTGGCGCTGACCACCGGAGAGCAGCTGACCGCGTTCGCCGACGGGGCGATCGAAGCCTTGTGGATGTTGCCGGGCCAGCTCGCTGACACCGGTAATGTCTGCGACTTCGAGCATGCGCGCATCGCCGATGTAGCGCGCGCCCAGACACAGGTTGTCACGCAGGCTGCCGGCCAGTAGCGGCAGGTCATGGGCGACATAGCCAATCTGGTGGCGCAGGTCGGCGACATCCAGCTGGCGCAGGTCCAGGCCGTCGAGCAGGATTTCCCCCTCTTCGGGCGTATAGAAGCCCATCAGCAAACGGGCGAGGGTGCTTTTGCCCGATCCGCTGCGGCCGATGATGCCCACCCGCTCACCCGGCTTGAGCTGCAGGTCGACCTTGGCCAGTGCCGGGTGACTCTGGCCCGGGTAGCTGAAAGTGACCTGGCGTACCGCGAGCCCGCCCTTGAGCTGGGTACGTTCCAGGGGGCGCTGCTTGTCCTGGCGCTCCTGAGGCAGACTCATCAGGGCGTCGGTGCTTTTCATGGTCAGGCGCGCCTGCTGATAGCGGGTGATCAGCCCGGCGACCTGGCCCAGCGGGGCCAGTACCCGGCTGTTGAGCATGTAGCAGGCGACCAACGCTCCGACGCTCATGTCACCGGCGATGATGGTGTAGACACCGGCGATGATGATGGCCATGCCGGCGCATTGCTGAAGGAACAGGGTGCCATTGGTGGCCATGGCCGACAGGAAACGAGCATGTACATCCAGGCGGGTAAGCGCGCCATGGGTAGTTTCCCACTGATGCTGGCGCTCGCTCTGGGCACCGCAGGCCTTTAGGGTTTCCAGGCCGCCTAGGGTTTCGATCAGCAGGGCCTGGCGTTGTGCGCCGAGGGCCAGGCTGCGCTGTACGGTGTCACGCAGGCGGCTCTGGATGATCAGGGCGAATATCGCCGTGAGCGGAAAGGCCAGCAACGGAATGGCGACCAGCGGGCCGCCGAGCAGGCCGATCACCACGATCATCAGCAAGGCGAAGGGCAGGTCGATCAGGCTGGTCAGGGTGACCGCCGTGAGGAACTCGCGCAGCCCCTGGAAGTCGTGAATGTTCTGGGCGAAACCGCCGACCGTGGCCGGGCGAGCGCTCATGGCCATGCCGGTGATGCGTTCGAAAAGGGCGGCCGAGAGCACCACATCGGTCTTCTTGCCGGCGCTGTCGAGCAGGTTGGCGCGCATGACCCGCAGCAGCAGTTCGAAGGCGGTACCGATGAACAGGCCGATGGCCAGCACCCAGAGGGTGGCAGTGGCCTGGTTGGGCACGACGCGGTCGTAGGTCTGCATGACGAACAGCGGCACCATCAGGCCGAGCACGTTGATCAGCAGGCTGGCGAGCATGGCATCGGTGTACAGCCAGCGCGACAGCTTGAGGGTGTCGCGAAACCAGGCCTCGATGCGCGGCAGCAGCGGGGTCCGCAGGTCTTCCAGCTCATGGCGTGGGCGGGCGAAGAATGCCCGGCCGCTGTATTCCTTGGCCAGTAGTTCGCGAGGCACGCGCTGTTCGCCGCCTTCCGCCTCACTCGGCAGGATCAGGGCATCGTTGTTGGCTTCCCATCGGCGCAATACGGCACTGCGGCCATTGTTGAGCAGCAGCAGGACCGGTAGGTTGAGCGCCGAGATGGCGCCAAGCTCCCGTGTCAGCAGGCGCCCCTGCAGACCGGCCCTGGCGGCTGCGCGGGGCAGTAGGTCGGTGCTCAGGCGTTGCTCGGGCATGGGCAAACCGGCTGTCAAGCTGCCACGGCTGGCCGTGCAGTCGTGCAGCTTGCAGAGAATCAGCAGGCCATCGAGCAGCGGATCATCATGGTTGAGCCGCGGATCGTGAGAGGGCCCTGGCCGCTCCATGGTGGTCAAGGTTAGCTACTCCTGCGCCGGTACTACTTCATGGCCGGCAGACGTGCCTCGCTCTTCACTTCGGAAAGGGCTACAGCCTCGGCCGGTACTACGACCTGCTGCTGACGCAACAGGTCACCCATGGCCGCGATCACGCGGTACATGGAGAACTCTTCCGTATAGCGCACCTCGGTATAGCGGCGATTGGCGGTGAACAGTTCGTTCTCGCTGTCGAGCAGGTCGAGCAGCGTCCGCTGGCCCAGGCTGAACTGCTGCTGGTAGGCCTCGCGAACACGTGCAGTATAGTCGGCATAGTCGCGTGCCTTGGGAGTTTGCAGACGGGCGTTCTCCATGGCGTTCCAGGCCAGCGAGAGGTTTTCGTTGAGCACCCGCAGCGCATTGTTGCGAATGTCCATCGACTCATTGATCTGGTGGGCGGTCGATTGCAGGCGTGCCTTGTCGCGCAAGCCGTTGAACAGGTTGTAGTTCATCACCACGGCGGCACGCCAGGTGTTGTAGTGGCCCTCGTCGCCCTGGATGTTGTCGTCGGCGCTGGTTGCCAGCTCGACATCGAAGCGCGGATAGAACGGCGACTTGGCGACCTCGTATTGCTTCTCGGCTGCCTGCACGTCGGCCTGGGCCGATTTCAGATAGGGGTTGTTCTCCATGACGGCCTGGCGGGCGGCCAGCAGATCTGCCGGCATGGCTGTCTTGACGCTGACCGGCGACTCCAGTTGATCGGCAATCCGGCCGGTGGCGCTGAAGAAATTGGCTTCCGCATCGGCCAGGTTCACTTGCTCGGTATAGAGGTTGTTTGCCGCCAGGGCCACGCGAGCATTGGATTGATCGAGGTCGGCGCTGCTGCCCACCCCTTGGCGGCTGCGCAGGTCGATCTGGTCGTTGATGCGCTGGTGGGCCAGCAGGTTGTTCTTCGCCAGGCTGACCAGCTCGCGGCGCTTCAATACATCCAGGTAGACCTCGACGGTGCGCAGGGCCAGGCTCTCCGAGGTGCCGAGCACCCGGTAGGCCCGTGAGTTGACCACCGCCTCGGTGCGCGCCACCTCATTGGGGGTGTTGAAACCGTCGAACAGCATCTGGCGCAGGCGTAGCTCGGCGTTTCGGTAGTTCAGGGTTTCGGTGTTGTGATCGCCCAGGGCCCGGGTGCTGGGGCTGTCGGTCTGCTCCCGGCCGTAGCCGACCAGCAGGTCGACCGTCGGCAGATAGCCGCCCTTGGCCATCTTCACTTCCTCGTCCGAAGAGAGACGGCTGTTGATTCCAGCGTGAATCTCCGGATGGTTGTCCAGCGTGCTTTGAATGGCTTCTGACAGGGTTATTGCCTGGGCCTGCGTGCAGGCTATCGTCAGTAACATGCTGCTCCACAGCGGATTGAAAACGCGCATGTGATGAATCTCCTTGGTAAGTGCTCTTCTTTGCCGCCAAAAAAATGGCAAATCCCCTGGAAAAACTGTTTCAGTCTCTTAACAGCTAAGCTAAGAACATTGTTTCAGTGTAGCTAAGATAAAAACGGCACACGGTTTATGAGAAAAAAGTCTTGTACAGTTTTTGAAAAAGGGCTCATGTTTTTTGTGACGTATTAGAAATTTCGGTCTCTCGGCTGTCATTCTTGAGACTAAATAGACGACAGAAAATTATTTTTGTGCATATGGGCAGGGTTGTTTGCGATGGGTTAGGTCGGTGCTGCGGGAGCGTCATTTTTTTGTCTGAGTATCGGGATTAGGTAAGAAGCACCTTTAAGTTTGATTTGGCCGTCATTGCACAGACCTCATGTTCATAGGTGTTTATCTCCTTTGAATCTGTCGATGTTTATCGACATCTGTGGTGAGGATGCAGGCATGGCTACTTTAATTGGTGTCGTCAGTCAGGTTATCGGCGAAGTCTTTGCAGTAGCCGGCGACGGAACGCGTCGTCCCCTCGTCGAGGGCGACCGGGTATTCGCCGGGGAGCAGCTGGTCACCGGGGCGGCGGGGGCAGTAGCCATTGCCTTGGTCGGTGGTGGCGAGTTGACGCTTGGCCGCGACAGCAACCTGGTGCTGGATACCCAGCTACTGGCCAGGGGCGGCGGCGCTGATGCCGAAGCCACCGCTGCGGCGGCCGAGGCGCCGAGCGATCAGGACCTGACCGATGTGGAGCAGCTGCAGGCGGCGATTGAGGCCGGGGTCGACCCGACTGCCGCTCTGGCCGCGACCGCAGCTGGTCCCGGTGCCGGTGGTGCAGTTGGCGCTGGTAATGCCGGTGGCGGGCATTCCTTCGTGCTGTTGGATGAAACGGCAGGAGCGCTCGACCCGGTGATCGGCTTTCCCACCGAAGGCCTGAGTTCTGGCCCGGAGTTTCCAGAGCCGGATATCGTGGTAACGCCCGAGGAGCCGGACTTCACACCGACAATAGAAGTCGTCTATGACCACCCCAGCGTCGACTCGGGCGTTGGCACTGTCGATGAGGCAGCGCTACCAAGTGGCAGCAATCCAGAAAGTCCCAATGAAACTACATCGGGCCATTTGGTTGTCTTGTCGCCGGATGGCGTTTCCTCCCTGCAGGTGCAGTTGCAGGTGCAAAACATGGCCGGTCAGTGGATCGATATCAGCGTGGGGGGGATTGTCACTGGCCAATACGGGGTGTTGACCTTCGATGCCGCGGGTAATTGGGTCTACACCATTACGGCTAACACCGTCGATCACAGTATTCCCGGTGCCATTGGGGCAGATGATCAGGTTGCCGAGACCTTCGCCGTTAGGGTCATCGACTCCGATGGCGACATCTCGCCTGCCGCACCTCTGATAATTTATGTCAACGACGACGGTCCAACAGCGGTGGATGATGGTCCGGTGGGCGTGACCGAGGACGGAGTTTCCGTTGTCAGCGGTAACGTGCTGAGCAACGACAGTGCCGGAGCGGACGCACCGAAGGAATTTACCGCCTGGAGTGCAGTGGGCCATGACAACAGTGCGGCGGTGACTGCGCTGGGCACCTACGGCGTGCTGACATTGGGCAGTGACGGTGCCTACAGCTTCACG
>NZ_JBFTEG010000007.1:0-79251 GCF_041027545.1 Pseudomonas zhanjiangensis | reverse complement strand
GCTACACGCTGTCCGCGACGATCGACAACGACAGCAAGCCTGGTGCCACTGGTACGTATTTCGATGACAGTGTCACGATCAGCGTGCTGGGCGTGGGCGGCAGTACGGCGAGCGACGAGCTGGTGATACGGATTATCGACGATGTGCCGCAAGCCTTTGCCCCAGCTACGGCATTGCTGGTCGATCAGGTGCCAACGTCTCACATGGTCACGACCAGCCTGCGCTTCGCCAGTGCTGCTGGGGCCGACGGTGTGGGCACGGTGGTATTCAGCAACTTCACCGAGGGCGGTACTGCCACGGATGCCTACGGGCAACCCTTGTATCTCAACGGCGAGCAACTTTACCTGTACTACGGCACCGACAATACTCAGTTGGTAGCCAAGACCGCAGGGGGAGAGGTTGGCCTTTTGATCGATATCGACCCTTCGACTGATACTTACACCCTGACCTCCTACGGGGTAATCTCCAACGGTGCAATCGAGGTGACAACGACTAACCTGACCGGGGTCGGTGCGGGTAACGTCAACTTCAAGGGGCTGATTAACATCGGCGGGACTGTACAGGACGCCTTGATTTCGTCGACCAGCGGTAGCGTCAACAGCGACATCGATGATATCGGGATTGCCAACCAGTGGATCAGTACCACCGAGAATGTGCGCTTTGATTTCGTTAATGGCTTGGCCACCGGTGGCGCCAACGGTACGGGGTTCGTTTATACCGACCACAATACGGTGTTCAGTTTTCGCCAGAAGCTGTACGTCCAGGGAGGCAAGACCAATACGGCCAATCTGATCGTGACGGCCATCATCGCCAATAATGACTACGTGTTCGGTAACACCGACGGAGGGGAATCCCAGGTCAATCTGTCGACTGCCGATATCAAGGTGTTCAATGGCAGTGGTGTCGATGTCACCGGATCGGTAACCCTGATCGACAACGGCAACTCGATCACCATTCAAGGTATGCATAACGGTTGGACATACCAAGTAACTTCTGATACCGGTTTTAGTGCGGTTTATGTCCAAGGGGCTGCCGGTACAAATGAGTTCTCGCTGGGCTTCTTCACCTATAGTCAGACAGTTCCAGGTCAACCGATCGATCTGAACTTCGACATCACGGCGACTGACGGTGATGGCGACAGTGTGATCAGCGCCATCAACTCGACCCTCTATCCGGCGGCTACCAGTATTGAAGGCAACGATAGCGCCAATGTATTGAACGGCACCAATGGCGCGGATTACTTGTTCGGCTATGGCGGAGACGACATCCTTAGTGGTTTGGCAGGTAACGACGTGTTGTCGGGTGGTGACGGCAACGACACCCTGATCGGTGGTTTGGGCAACGACCTGATGTCGGGTGGCGCAGGCAAGGATACCTTCGTGTGGAATTCCGGCGATACCGGGGTCGATCGCATCACTGACTTTGAAATCGATATGGCGGGAGTGAACTCCGATGTGCTGGATCTTTCGCAGCTATTGGTTGGTGAGTCGGCGAGCGGCAACGTTCTGGATGATTTCCTCAGCTTCAGCTTTGCGGCAACCAGCACCACTATTGATGTGCGCGCCGTCGCGGGCGGGCCGGTTGTTCAGCAGATTGTGCTCGAAGGAGTGGACCTGTCCAGTGGTGCCTACTACGGCAGCACTGATGCCGCTACCGTCATAGATGGCCTGCTCGGCGATAACGCCCTCAAAGTCGATACCGTCTGAGCGTTATCAAACAATCGGCCCGCCGCTTTCACCATTGGCAGGCCGTGGCCGATAGCACCTAAATAGAGCGAGGTGGCCCCGCACGGGGCGCCTCGCCGGTTTTTCTCTGCCGCCGTCAGCGTGGATAGAGCGGCGGAAGCAGGCTGGACTCCGTTGCTCCGCCATTGCCGCCGGTTTCTCGGTTGCTCAGTGTGCGAATCGCACGCCAGAGCGCTTCGCCTTGCCACTGCTGACCGGTCTCGCTGTAGAGCGCGCCGTTCAGGCCGTCCAGCGCATCGGACAGTGGCACGAAGCGGGCCGCCATTTCCGCCAGGGTTTCCGGTTGTTGACGCGCCCAGGCGTCCAGGGCGTGGCGGGTGGCCTGGGTGTCGTTGGCCAGGCACGCGCGCTTGAGGTCGTCGAGCAGGGTGCGCGGGCTGGGACCGACTTGCGCGGCGCGCAAGATCGCCGGCTGGCGCCGGGCGTGCCACCAAAGGCCGAAACCGAGCAGGGTGGTGAAGCCAAGCAGGGCACTGCTCAGTTGCCAGGGCCACAGGGGCGTGCCAGGCAGCTCAGCCTGGGTCGATGCTTCGACAGGGACCGGTTCGACCTCCAGGCTGGGATTGTGCGCGACCTGCAGCTGGCGAGCCGGTAGGCGGGTGCGCTCCAGGCGATCCTCGGCGGTGTTCCACCAGACCAGCTCCACCTCGGGCAGCTCGAGCTGGCCACTGCGGTTGGGCACCAGGGCTTCGCGCTCTTCGCGGCTGGCAATCAACCCGCGTTCACTGATCTGGTTGCTCAGTTGCGGTTGATCCGGGTAGCGGCGCAGGCCGTCCACTCGGGTGGCCGGCAACGGAGGCAGTTGCGCGCTGGACAGGCCTTCGACCCGCAGGGTCAGGCTGCGGGTCAGCGAATCGCCGACCTTGGCGTTGTCCGGCTGCGGGCTCCAGGCCTCGGCCAGGCTCAGGGCGCGGGCTGGAAGCCAGGGAGCATTCTTCGGGTAGCTGGCGGGCCGGGCCTTGACCTGCAGGGGAATCTCCGGCGACTTGACCCGGGTAACCCGGCCCGGGCGCGGGCCGAAAGGTTGATAGCCATTGGCGTTCGAGCGATCGACTAGGGTGGCGGTGAACACCTGGGGTGGAATGTTCAACTGACCGCTGCGTTGCGGAAAGATCGCATAGCGCAACTCGATCACCCCGTGACGAATGCCGTTGATGTCCTTCTCGTAGGTACGCGGTTTGCCGAGCTGTTCGACGCGGGCGTCGGCCATCTCCAGCTGGCTCAGGCTACTGTCGTCATACAGCGAGACGGAGTGATAGATGCGCAGGGTCAGTACGCTTTGCGCCTGCACGTAGACGCTTTCCTGATCCAGGCTGGCGTCGATGAAGACCGGAGCCAGTTTGCTGTCTGCGGCATTACCGCTGCTTTGCTGCACATGCAGGGTGATTGGCAAGGTCTGCAGATCGCCCAGGCGGAGTGGTGGGATGACCACATAGCCTGTCTGCTTCGGCCGCAGGGTGACGATCCAGCGGGTGGTAGCGCGCGCTTCGCCTCCCAGGGTGGTGAGGCGATTGACCTGGCGCGTGCCGAGCACTTCGAACAGTTGCGCGAGCGGACTCAGATCCGGTTTGCCGAACAGGGTGGTGTCATCCGACTCGAGGGTCAGCTCGACGGTCTCATTGGCATTCAGGCGGGCCCGGTCGATGCTCGCCTGAAATCCCTGGGCGCTGGCCTGCAGCGCCAACAGGCCGAGAAGAAGGATATAGAGCAGGCGGATCATGGGGTCTGTTCCTGACGCTGTTGCTGTTCGTACCAGAATTTGCGCCTTAACAACTCGCCCGGGTCGTCGGGTATCTGTCGCAGCCATTGCTCCAGGGCCTGGCGGCGTTCGCCGTCGAGGGCCGGCTCGGCGTTGGCGATCTGTTGCTCGCCTGGCGGGCTCTCGGGCTCACTGGCGGGCGGCTTCGCTGGCTCGTCGCCGGGGCGCGGCTGATCCGGGCTGCTGTCGCCATCCTCCGACGCAGGTGATGTGGCCGAAGGCTGGTCGCCTGGCTCGCCCCTCTGCTCGCCAGGCGACGATTGTGCCGGGCCGGACGCTGCTTGCGACTCATCGCCTGAGGCGTCTTGCGCCTCCTGCTGCTGGCCCTGACTGAGCAGTTGCTCGACCAGGGCCTTGTTCCTGGCGGCCTGGGTCAGATCGGGTTGCAGTTCGAGCGCCTGGTTATAGGCATCCACCGCCGCTTCCAGTTCGTTGCTGCGGGCCAGGGCATTGCCGCGATTGTAATGGGCGACGGCGCTGTCGCTCTGGGCGAATCGTTCGGCGGCGGCAGGATAGTCGCCGGCCTGGTAGAGCGCCAGCCCTTGCCACTGGGGATCGCTAAAGCGCCTGGCGGCTTCGTCGGCACGCTGGGCTTCGAGCAGGCGCTGGCCTTGCTGGTCCGGGCGCAGCCAGAGATCGTTCCAGCCCAGGGCGTAGCTGGGCTGGGGCATCCCCAGCACCAGCAGCGGCAGACAGAACAACCAACCGCGGCGGCCGGCACAGGCCGCCAACAGCAGCAGGGGCACGAGCAGCCAGTGACCCTGGTCGACCCAGGCCTGCAGCTGTGCGGGTTCGCTTGCCTGACGCATCTGCTGCGGCCGCTCGAGCAGACCCAGCTCGGTCAGGTCGCGATCGTCCAGGCTGGCGGGCCGATAGCGGCCGCCGATTTCCCGGGCGAAGCGGGCGAGGTCGGCGCTGTCCAGGCGTGGAATCAGAATGGCGCCCTGCCTGTCCTTGAGAAAACTGCCGTCCTCGCCAAGGATAGGGGCTCCCTGACTGCTGCCGACGCCCAGCATGGTCAAGCGTTCACTGCGCCCCTCCAGGGCCTGGCGAATGCCCTGACGCTCGCCCTCATCGAGACTGCTGCCGATCAGCAGCAGCCGGCCGCGCCCCTGCTGGCTCTGGTCGAGCAATGCCAGGGCCTGGACCAGGGCCAAGTCGGCGCGGTGCCCGGGTTCGGGCATGATCGAGGGCTTGAGCGATTCCAGCAGGTTGCGACTGGTGGCCAGATCATCGGACAGGGGGACCAGGGTATGGGCGCTGCCGGCGAAGACCACGATCGCCGTCTGCAGGTCGCGGCGCGCCTGCAGCAGGTCGAGCAGTTTGCGCTTGGCCTGCTCCAGGCGGTTGGGCGGCGCGTCGCTCGCCAGCATCTGCGGCGTCAGTTCGAGCATCACCACCAGCGGATCGGCCGGCTTCAGGATGTTTTGCTCCAGGTGCTGCCAGCTCGGCCCGAGCATTGCCAGCAGCGCCAGCAGCCAGGTCAGGCCCAGAACGATCCAGGGGCTGCGGCTGGCGCGGTTGCCGCCGCCGATGAGCAGCGCGTCGTGGAAGGCCGTCGGCAGCAGCAGCTGCCAGCGGCCGATGCGTTTTTCCCGGTGCCAGAGTTGCCAGACCAGCCAGCCCAGCGCCGGCAGCAGGAGCAGCCAGTAGGGGCGTAGCCAATGTGGCCACAGGGCGAGAAGAGACCAGGTGCTCATGACTGGGGCCGCCGCGGGGATGCCAACAAGTGCGTCAGGTGTTGCCGCAGGTGCGGCCAGAGTCCGTCGATCACCAGCAGCAGGCTGAGCAGCAGGGCCGAACTCAGCGGCCAGCTGTACAGCGCCAGGGCGGGGCGGGCCAGCGTCGGCTGCTGGGCCACGGGTTCGAGGCGATCCAGGCGCGCCTCGATGGTTCGCAGTTCCTCGCTGTCACGGGCACGGAAGTATTCGCCTCCGGTCATCTCGGCGATCGCACGTAGCGTCGGCTCGTCCAGGTCGAGGCCCGGGTTGACGCCGAACAGGCCGAGCACGCCGCTTTGCTGCGGATCGGCGCCGATACCGATCGGGTAGATCTTCACGCCCTGGTCGGCGGCCAGGCGGGCCGCGGTCATGGGCTCGATGCTGCCGCCGGTATTGGCGCCGTCGGTGACCAGCACCAACACCCGGCTGTCTGCCGGGCGCTGGCGCAGGCGCTTGAGCGCCAGGCCGATGGCATCGCCGATGGCGGTGTTCTTGCCGGCGATGCCGATCAGGGCTTCGTCCAGCCAGGTGCGCACGGTACGCCGATCGAAGGTCAGTGGCGCCTGCAGGTAAGCCTGGCTGCCGAACAGGATCAGGCCGACGCGATCGCCCTGGCGGCCCTCGATGAAGTCACCGAACAGGTGCTTTACCAGTTCCAGGCGGCTGATCTCCTCGTCCTCCCAGCGCATGTCGGCGTAGCCCATGGAGCCCGATACATCCACCGCGATCAGCAAGTCGCGGCCACTGGCAGGCAGCGGCAGGGGCTCGCCGAGCCATTGCGGGCGTGCCGCCGCACCAAGCAGCAGCAGCCAGAGCAGGGCGTAGGGCAGCTGCTGGCGCCAGCTGGGCAGGCTGGAGTGTGCGCGGCGTCCGGCCAGGGTCTCCAGTTCTGCCAGGAAGCTCACCTTGAGCGCCGCCTCGCCACTGTCTGCGGCCGGCAGCAGCCGACGCAGTACCCAGGGCAGCGGTGCGAGCAGGAAGATCCACGGCCAGGCGAATTCAAACATGCTTGCGAATCCAGATGGACACGGCCTGATTGAGCCCCTCGATGGCCTTGTCGTCGAGACTGCACTGCGGGCGGTAGGCGCCTTCGACCAGGACCATCCAGCGGGTCAGGCCCGCCGCCGGGCAGCGGTTGTCGAGGAACGCCAGCCAGGCCCGGCTGCTCAGGGTGTGGCTTTGGCTCTGGGGGTAGCGCTGCACGCACAGGCGCTTGAGCAACGCATTGAGCTGCTGCAGCCAGGGCCCGGCCGGCGCGCCGTAATAGGGCTTGGCGAGCTGCTCAAGCTCCGCCAGCGCTGCCTGGCGCAATGGGTCCAGGGCCGGGTCGGCAGAGCCCCGTCGGCGCCTGATGGGCAGGCGTTTACCCAGTCGCACCAGGGCCCAGAGCAGCAGGGGCAGCAGCAGGGTGAGCAGCCACCAGCCGGGCGCCGGCGGCCACCAGCCTATCGGCGCCGGGGCGATCAGCGGCTCGAGACGATCCAGCGGATTCATCGCTGCTTTCCTGGGTGCTGGGCGTTGAGATGGTCGCGCAGTTGCTCGACTATGTCGCGCTGGGTGCTCAGCGGCAACAGCGGCACGGCGAGTTTTTGCGCCAGGCGTTGCCAGTGGGCCTGGCGTGCCTCGCCCTGGGCACGGTAGGCCTGGCGCAGTTCGCCGTCATGGGTGTCCAGTTCCAGCTGGGTGCCCTGTTGGGCGAAACGCAGCAAGCCGGCGGCGGGCAGCGCATGGTCGAGCGGATCGGAGATCGGCAGCAGAAGCAGGTCGGTGTGCCGGGCCAGCAGCTGCAACTGCTGCTCGTTGCCATTGCCCAGGGTGCGCTCGTCGCACAGGACCACCACCAGGCTGCCGGGGTTGAGCACTTCGCGCGCGCGACGCAGGGCCAGGGCAAAGCGGTCTTGCTCCGGCCCGGCCTCACTGGACAGCGCCTGATTGGCGCGGGCCAGGCGATTGAGCAGTTGCAGCAGGCTCTGCTTGCTGCGCCTGGGCTTGATCTCGTGCGGCTCCTCGCCGCCGAAAACCAGGCCACCGATGCGGTCATTGTGTGCCAGGGCGGCCCAGCCGATCAGGCTGGCGGCGCGCGCGGCCAGCACCGACTTGAAACACAACCCCGAACTGAAGAACAGGCGCGGGCTTTGTTCGACCAGCAGGTAGGTCGGTCGCTCGCGCTCTTCGTGGAACAGTTTGGTGTGCGGTTCCTGAGTGCGTGCGGTCACCCGCCAGTCGATGCTGCGCACGTCATCCCCGGCCTGGTAGACGCGCACCTGGTCGAAGTCCACGCCACGCCCGCGCAGCCTGGAGTGGTGCAGGCCGATCAGCGGGCTGCGTCGGGCCGGAGTGGAAAACAACTGCACCTCGCGCACGCGGTGGCGCATCTCGATCAGCTCGGCGAGATTGACGCGGATGGCGGGTTGCGTGGGCAGGTTGTGCATGGCGTTCAGGCGACGGCGACTACATCGAGAATACGCTGAACCACGCGGTCCTGGTCGATGCCGGCGGCCTCGGCCTCGAACGACAGGATGATGCGATGACGCAGGACGTCGAACAGCACCGCCTGGATGTCCTCCGGGCTGACGAAGTCGCGCCCGGCCAGCCAGGCATGGGCCCGCGCGCAGCGGTCCAGGGCGATCGAGCCACGCGGGCTGGCGCCATAGGCGATCCATTCGGCCAGTTCCGCATCGAATTTGCCGGGGGTGCGCGAGGCCATCACCAGTTGTACCAGGTACTCCTCCACCGCATCGGCCATGTACAGGCCGAGGATCTCGCGGCGGGCGGTAAAGATCGCCTGCTGGCTGACCCGGTGTTCGGGTTTGACCTCGCCATGCAGCGCTTCGCCGCGCGCCTGCAGGAGAATCTTGCGCTCCACGGCGGCGTCCGGAAAACCGATCTTGACGTGCATCAGGAAGCGGTCGAGCTGGGCCTCCGGCAACGGGTAGGTGCCTTCCTGCTCGATCGGGTTCTGCGTGGCCATCACCAGGAACAGTGGCGACAGCTCATAGGTGCTGCGCCCGACGCTGACCTGGCGCTCGGCCATGGCCTCGAGCAGCGCCGATTGCACCTTGGCCGGCGCGCGGTTGATCTCGTCGGCCAGCACCAGGTTGTGAAAGATCGGCCCCTGCTGGAACACGAAGCTGCCGGTTTCCGGACGATAGATCTCGGTGCCGGTGATGTCAGCCGGCAGCAGGTCGGGGGTGAACTGGATGCGATGGAACTCGGCCTCGATGCCTTCTGCCAGCTCCTTGATCGCCTTGGTCTTGGCCAGGCCAGGAGCGCCCTCGACCAGCATGTGGCCATCGGCGAGCAAGGCTATGAGCAGCCTTTCGATGAGTTTTTCCTGGCCGAGGATCTGGGTTGAAAGAAAATGTCGCAGCGCGACAAGCGCTTCACGGTGTTCCATCGTTAAGCTCATCCGGCAAATGTGACCAGCGAGTCTTGGACATCGCCAGCGTTCAGGGGCAGCCACTTTAATGCATTCACGGCCTCCTGAACTAACGTTGAACTACAACGTTGTGGCGTCAGTCATGGCCCGCGACTGCCTTAGTCGAATCACAAGCCAAATGGAGCACAACCATGGCGTTCTTTACGGCGGCCAGCAAAGCCGACTTTCAGCATCAACTGCAAGCGGCGCTGGCGCAGTACGTCAGCGAGCAGGCCCTGCCACAAGTGGCCCTGTTCGCCGAGCAATTCTTCGGCATCATCGCCCTGGAGGAGCTCACCCAGCGTCGGCTGTCCGACCTGGTCGGCTGCACCCTGTCGTCCTGGCGCCTGCTGGAACGTTTCGACCATGATCAGACGGTCATTCGCGCCTTCAACCCCGATTACGAGAAGCATGGCTGGCAGTCCACCCACACCGCGGTGGAGATACTGCGCAGCGATATCCCATTCTTGGTCGACTCGGCGCGCATGGAACTCAACCGCCGTGGCTACAGCATCCACACCCTGCAGAACACCGTGTTCAGCGTGCGCCGTGACAAGCAGGGCAAGCTGCTGGAAATTCTGCCCAAGGGCACCCAGGGCGAGGGCGTGCTGCAGGAAGCCCTGATGTTCCTGGAGATCGACCGCTGCGCCAGCAGCGGCGAACTGAAGACGCTGGAAAAGGCCCTGCGCGAAGTCTTCGAGGAAGTGCGCCTGAGCGTCACCGACTTCGAGGCGATGAAGGCCAAGGCCAGGGAAATCCTCGCCAGGCTGGACAAGACCAAGATCAAGGTCGATCCGGCCGAGTTCGACGAGATCAAGGTCTACCTCAAATGGTTGCTTGACGACCACTTCACCTTTCTCGGCTACGAAGAGTTCACCGTGGCCGATGCAGCGGCCGGCGGCACCATCGTCTACGACCAGGATTCCTTGCTGGGCCTGTCCAAGCGTCTACGCAGCGGCCTGAAGAGCGATGACCTGCATATCGAGCCGGAGGCGGTCAGTTACCTGCGCGAGCCGCTGCTGCTGTCCTTTGCCAAGGCCGCCGAGCCAAGCCGGGTGCATCGCCCGGCCTACCCGGACTTCGTGTCGATTCGCGAACTGGACAGCAAGGGGCGGGTGGTCAAGGAGTGCCGCTTCATGGGCCTGTACACCTCGGCGGTCTACGCCGCGAGCGTATGGAACATTCCCTACATCCGCCGCAAGGTCGAGGTGATCGAGCAGCGCGCCGGCTTCGACAGCAAGGCGCACCTGGGCAAGGAACTGGCCCAGGTGCTGGAGGTATTGCCACGCGACGATCTGTTCCAGACCCCGGTGGACGAGCTGTGCAACACCGCCATGGCGATCGTGCAGATCCAGGAGCGCAACAAGATCCGCGTGTTCCTGCGCCGCGACCCCTATGGGCGCTTCTGCTATTGCCTGGTCTATGTGCCGCGCGATGTGTATTCCACCGAGACCCGGATCAAGGTTCAGCAGGTGCTGATGGAGCGCCTGCAGGCGAGCGGCTGCGAATTCTGGACCTTCTTCTCCGAGTCGGTGCTGGCGCGGGTGCAGTTCATTCTGCAGGTCGATCCGAAGAACAAGACGCAGATCGATCCGGTGCGTCTGGAGCAGGAAGTCATCCAGGCCTGCCGTTCGTGGAAGGACGATTTCGCCAGCCTGGTGGTGGAGAACTTCGGCGAAGCGCTGGGCACCACCGTGCTGGCCGACTACCCGGATGGCTTCCCGGCCGGCTATCGCGAGCGATTCGCCCCGCCGTCGGCGATCGTCGACATGCAGCACCTGCTCACCTTGAGCAGCGAGCGGCCGCTGGTGATGAGCTTCTACCAGCCGTTGGTGCAGGGGGCTCAGCAGCTGCACTGCAAGCTCTACCACGCCGATACGCCGCTGCCGCTGTCGGACGTGCTGCCGATCCTGGAAAACCTCGGCCTGCGGGTGCTCGGCGAGTTCCCCTATCGGCTGCGACGGGCGGACAATCGCGAGTTCTGGATCCACGACTTCTCGTTCACCTATGCCGAGGGTCTGAAGGTCGATATCCAGCAGCTCAACGACACCCTGCAGGACGCCTTCGTGCACACGGTCGGAGGTGCGGCCGAGAACGATGCATTCAACCGCCTGGTGTTGACTGCCGCCATGCCGTGGCGCGAGGTGGCGCTGCTGCGCGCCTATGCCCGCTACCTGAAGCAGATTCGCCTGGGCTTCAGCCTCAGCTATATCGCCAGCACCCTGGTCAACCATGCCAATATCGCCAAGGAGCTGGTGCGCCTGTTCCGCACCCGCTTCTACCTGGCGCGCAAGCTCAGTGCGGGGGATGCCGAGGACAAGCAACAGAAACTCGAGCAGGCAATCCTCAATGCCCTGGACGATGTCGCGGTGCTCAACGAGGACCGCATCCTGCGGCGCTACCTGGACCTGATCAAGGCCACCCTGCGCACCAACTTCTATCAGACCGACGCGAGCGGCCAAGGCAAGTCCTACTTCAGCTTCAAGCTCAACCCGCGGGCGATTCCGGAGATTCCCAAGCCGGTACCGATGTTCGAGATCTTCGTCTACTCGCCGCGGGTGGAAGGCGTGCACCTGCGCGGCGGCAAGGTCGCCCGCGGCGGCCTGCGCTGGTCGGACCGCGAAGAGGACTTCCGCACCGAGGTGCTTGGCCTGGTCAAGGCCCAGCAGGTGAAGAACGCGGTGATCGTGCCGGTCGGCGCCAAGGGCGGCTTCGTGCCGCGGCGCCTGCCGATTGGCGGCTCGCGCGACGAGATCCAGGCCGAGGCCATTGCCTGCTACCGCATCTTCATCAGCGGTCTGCTGGACATCACCGACAACCTCAAGGAAGGCGAGGTGGTTCCGCCGGCCAACGTGGTGCGTCACGATCCGGATGATCCCTACCTGGTAGTCGCCGCCGACAAGGGCACCGCGACCTTCTCCGACATCGCCAACGGCATCGCCGCCGACTACGGCTTCTGGCTCGGCGACGCCTTCGCCTCTGGCGGCTCGGCCGGCTACGACCACAAGGGCATGGGCATCACCGCCAAGGGCGCCTGGGTCTCGGTGCAGCGCCACTTCCGCGAGCGCGGGGTGGATGTGCAGAAGGACAACGTCACGGTCATCGGCATCGGCGACATGGCCGGCGACGTGTTCGGCAATGGCCTACTGCTGTCGGACAAGCTGCAGCTGGTGGCTGCCTTCAATCACCTGCATATCTTCATCGACCCCAACCCGGACGCGGCCAAGAGCTTCGTCGAGCGCAAGCGCCTGTTCGATCTGCCCCGTTCCAGCTGGGCCGACTACGACAGCTCGCTGATTTCCGAAGGCGGCGGGATCTTCCTGCGCAGCGCCAAGAGCATCGCGATCAGCCCGCAGATGAAGGCGCGCTTCGACATCAGCGCCGACAAGCTGGCGCCGACCGAGTTGCTCAATGCGCTGCTCAAGGCGCCCGTCGACCTGATCTGGAACGGCGGCATCGGCACCTACGTCAAGTCGAGCAAGGAAAGCCATGCCGATGTTGGTGACAAGGCCAACGATGGCTTGCGCGTCGACGGTCGCGAATTGCGCGCCAAGGTCGTGGGCGAGGGCGGCAACCTCGGCATGACCCAGCTGGGTCGCGTGGAGTACGGTCTTCATGGCGGGGCGAGCTACACCGACTTCATCGACAATGCCGGTGGCGTGGACTGCTCCGACCATGAGGTGAATATCAAGATCCTGCTTAACGAGGTCGTGGTCGCCGGTGACATGACCAGCAAGCAGCGCAACAAGCTGCTGGCCCAGATGACCGATGCGGTGGGCGGCCTGGTGCTGGGCAACAACTACAAGCAGACCCAGGCCCTGTCGCTGGCTGAGCATCGCGCCCGGGAACGCCAGGCCGAGTACAAGCGGCTGATGGCCGCGCTGGAAGCGGCTGGCAAGCTAGACCGTGGCCTGGAGTTCCTGCCTAGCGACGACGAGCTCAACGAGCGCGCCATCAAGGGCCAGGGCCTGACGCGTCCGGAGCTGTCGGTGCTGATTTCCTACAGCAAGATCGACCTCAAGGAGTCGCTGCTCAAATCCACGGTGCCGGACGACGACTACCTGGCGCGTGAGATGGAGACCGCCTTTCCGCCGCTGCTGGCGGACAAGTTCAGCGAGGGAATGCGCCGTCACCGCCTCAAGCGCGAAATCGTCAGCAACCAGATAGCCAACGATCTGGTCAACCACATGGGCATCACCTTCGTGCAGCGCCTGAAGGAGTCCACCGGCATGAGCGCGGCCAATGTCGCGGGTGCCTATGTGATCGTGCGTGACGTGTTCCGCCTGCACTACTGGTGGCAGCAGATCGAGGCGCTGGACTACCAGGTGTCCGCCGAGTTGCAGCTGACCATGATGGGTGAGCTGATGCGCCTTGGTCGTCGAGCGACCCGCTGGTTCCTGCGCAATCGACGCAGCGAGATGGATGCGGCGCGTGATGTGGAGCATTTCGCGCCACGGATCGAGGCCCTGACCTTGCGCCTGGACGAGCTGCTCGAAGGGCAGGCCCGCGAGCAATGGCTGGCGCGCTTCCAGAGCTATGTGGAAGCCGGTGTGCCCGAGGAACTGGCTCGCATGGTGGCCGGCACCAGCCATCTGTATACCCTGTTGCCGATCATCGAGGCCTCCGATGTCACTGCCCAGGATCCAGTCGATGTGGCGGCCGCCTACTTCGCGGTAGGCGGATCGCTGGAGCTGTCCTGGTACCTGCAACAGATCACCAGCTTGCCGGTGGAAAACAACTGGCAAGCCCTGGCCCGCGAATCCTTCCGTGATGATCTGGACTGGCAGCAGCGGGCGATCACCGTATCGCTGCTGCAGATGACCGAGGGTCCGACGGCGCTCGAGGAGCGGGTGGCGTTCTGGCTCGAGCAGCATCGTCCCCTGGTGGGGCGCTGGAGAAACATGCTCGGCGAGCTGCGCGCGGCCACCGGGACCGACTACGCCATGTATGCGGTGGCCAACCGGGAACTGATGGACCTGGCGCAGAGTGCCCAGCGCGGGGCGAGCCTGTCCTGATCGCGGCCTGATACCGGCAGAACCTGAGCCCCGCCTAGTGCGGGGCTTTTTTTGTTCGGCCGCAGCGGAGGTTGGGGCGCTTGCGTCGAGAGCAGTTGGCGATGCCTATATGCTTGTCGCGGACAGCTGCACATCCGCGAAAGCGTGCCTCCCACGCAGCGCAGGCTCTGGGCGGCGAGGTTGTTGTTCTTGGGGCTCTGCGCCAGCGCCGAGATGAAATGGGCTAGCCTGGGCTGTCGACGCTGAGGCCTTGCAGGTAGGCCACCACGTCAGGCGCCCCGGCCAGGCGCAGGCCTTCGCCGAGGGCGCAGGCCTCGGCCGAATGCTTGGGCAGCAGCAGGCACTCCGAGGCCGCGGCGGTACGCAGCAGCGATAGCCGCGCGTAGGGCAGGCCGCTGTCCAGCAGCAGAGCCATGAACGCCGGATCGCTCCAGGTGGCCGCGGGCATCGCCAGCACGTGATAACGCTGCTGCAGTTGCGCCAGGCCGTCGCGGCTGAGGCGGTAGCTGCACAGTTCTGCCGGCAGGGTAACCGACAGTTCCCGACGCCGTGCATAGGCGATGGCACAGGCGAAGGCCTCACCCTGCTGTTCGCCCGCCCAGAACAGCCGCTGGCCACGCCAGTTCGCCTGGCGCAGGCTGATCCGCTCGCCGGCGAGAAACTGCGGCAGGGCCAGGCTCATGGCCTTGACGAAGTCCTTGTAGCTGATGATGCGGATCTTCTTGCAAAATTCGCTGGCGGCGTAGTCTTCGAAACGGCTGAAGCTCACCCGTTCGGGGTCACAGTCGGCGAGGCCGTCGACTTGGCGCAGGTCGATCGAGGCCAGCGTCTTCTGCTGGGCCTCGACGAGTCGGATCAGCACGGCATGGGCTTGCGCCTTGTCTTCCTGCACAGGGCCGGACAGGGCGCCGCGGGGCAGGTCGACCAAGCGCTGCAGCGCCGGCGCTTCCTGCCAGCAAATGCTGTCACGCGGGGCGGGCAGGGGACTGAAGGGCAGGCGCAAACCGCTGGCGCGCTCCAGGATCTGTCGCGGCGCGCGTCCGCCCAGGCCCAGGCGCTGGGCGAGGGCCGCCAGGCGCGAACTGAGTGAGGTGGGCTGGTCTGGCGAGATCATGGCCGGATGTGAACTCCAGGGACATCGCTGCCAGTGTGGCAGAGCCAGGGGCCCATTGCACAGGGTTTGCCGGTCAAACCGGCAGCACCTCGCGCCAGATGGCGCGGCGCATGTGGCAAGATTGTCGGGTTCATTTGCGAAGGAGCCTCCATGCCCAGTCTGGTACTGGATATCGCGCTATCTGCCGAGCGCATGCGTGCAGTCTATCAAGGCCATGCCAACCGTATTCTGCTGCACAGTCGTGACGGGCGGCGGGTCAGCGTGCCAGCGCACCATTTTCGCGCCTTTCTGACTCATGAAGGGGTTTTTGGTTCCTTCGCATTGGAGTTTAGTGCGAGTGGTGAGCTGCTGAGTCTGCGCCGTTTGAGCTGAAGCGGGCCTGGCGCCTCGCCGGGGGAGGCGGTGGGCGGCTATAATCGCGGCCTTTGCGATTTCGCCACTATCGAGCTGAGCCTGCCCATGTATACCCTGGCCCGTGAGCTGCTGTTCAAACTCTCCCCGGAGACCTCCCACGAACTGTCTGTCGAGCTGATCGGCGCCGGCGGCCGTTTGGGGCTGAATGGCCTGCTGTGCAAGGCCCCGGCCAGCCTGCCGGTCAAGGTCATGGGCCTGGAGTTCGCCAACCCAGTGGGGCTGGCTGCGGGCCTGGACAAGAATGGCGACGCCATCGACGGCTTCGCCCAGCTGGGCTTCGGTTTCGTCGAGATCGGCACGGTTACACCGCGACCGCAGCCGGGCAACCCCAAGCCGCGCCTGTTCCGCCTGCCGGCGGCCGAGGCGATCATCAATCGGATGGGCTTCAACAACCAGGGTGTCGATCACCTGCTGGCCCGGGTGCAGGCGGCCAGATTCAAGGGCGTGCTGGGGATCAATATCGGCAAGAACTTCGACACCCCGGTCGAGCGCGCGGTGGACGACTACCTGCTGTGCCTGGACAAGGTCTACGCCCATGCCAGCTATGTGACGGTCAACGTCAGTTCGCCCAATACTCCGGGGCTGCGCAGTCTGCAGTTCGGCGACTCGCTCAAGCAGTTGCTCGAGGCCTTGCGCCAACGTCAGGAAGACCTGGCCCAGGTGCATGGCAAGCGGGTGCCCCTGGCGATCAAGATCGCTCCGGACATGAGCGATGAGGAAACCGTACAGGTGGCCAATGCGCTGCTGGACGCCGGCATGGATGCGGTGATCGCCACCAACACCACCCTGGGGCGCGAGGGTGTCCAGGGCCTGGAGTTTGCCGATGAAGCCGGCGGCTTGTCCGGTGCACCGGTGCGCGACAAGAGCACCCATATCGTCGAGGTGCTGGCCGCCGAGCTGGGCGGACGCTTGCCGATCATCGCCGTGGGCGGCATCACCGAGGGGCGGCATGCGGCCGAGAAGATCGCCGCCGGCGCCAGCCTGGTGCAGATCTATTCGGGCTTCATCTACAAGGGGCCGGCCCTGATTCGCGAGGCGGTGGATGCCATCGCCGGCTTGCCGCCCAAGCGCTGAAGGTCATTGTTGGGCCAGGGATGAACGGGACAACGCAAGAGGCCGCGGGCGAGGATTGCCGCAGCTATCAGTGGGGCCGGGCCAGTGTGGCGATGATTGTGCTCGAGCCGCCGCGCGGCGACAGGGGAAACAAAAAAGGGCTCCCCTAAGGGAGCCCCTGGGCTCGCGCCCGCCGCTCGGATGGAGCGTGCTTGATGAAGTCGGTAGGTCCTTTTTCAGCCGACAGCGTGAAGTTCGTTGAGTCTATGGATGCCGGCAGTACCGGTCAGGCCGTCCCAGTTGTCACCGCGGCCCTCGCGCCAGCCGTTCAACCAGGCTTGGCGTACGGAAGGAAGGGTGAAAGGACACATCTCGCGGGATTTGCCATGGATGCCGTATTGATAGCCGCGCAAAAACGCTCTTTCTAACGGATCACGCTTAAGTCTTCTCATAGGGTGTTGCCCTCAATGTTGACTGTTATGTCCCTTAGACCTCGGCGACCTCGTCGCGAGGTCAGGCAGAGTAGAATCTGCCATCGGAGCCCGCTGCCGGCGTGGCGGACCCCCAGATACCTTCGCCGTTGCAGCGAAGGCCTTGGGTGATTTCTATCGAATGCCCGGGTGCCTGTGAATGATCGTTTTGTCATAAGGACGTAACGCTTTTGAGGGTCAAGCCATAAGGCTTCCGGGAAAGGCTGGCTGCTGGCCGGGCGAGTGGCCTTGGCGCGGGCGATTGCGGCCTGTTTAGTGGTGTTTTGCCATCGCGATGCATTTGCGATTGCAGGCTTTACTTATTCCGACGAAGGGGCGCGCTGCGACTTTTTGTCACTTATTTTGGTCGTGCGGGCTGAACCGCATGGCCCTGACTGCCTTAGGCACTGGATATTCCCATGTCGGATCGTTACGAACTCTTTCTCACCTGTCCCAAGGGCCTGGAAGCCTTGCTGCTGGAGGAAGCCGGCAACCTCGGCCTCGAGCAGGCGCGCGAGCAGACGTCGGCCATTCGTGGCCTGGCCGATCTGGAAACGGCGTACCGCCTGTGCCTGTGGTCGCGCCTGGCCAACCGCGTGCTGCTGGTCCTCAAGCGTTTTCCCATCGAGGATGCTCAGGACCTGTACGAGGGCGTGCTGGAGGTCGACTGGTTCGAGCACCTGGAGCCCGGCGGCAGCCTGGCGGTGGAGTTCAGCGGGCATGGCTCGGGGATCGACAACACCCACTTCGGTGCGCTGAAGGTCAAGGATGCGATCGTCGACAAGCTGCGCCAGGCCGATGGCACCCGCCCCTCGATCGACAAGCTCAACCCGGACTTGCGTATTCACCTGCGCCTGGAGCGCGGCGAGGCGATTCTTTCCCTCGACCTGTCCGGTCACAGCCTGCACCAGCGCGGCTACCGCCTGCAGCAGGGCGCCGCACCGTTGAAGGAAAACCTCGCCGCCGCCGTGCTGATCCGCGCCGGCTGGCCGCGCATCGCCGCCGAGGGTGGCGCGCTGGCCGACCCCATGTGCGGGGTTGGCACCTTCTTGGTCGAGGCGGCGATGATGGCCGCCGATATCGCGCCCAACCTCAAGCGCGAGCAATGGGGCTTCAGCCACTGGCTGGGCCATGTGCCGGCGCTGTGGAAAAAGCTGCAGGCCGAGGCCCAGGGCCGCGCCGAGATCGGCCTGGCCAAGCCACCGCTATGGATCCGCGGCTATGAAGCCGATCCGCGGCTGATCCAGCCGGCACGCAACAATATCGAGCGCGCTGGGCTGAGCGACTGGGTCAAGGTCTACCAGGGCGAGCTGGCAACCTTCGAGCCACGCCCGGACCAGCACCAGAAGGGCCTGGTGATCAGCAACCCGCCCTATGGCGAACGCCTGGGTGACGAGGCCAGCCTGCTGTACCTCTATCAGAATCTCGGCGAGCGCCTGCGCCAGGCCTGTCTCGGCTGGGAGGCGGCGGTATTTACCGGCGCCCCTGAGCTGGGCAAGCGCATGGGCATCCGCAGCCACAAGCAGTACGCCTTCTGGAACGGTGCGCTGCCGTGCAAACTGCTGCTGATCAAGGTGCAGCCGGAGCAGTTCGTCACCGGCGAGCGACGCAGCCCGGAGCAACGCGAACGCGAGCGCGAACAGGCCGAAGCCGTCAAGGTCCAGGCGGAGCCGCAAGAGCGCCAGTACAACAAGAACGGCAACCCGATCAAGCCGGCGCCGGCGCCGGCGCCGGCCCCGGTTGCCGAGCAGGCGCGCCTGAGCGAGGGCGGGCAGATGTTCGCCAACCGTCTGCAGAAGAACCTCAAGCAGCTGGGCAAGTGGGCGCGGCGCGAAGGCATCGAGTGCTACCGCCTGTATGACGCCGACATGCCGGAATATGCTTTGGCGGTCGACCTGTACCGCGACTGGGTGCATGTGCAGGAGTACGCCGCACCGCGCTCGATCGACCCGGAGAAGGCCCAGGCGCGTCTGTTCGATGCCTTGGCGGCCATCCCCCAGGCGCTGCAGGTCGAGCAAAGCAAGGTGATCATCAAGCGCCGTGAGCGCCAGGCGGGGACCAAGCAGTATCAGCGCCAGAGCAGCCAGGGCCAGTTCATGGAGGTCAACGAAGGCGGGGTCAAGCTGCTGGTCAACCTGACCGACTACCTCGACACCGGGCTGTTCCTCGATCACCGCCCGTTGCGCCTGCGCATCCAGCGCGAGGCGGCCGGCAAGCGCTTCCTCAACCTGTTCTGCTACACCGCCACGGCCACGGTGCACGCGGCCAAGGGCGGCGCACGCAGCACCACCAGCGTCGACCTGTCGAAGACCTACCTGGACTGGGCACGGCGCAACCTGTCGCTCAATGGCTACTCGGACAAGCACCGCCTGGAGCAAGCCGACGTGATGGCCTGGCTGGCGGAGGATCGCGGCGAGTACGAGCTGATCTTCATCGACCCGCCGACCTTCTCCAACTCCAAGCGCATGGAGGGCGTGTTCGACGTGCAGCGCGACCACGTGCAACTGCTCGACCTGGCCATGGCGCGCCTGGCGCCGGGCGGGGTGCTGTACTTCTCCAACAATTTCCGCAAGTTCCAGCTCGACGAAGGCCTGGCCAGTCGCTATGCGGTGGAGGAGATCAGCGCCGCCACCCTGGACCCGGACTTCGCCCGCAACCCCAAGATCCATCGCGCCTGGCGCCTGAGTTCGCGCGGCTAAGCGCGAGCCGCTGAGTCATCCCGAGGCGCGCCTCGGGATGACTCAGGGCGTAGCGGGCTGGCGATAGAGGTCGAGCAGGACCTGGTCGAGAATCGCCGAGGCGCCCCAGGGCTTGGGGTGATTGAGGATCGCCACCACGGCCCAGCTGTTGCCATTGCGGTCGCGGCTGTAGCCGGCGATGGCGCGGACATTGTTCAGGGTGCCGGTCTTGATGTGCGCTTCGCCGGCCATCACGGTGCGCTTCAGGCGTTTGCGCATGGTGCCGTCGGTGGCCACCAGCGGCAGCGAACTGACGAACTCGGCGGCATAGGGGCCCTTCCAGGCGGCCTCGAGGATCTTCGCCAGCTCGCGGGCGCTGACCCGCTCGTCACGTGACAGCCCGGAGCCATTCTCCATCACCAGGTGCGGTGCGGTGATGCCCTTGCGCGCCAGCCACTGGCGGATCACCCGTTGGGCGGCCATGGCGTCATCGCCGTCGGCCGCGGTGCGGAACTGGGCGCCGAGGCTGAGGTACAGCTGGCGGGCCATGGTGTTGTTACTGTACTTGTTGATGTCGCGGATAATTTCCGTCAGGTCGGGTGACCAGGCGCTGGCCAGCAGGCGGGCGTTTTTCGGCACTTCACCGAGGTGGTCCTGGCCGAGGATGCTGCCATCGAGTTCCGCCCAGATGGCCCGGACCGCGCCGGCGATATAGCTCTGATGATCCAGCGGTGCCAGGTAGCTCTGGGTGCGGCAGCCCTCGGCCAGGCTGCCGCTGACGATCACGGTAGTGCCGTCGAACTGCTTGACCGTGTTGTAGCGCACGTCCGGCCAGGCCGGGCATTTACCGGGCTTCAGCGGTTTGACCCGGTTGTCGATACGAATGCTGGCAATCGGCGGTTCGACCACCACCTGCACCTTGCCGTCCTGGTTGCGGGTGATCAGGCGCAGCGCGTTGAGGTTGACCAGCAGGGCGTCGGGGGCGACCAGATAGGGCTTGTCGATATCGCCGCCGTCATCGTCGAAGACCGGCAGCCGCGGCTGGATGAAGTGGCTGCGGTCGAGGATCAGGTCGCCGGTCACCTGGCGCACGCCATAGGCGCGCAGGTCGCGCAGCAGCAGCCAGAGCTTCTCCAGGTTCAGCTTGGGATCGCCGCCGCCCTTGAGCAGCAGGTTGCCGTGGAGCACGCCGTTCTTCAGCGGGCCATCGGCATAGAACTCGGTTTTCCACTGATGCGAGGGACCCAGCAGTTCCAGGGCGGCGTAGGTGGTGACCAGCTTCATGGTCGAGGCCGGGTTGACCGAGACATCGGCATTGAAGAAAGTCGGGCGGCCGGGCGCATTGAGCGGCAGGGTGACCAGCGACAGCGACTCGCTGGCAATCTTGCTGGCCTTCAGCGACTGCTGCACCTTGTCCGGCAGTCCATGTTGGGTGCTGGCCGGCGTGTACGCGGCGAAGGGCAGAAGCAGGCCGGCGATGGCCAGCTGGCGAAACATTCGGATCATGGCTGCAGACCCAGTGGTTGGGGGCGATTGGAAACGGCTGACACGGGTGTGAGGATTTCCAGTGTGGCGCTGCGAATAAGCCGCGCATTATGCCCCAAGGCAGGCGCGGCTGGCGCGCTGCGGCGACCGGCGTTGTCACTGCCCGGCGCCGCGCGTTTGCCTTGGCAGGAGAGACCGCCTGGCACGCCGGCGGGCAATCCGGGCATTAAGCTGCTAGAGTGCCGCGCGTTATCACTCTTGAGGATTGTTTCATGGCTACCAACCGTTCCCGCCGTCTGCGCAAAAAACTCTGCGTGGATGAATTCCAAGAGCTGGGTTTCGAACTCAACCTGGGCTTCAAGGAAGACCTCAGCGAAGAGGCGATCGATGCTTTCCTCGAGCAGTTCCTGCGTGACGCCATGACCGCCAACGGCCTGGGTTATGTCGGTGGCGACGACTATGGCCTGGTTTGCCTGGCCAAGCGTGGCTCGGTGAGCGAAGAGCAGCGCGCCACGGTCGAAGCCTGGCTGAAGGGCCGCGATGAGCTGACCGAAGTCAGCGTCACCCCGCTGATCGACGTCTGGTACCCGGAAAACGCAATCAATCCGGCCTGACGTCAGCCGACCGGGCAGGCGCCAGGCCTGCCCGGTCGTTCCGATACTGCCCTTCGTTTCGCCGTTCCCCCCTCAGTCGCCGTCGGCATCAGCCGAGCACACCGGCCTGCTGCAAAACCCCGGTCTCATCTATCCGATCGATCTGTTCGGCCTGCATATAGCCCTCGGCATAGCGTCGGTACACCTGCGCGCGGACGAACAGGGCAAACAGCTGCGGGTCGATATGCCCGTTGCGGCACATCTCGGCCATGATGGCCAGTGATTCGGAGAGCAGCTTGCCCTTCTTGTAGGGGCGATCCACCGCGGTCAGCGCCTCGAAGATATCGGCGATCGCCATCATCCGCGCCGGCAGGCTCATCTGTTCGCGGCGCAGGCGTTTCGGGTAGCCACTGCCGTCCACTTTCTCATGGTGACCGCCGGCGAGCTCCGGCACTTGCTTCAGGTGCGGCGGCAAGGGCAGGTGCTCGAGCATTAGAATGGTCTGCACGATGTGGTGGTTGATCAGGTAGCGTTCCTCGGGAGTCAGGGTGCCGCGGCCAATACTCAGGTTGTGCAGCTCGCCGAGGTTGAACTTGTGCTCGGGCACGTCCAGCTTGAAGCCCCAGGGATTGTCGGGCGCAATCAGCTCGGCCGGCGGGCGCGGGATCAGGTGTTCGGGTTTGTCGGCCAGCAGTGGTTCCTCCACCGGAAGCGACGCGGTGGGCCTGTCTGCATAGCGCTGGGCCTCCTCCCAGGACAGACCCAGGCGATCATCCAGGGTACGCATCCAAGTGCGCTGGGCGATGCGCCTGAGTCGGTTCAGGTCCTCTTCCTCCATGGTTTCGCCGCCCAGGTTGCTGCGCGCGACCAGGGCGAATTCCTCGTCCAGGGTACTCAGCAGCTGGTCGCGCACGCTCGCCAGTTGCTCGGCGTCACCGCCCTGCGCACGGCCTTGCCAATAGGCGATCCAGGCGTCGCGCTTGAGTACCTCGAAGCGGGTGCGCACCTCGTGGATGCGGTCGTACAGGGTTTCCAACTTGGTCGCCTTGTCCACCACGTACTCGGGGGTGGTGACCTTGCCGCAATCATGCAGCCAGGCGGCGATATGCAAGGCCTCCCACTCTTCGGGCGTCGGCTGGTAGTCGAGGAAGGGCGGCTCCTCGCACTGCGCCGCGGCGCGGGCGAGCATCAGGGTGATCACCGGCACGCGCTGGCAGTGGCCGCCGGTATAGGGACTCTTGGCATCGATGGCGCCGGCGATGAGCTGGATGATGGCGTCGAGCAGCTGTTTCTGCCTCTCCAAAAGCCGCTGGCTTTCGATGCACAGCGCGGCGACCCCCGAAATCGCCTCGACGAAGGCCACCCGTTCGGGCCGCAGCATGGCCGGGTCGGCTTCCTCGCCGGTGTCGCAGTGCAGCAACAGCAGGACGCCCAGGGTATCGCCCTGGCGATTGTGCAGGCCGGTGGCCACCAGGTGGACGCGGGGGCTGTTGAGGGCGCGCAGCAGGCTGCGGAAGTCGCCGGCCTGGTCGAAGCCGATCGAGCTGGTGCTGCTGCGCTCGCCTCGGGCCGGTCCCTGCAGCCATTCGGGCAGCGAGTCGCCGGCCAGCGGGTAACCGGGCATGGCATGCTGTTCGAGGCTCTGGCGCTCGCCGTTGAGAAACAGGCCATGGGGCTCGAGCCGGCCAGTCTCCTCGTCGACCAGGTAGATCAGGCCGCCGTGGGCGCGGCTGATGCCGATGGTTTCCTCCAGCACCCGCTCGAGCAGCGGGTCGAAGCGCTTCTGCGCCGACAGGCTGGCAGCGATCTCGAGAAAGCTGGAGATGGTCTCTTTCATTCGCGTCATGGACACGGCCAGCTGGTCGACCTCCAGTATCAATGAGCGACCACTGGCGGGAGACTTGAAATCGAAGCGGCGAATCGCCTCGGCTTCGGCAACCAGCGCTTTTAGTGGTTTGGCCACGATGCGCGAGGTCAACCAGCCCAGGGGCAGGCATAGCAGCAGGGTGGTCAGGGTGATCAGCGCGCCTTGCCAGCGCATGCGGTAGGCATCTTCCAGCAGTTCGTCCTCCGGTACCAGCAAGGCCAGGAACAGGCCTTGAGGCCCTCCTTCCAGCAGTCGGCTGCGCGACACTACCCAACGCCGCCCTTGCAGCTCGAGCACAGTCTGTTGCAGCTCGCCGGTGTCATTGGCCAGCAGGGCGTCGATTTCCGGGCTGAGTTCACGGGCGGGGCTCAGTATCGCTTCGCCATCCATCATCATCGTCAAGAGGGCGCTGTCCGGGTAGGCCACGGCGTTTCCGGCGGGGTCGTAGAGGACGATCTGACTGCTGCGGGTGATCTGTTGATCGACCAAGGTAGCGGACAGCTCGGCCAGGGTCAGGTCCGCGGCCAGCACGGTGGTCAGACCGCTGCGCCGGGCCAGGGTGGTGCCGACCTCGGAGGTGGAGAAGAACACATAGGGCTTGGTGGTGATCTGCCCGCCATTGACGCGGGCGCGCCGGTACCAGGGGCGTTTGCGCGGGTCGAAGTCTTCCTCTGGACGGGCGCGTTGGCCGATCAGGTTCAACGAGCCGTCGTAGAACAGGTAGGCCGCCTCAGTACCCTCGGCGTTGCGGTCGATCGACCAGACCTGGAAGGCCGCGTTGTTCGGCGCCAAGAAGCGTAGCTTCATGGCCTCGTCGCGCAGCGGCCGAACCTGGAAGAAGTCACCGTCTTCGTAGCCAAGGTACAGCGAGGCTATCTGTGGATTGTCGCGCAGGGCCTGGGCGAAGGGTTTGAGCAGGGTCAGGCGGGCCTGCAGGTCGCTGGCCTGGGCTGCATCATTGAGGGCCAGCAGGCTGAGCATCTGGCGAATCGGTTGGTAGGTGTGTTCGAGATCGAGCTGCACATTCTGCTGGATTTGCTCGAACAGCTTGGCGCTGCTGGCGAAGATGATCTGGGTGGTTTGTCGGTGGTTGAACAGTCCCAGCACGCCCCCGGTTAGCAGCAGCAATAGTGTGAACACGAGGCTGATGTGCACATGCAGGGGGAAGCGGCGATTGCGCAGCCAGGTGTTGCTGGGCATGGCGCATCACTCCTTGTTTGGCCCCGTTATCCTAACAAGCATAGTGAAGCGGCCAGGTGGCTGCCCGGCAAAGGCGGTTCTACCTAAGAGAGGCGGCTTCTAGACAGGAAGTATCTAGGCACCGCCCGTCTATCAGGAGCGCTGGCGAGGAGTGCTGGGGTCCAGGGCTCTTCTGGCCAGCAACTGCCGGAACGCATGGGTCAGCAGGGCAACGAGCACGACCAGGAGCGCGCCGAACAGGGCATTGAGCAGGCGCGTATCGATCTGCTGCCAATCCTGCGCCAGGCTTTCGGCGAGCAGGATGAAGCAGATCGTCACCTGCAGGACGAACAGGCCATAGTGACTGGCCTGCAGCATACGCCCGAGAATGATCAACGGCAGCAGGGTGGCCACCAGCAGCGCCGGGCTTTGCAGGCTGTAGCCAAGCAGGATCAGGCCGCCGGCCGTGACCAGGCTGAGCAGGCTCGATTGCAGGGCGCGCACCAGGTTGTCCTGCAGGCGCAGCTGCAGCGAGCTGAGCACGATCAGGGTCAGCCAGTAGCCGCGTTGTAGCTCGGCGAGGTTGACCGTCAGGCCGGCCAGGGCCAGGGCCAGGCTGCAGGCGGCGGCATGCAGGCGCCATTGCTGGCGCGGCAGGCGCTTGGCGTAGCGCCTCAGCACCCTTGCCAGGCTGATGACGCGCGGCATATAGGGCCACATGCGCAAGCCATGCAGGCCGCGCAGACCGAAGGCCAGCAGCATCACCCAGAGCCCGCCGAGGATGAACAGCATGGCAATGGCATAGGGGTTGCCCAGGCTGTCGACGATTTGCTGGCCATGGCCCAGGCACAGGCATGCGGTCAGGCCGAAGCCGAGCTTGCCGGCCTCGCTGCCGAAGCGTTGCAGCCAGGCCAATAGAAAGCCGAAAAGGCCAAATACGCCGAGGCTGGCCAGCGGCTGGCTGGCCGCCCAGAAGCCCAGGCCGGCACTGCAGGCCCCGAGGCCGATCAGCAACGACATGCGCAGCATGCCAAAGCGGTGCAGGGGGCTGGCCTGGGCCGCCTGAAAGGCGCCGACCGAGGCCCAGAGGAAACCGGGATGGGCACTGAACAGGCCCAGCAGCAAAGGCAGTCCGCAGCCGAAGCCGGCCACGACCGCCGATCCCCAGGCGGGTGGTCCGGCGTGCCAACCGAAAGCGTGTCGCAGGCGTGGATTCATCTACGGGTTACACCGGGCTTGAGCGTCCCGTCATCTCGCGGGCCATTTCGGTAGCATAGCTGTCGGTCATCCCGGCGATGAAGTCGATCATGCGCAGGAAGGAGGCGTACAGCGGCCCGTGCGGGTCCGGCGCGTTGTTGCCGAGCAGGTCGAGGATGCGCCTGTGCTTGAACGAGGGCGTACGCCCGCCATGCTGCTCCAGGGCCGCGCCGCAGAAGGCATTGAGGAGGATTTCCAGGGTGGTATAGGCGCCGATCTCGTGCAGGGTCTTGCGCTTGTCCTGGAAGATCTTCTGTCGTGCCATGGCCTTTGCCCCGAGCACGCAGCGCTTGGCCGGGCCGTGCATGTGCTCGACCAGATCGCCCTGCACGCTACCGGCCAGCAGCGCGTCCTGCTGGGCGACGAAGGCGTAGGCGGCGGCATTGGTCAGGTGCTCGATGGCCTTGCCGCGCAGGATGGCCAGCTTGCGCCGACGCGAATCCCGTGGCCCCAGCTGGCGGTAGGTTTCCGGCAGGTCGTCACCGACCAGGTCGAGCAGCAGCGCTTCGACCTCCGGGTAGTCGAGCAACTCCATCTCCAGGCCGTCCTCCAGATCGATCAGGCCGTAGCAGATGTCGTCCGCGGCCTCCATCAGATAGACCAGGGGGTGGCGGGCCCAGCGTTGCTCCTCCAGTTGCGGCAGGCCCAGCTTGTGGGCGATCTGCTCGAGCAGCGGCAGCTCGCTCTGGTAGCAGCCGAACTTGTGCTTCTTGTAACCCAGGGCCTCGGCGTGGCGCGCGGTCCAGGGGTACTTCAGGTAGGCGCCGAGGGTGGCGTAGGTCAGACGAGTGCCGCCATCGAACTGGTGATACTCCAGTTGGGTGAGCACGCGAAAGCCCTGGGCATTGCCCTCGAAGTTGAGGAAGTCGTCGCGTTCGGCCGCGCTCATGGCATCCAGCCAGCCGCGCCCGGCCGCCTGCTGGAACCAGTGGCGGATGGCATCCTCGCCGGAGTGGCCGAACGGCGGGTTGCCGATGTCATGGGCCAGGCAGGCCGACTGCACGACCATGCCCAGGTCGCTCGGCTCGCACCAGTCGGGCAGCGCGTCGCGAATCATCTCGCCGACGCGCATGCCCAGCGAGCGGCCGACGCAGCTGACCTCCAGGGAGTGGGTGAGGCGGGTGTGAATATGGTCGTTGCTGGACACCGGATGGACCTGAGTCTTGCGCCCCAGGCGACGGAAGGCGCCGGAGAAGATGATCCGGTCGTGGTCCTTGTGAAACGGGCTGCGCCCCAGTTCGTTGACGCTGTGCGCCGGTTTGCCGAGTCGTTCGCGGTTGAGCAGGGTTTGCCAGTCCAAGGCCGTTCCTCGCCGTTCAGTGGCCGATGCCCCTAGCTTCGGGCTTCGTCCGGCGGACTGCAAGCCGGGTCTGCGCGCCGGTACGGCACCTGGGGCGATTGCAGGGAGCGAGTGGCGAGGCCTGGGCGGCGTTGCTACTGTCAATTCAGGGTGTACGGCCAGTGGATAGGGCGTGCGCCTGTCGTCGCGCGTCACCGCCGCCCAACCGGTCGTTTGTGGCGGCAGGGTGCCCGGTCCCGAGCGCGGCAGTCGGCGAATAGGGCGTTCTCTCGAAAGGAGGCTGTATGAATAGCGCGATTGTCTTGGTTGCACGGCTGCTGCTGGCGCACATCTTCTTGCTCGCCGGCTTCAGCAAGATCACCGGCTATGCCGGTACTCAGGGTTATATGGAGAGCATGGGGATACCCGGCGCGCTGTTGCCATTGGTGATCGCTTTGGAGATTGGCGGCAGCCTGGCGCTGATTGTCGGGTTTCTCACCCGTTGGGCGGCGCTGGCGCTGGCCGGCTTCTGCATCGCCTCGGCGTTGATCTTTCACACCAACTTCGCCGAGCAGACGCAGATGATCATGTTCATGAAGAACCTGGCCATGGCCGGCGGCTTCCTGCTGCTGTACGTGCAGGGCGCCGGCGCCTTCAGCCTCGATGCCAGGCGCGGTCGATAGCGGGCATCTGGCTGCTCACAGGCCTCTTGCGTCGATATCCACCAGTAGCAGGCGGCGCCCGTTGTCGGTGAATTGCCCGGCGGTCAGGCAGTACTGGTTGCTGGTGGCGTCTCGGTAGGTGCTGGAGAGGATCAGCCGGCGCTCGTCCCAGCCTTCGGCCAATAGCTGATAGAAGTAGGGGCGCCAGGACCAGTTGTGACCCAGGTAGCGACTGTCGGCGTGCCAGGCGCCTTCACGCCATTCCAGGTTGGGGGTGATCTGGGTGCCGTGACGGTCGCACTGGAATACCCGCAGTAGCCAGGGGTAGGCATCGGGCGCTGGCAGACTGGCCGGAGCGCCGCCGGCCTCGATCCAGGCCTTGAGCGCGCTCATCAGGGTGCCGAGTTGAATGCGCAGGGCCATCAGTCGCGCTCGCTCGGCCAGCTTGTGCTGCACATAGCGATCGCGCAGTTGGGCGAAGCGCTTGACGAAGGCGTTGGTGTGGAAGAATGCCGGCTCCGGTTTGGCAAACAGATAGCCCTGAACGTAGCGCGCCCCGCAGGCCAAGGCGAAATCCAGTTCGGCCTCGGTTTCCACCCCTTCGGCAATGATCCAGCAGCCGCTCTTCTCGGCCATCTGCGCCAGCGCCCTGACCACCTCTTCGCTGGGGCCGCCGCGGGCGGCATCCTGGAACAGGCGCATGTCCAGCTTGAGGATATCGGGGCGCAAGGCCAGCACGCGATCGAGCTGCGAGTAACCGGCGCCGAAATCGTCGATGGCGATGCGCGCGCCGGCTTCGCGGTAGCGCGCCACGACCCCGGGCAGGCGATGGCTGGCGCCGCCCAGTTCGGTGATCTCGAAGACCACCCGCTCGGGCGCGAAGCCGGCACGCTGCAACTGTTTCAGGCTCGGCAGGGCTTGCTCGGGGCGCAACCGGCTGATCCAGCGCGGCGAGATATTCAGGCTGAGAAACCAGTCGGCCGGCGCTTCGCTAAAGCGGGCCAGGGCCAACTCGCGTACCCGGCGATCGAGCCGGCGCAGGGCGGCAGGCGGGGTTTTCGGGTCGGCAAACAACGGGCCGGCCGAATGCAGCAGGCCATGTTCATCGCGCAGCCGTGCCAGTGCCTCGACGCCGGCGATCTGGCCGGTAGCGGTGTC
Source organism: Pseudomonas zhanjiangensis (assembly GCF_041027545.1). Lineage (NCBI taxonomy): Bacteria > Pseudomonadati > Pseudomonadota > Gammaproteobacteria > Pseudomonadales > Pseudomonadaceae > Pseudomonas > Pseudomonas zhanjiangensis. The sequence continues at coordinate 50,384 of NZ_JBFTEG010000007.1, read as the reverse complement.
GATGAAGGGTTGAAAGACAGCGCACGGTTGACCGTCGAACACCGAACACTTCCTTAGCGATAGGCAGTAAGTGCGCCGAGAGCCGGCGAAAAGTGCTTCAGCTAAGCAAGATCGTGGCCAGAAGGCGGCTTGGGCCCAGGCTCGTCCGGACGGTCGTTCGGCGTGCGCGATGGGCGGCGCCTGAGCAGCGGGAAGGCAATCAGCGCGATGCGCAGCCAGCGACGCCAGTTGTCATTGCGCACGCCGAGTGTGGCCAGCAACAAGGCGCCTACAGTGATCCAAAGTGGTGCGTTGCTGTTGCGCAGCTCGCCGCGCAGGTGACTGCCGATGTCGCGTGCCTGATGCAGGGGCTGCAGCATCATCAGGGTTTCATGGCGCAGCTCCTGGCGGTGCATCTCCAGGCGCATGCGCAGCAGGGTCTTGTGCAGTTGCCGGCGGTTGGCCTTGGCGGGCAGTTCGGTGGCGCTCATGGCAGCAGTTGCTCGCGGTCGCGGGCCAGCTCTTCGAGGCTGGCACCGAAGGGGGTGGGGGCATTGCGCAGGCGCAGCCACAGGCCTATCAGACTGGCGATGAGGCCCGCGGCATAGAACAGGCACAGGGCGGCGATCACCAGCTGCCGATGGCTGTCCCAGTAGCTGATCAGCAGAGCCGCGGACAGGCCAACCAGCAGCAGCAGGCCGAACACCAGGCTGAGGCTGAGCAGGGCGAACAGGCTCAGGGCATGCCGCTGCTGGTCCTTGAGTTCTTCGCCGAACAGCGCGATATGGCCGTGCAGCAGGCCGAGCAGGGCGCTGGCAAGGCGCCGCGGTGAGGGGCCGCGACGCCCCTGAGGGCAATCCATGTCGTCACTCATCAGCGCCGCGATATCAGCATGCCCAGCAACAGACCTATGCAGGCGGCTACACCCAGGGTTTGCCAGGGGTGGTTCTGCACATAGCCTTCGGTGGCCTGCACGACGGCCTTGCCGCGCTCGCGCAGGGCGTCTTCGGCGTCATGCAGGGTCGAGCGGGCGCGGCTGAGGCTACCGCGAATCTGTTCGCGCAGTTGCTCCGCCTGATCACCGGCCAGGCTGGCCGAGTCCTGCAGCAGCTTCTCGGTATCACGGACCAGGGCCTGGAACTCTTCGAGCAATTCGTCCTGGCCGGGCGGGTTGGAATCTTTGCGTGCCATGAGCTCTCTCCTTGTGGTTCCTGTTCAGTGTAGGGGGTTTGCGACAGTCCGGGACGTGCAGTGCCAATTGCGGACGACAGCGCTGAGTCCTTGGCTGGTACAGCGCTTGCATTGTGTTGGTGCGCGCTGTTGGCGTGCTGCGTCTTTATGGGGCTTTCTGGAGCGTGGGCTGAATGCCGTTTTGCACAGATAAGCCATTAATAAATAACGATTAAATACCAATTCTGAATAATCGCTCGGCACCAGCCTGGTGCTCGCCGCGCGTCTCCTTGGGGGGATGGGTGGTTGGACGTGCTGTTTTATGGTGCGCGACCGGTCGAGCGTGGTCCGCTTTGGTGCTTCTTCCCTGTCTCGGAGTGTTCTTTGCTGATGGAAAACATCAACAGTGCCGTGGAAACCTTGATTCACGGCTCCAACACCCTGTTTATCCTGTTGGGCGCGGTGATGGTGCTGGCCATGCACGCCGGCTTTGCCTTTCTCGAGGTCGGCACGGTTCGGCAGAAGAACCAGGTCAATGCCTTGTCGAAGATCATCTCCGACTTCGCCGTATCGGCCCTGGCCTATTTCTTCGTCGGCTACTGGGTCGCCTACGGGGTGACCTTTCTCGAACCGGCGAGCGTGCTGACCGAGGAGAATGGCTATGCCCTGGTCAAGTTTTTCTTCCTGCTGACCTTCGCCGCGGCGATTCCGGCGATCATCTCCGGGGGCATCGCCGAGCGCGCCAAGTTCGGGCCGCAACTGTGCGCGACCCTGTTGATCGTGGCCTTCATCTATCCCTTCTTCGAAGGCATGATCTGGAACGGCAACTACGGTGTGCAGGCCTGGCTGGAGGCGCAGTTTGGCGCGGTCTTCCACGATTTTGCCGGCTCGGTGGTGGTGCATGCGGTAGGCGGCTGGCTGGCCCTGGGCGCGGTGACCCTGCTGGGGCGGCGCAATGGGCGCTACCGCGACGGCAGGCTGGTGGCCTTCGCTCCGTCGAATATTCCGTTCCTGGCGCTGGGCTCCTGGATCCTGATCATCGGCTGGTTCGGCTTCAACGTGATGAGCGCGCAGACCCTGGGTAGCGTCAGTGGCCTGGTGGCGGTCAATACGCTGATGGCGATGGTCGGCGGCACCGTGTCGGCGCTGCTGGTCGGCCGCAACGACCCGGGCTTCCTGCACAACGGCCCTCTGGCCGGCCTGGTGGCAGTGTGTGCCGGCTCTGATCTGATGCACCCGGTCGGCGCCCTGGTGACCGGGGCGATCGCCGGTGCGTTGTTCGTCTGGGCGTTCACCGCGACCCAGGTCAAGTGGAAGATCGATGACGTGCTCGGCGTCTGGCCATTGCATGGCCTGTGCGGCGTCTGGGGCGGGATCGCCTGTGGCATCTTCGGTCAGCAGGTGCTGGGCGGCCTGGGTGGCGTCAGCCTGATCAGCCAGATCATCGGCACTCTGCTGGGGATGGCAGTGGCCCTGCTCGGCGGTTTCCTGGTGTATGGCGTGTTGAAGAACTGGGTCGGCATCCGCCTCAGTCAGGAAGACGAGTTCAATGGTGCCGACCTGTCGGTGCACAAGATCGGCGCGGTCAGCGAAGACTGATGGCGCCAGATAGCAAAAAAGCCCGCTAAGCGGGCTTTTTTGTTTCTGCCGAATTTACAGCAGCGGCAGGGTGTAGCTGAGGATCAGGCGGTTCTCGTCGATGTCGTTGGTGAAGTTCGAACGCACCATGGCGTTGCGCCAGCGCACCCCGAGGTTCTTCAGCGCGCCCTGTTGGAACACGTACATCAACTCGGTATCGCGCTCCCATTCCTTGCCGTCGCCGGCCGCGCCCAGGTCGACGTTGTCGCCGCTGAGGTAGCGGGTCATGAAGGTCAGGCCCGGCACGCCGATGCTGGCGAAGTTGAAGTCGTAGCGCGCCTGCCAGGAAGTCTCGTCCTTGTTGGCGAAGTCGCTGATCTGCACGTAGTTGACCAGGAACGGGTCGGTGCTGGTAGCCAGGTAGGCGAAGCCGGTGTCGCCGCTCATCTTCTGGTAGCCCAGCCCCAGGCTGTGACCGGCCAGGCCATAGGTGAGCATCGCCCCCAGGGCCTTGTTGTCGACGTTGCTGCGGCCGTCGTCGGTGGAGCGCGCGTAACGCAGGTCGGCCTTCAGGCTCTGGCCTTCGCCCAGGGGCAGTACATGCACCAGATTGAAGGAGTTCTGCTTGTACAGGTCTTCCAGATTGGAATAGTAGTAGCCGGCGGTCAGGTCCTGGGTCAGCTTGTAGTTGCCGCCGAGGAACTGGAAGGAATCGGTCTTGTTGCCACCGGTGATGCTGATCCCGCGCTTGCCGCCGGAAGTCATCGACAGGTCTTCGAAGTCGCTGGAGTTGCGGTTGTTGACCTCGCGCACGTAGCCGCCGTCGAGGGTCAGGCCGTCGATTTCCTGGGAGATCAGCTGGCCGCCCTTGAATACCTGCGGGGTCAGGCGGCTGTCGCTGGAGGCGATGGCCATGTTCTTGAACTGCATGCTGCCCACGCGCAGGGTGGTCTTGGACAGCTTGGCCTTGGCGGCCACCGCCAGGTCCGAGGAGTAGTCCTGGGAGCCGCCCGAACGGTCGGGCACCAGCAGGTCGGTGCCCGCCGTACCGTCACCGGAGTCCAGCTTGAAACCGAGCATGCCGATGGCGTCGAGGCCAAAGCCCAGGGTGCCCTCGGTATAGCCGGAGTCCATGCGCAAGATAAAGCCCTGGGCCCACTCTTCGCGCTTGGCCTGGCTGGCGCCAGCCTGACGGAAGTCGCGGTTGAAGTAGAAGTTGCGGGCTTCCAGGCTGGCCTTGCTGTCCTTGATGAACTCAGCCTGGGCCAGAGACGGCAGGGTGAGGCTGGCACCCAGGGTGGCGCAGGCCACGGCTTGGGCGAGGGGGGGCTTGCTCATTATTATTGTCTCCTCAGGTGTGTGCGGGCCGGCGTATGACCGACGTGTTACCGCGCCGTGAAATTAATCATGGAAGAGACGGACCAGCCTTTAGACCTTAGTCGGGACGCTGCGGCGCCCGGGGCTGGGAGTACGGTCAGCGGGTCCAGTTCGGGTAAACGGCCAGGTGTTGCTGAGCGCGGGCATCGTGGGCCGGCACCACGGTCAGGCTCGGATTCTGCTCAATCAGCTCGTGTACCTGCCCGAGCACCGCGCGGGTCGCATCGCGATCGTTATCGACCATGTTGCGACTGATCCAGAATTTTTCCCTGGGCCCGGTGAAACCCTCCAGGCGCCAACTGGCGTCACCGCTGAAGAAGAAGCGGCGACCGTCCTCCAGGGTGATGAACAAGCCCACCGAACCCGGCGTGTGGCCACTGAGCGGCACCAGTACCAGGCTGCCGTCGCCGAACAGGTCGAGGCTTTCTTCGAAGCCCATGAATGGGTTGGGGAGGAAGTCGTAGGGCACCCATTTGACCCCATGCCTGAACTGGCTCGGCAGCACCGCCGGGGGCGCGGCGACCTGGCTGAACTCGATCTCTGCGTAGGGCGCCCAGACCGGCACTTCGGGGAAGTCGGCCAGCCCTGAGGCATGGTCCCAGTGGGCGTGGGACAGCAGGATCCTATCGACCCGCACTCCGTCAGGCTCTAGCTGGTCGCGTACCGGCCGCACCTCGCCATACTGCAGCAGCGGCTTGTCGTACCAGGGCATTTCGCTCTCGAACTGGCTGTCCACCTGGCGGCCCAGGGAGGTGTCGAACAGCAGGGTCGCGGCGTGGTGCTCGATCAGAACCGCCATATGGTTGGCGACGGCTGTCTGCATCCAGCTGCCACCTTCCACGGTAAAAGCATCGAGGGTCTTGGTTTCGGCGGTTTGTACCAGGCTGAAGCGCAGGCCCGCGGCGTGCCCGGGTAGGCTGGCGAGAGTCAGCAGGGTGGCGAGCAACAGGCAGAGTCGATGCATGGTTCAGCTTCCTTGAGTGGGTAGAAAGGGTGAGGCCTGGGCCGGGCCAAAGGCCAGTGGCAGCCGTGCCCGGCGCAGCAGCCAGGCCCCCGGGGTCAATGCCAGCATGCGTTCGGCGCCGACCGCCAGCGGTTGGCCCCGCGCCGCCAGCTGTTCGGGCCAGTACAGCTCGGCGCGGGCCTGCAGGTGCAACAGATCGCCGCTGGCGAAGTCGATCAGCAACAGGCAGCAGCGCGGCTCCAGCAGCAGGTTGCCGAGGCTGTTGAACATCAGGTTGCCGCTGTAGTCGGGCAACCACAGGCGGCCGTCGTTTCCCAGGGCGAGAAAGCCCGGCGCCCCGCCGCGGTGAGAGATATCCGCACCGCCGCTGTGCGGATCAGCGTTATAGCTGGCGATAAACAGGGTGTCGGCGCACCTGGCCAATTCCAGCCAGCGCCGGTCCAGGCCCTGGCCGCGCTCGCACGGGCCGGGGCGACGCGGCTGGGCGCGCCAGTCGCGGGCCTGGATGTACTTCGGGCAGTTGCCGAACGACTGGCTGACGGCGAGGCTAAAGCCGCCGCTGTCGATGTGGCTGACCCGACCATTGAGCCGGTTGCGCCGGCGGGTCGGCATCTCCAGTCCGAGCAGGCCGAGCGGCGCGCCCAACTGCAGGTGCTCGGCAAGCGGGTCGTCGGCTTCGGGCAAGGCGTCGATCTTCAGGGTGGCGGGCTCGGGCGAGCTAGCGAAGCCCGGCGTCCCGTGCAGCAGCGAGGCATGCGGCCAGCCATCGGCCGCCACGCTAGCGCTGAGCAGCCAGGGTTGCTGGGCAAAGAAGGTGCGGTGCTGCTCGGGCATCAGCGGACGAATCACCCGGCGACCGATGTCCTCGAGCTTGTCGCGTACGCCCAGGCGGGCCTGGATGCGCTGCTCGCCGGCATGGAACGGACTGCTCATCACCCACCTCCTAGAGCCCCGGCATGCCGATATAGCCGGGCAGCGCCCGAATCCGTGCGAACCAGGCATGCAGGTGAGCATAGGGGGCCAGGTCGATTGCACCGTCGCCGGCGAGGGCGGCATAGGGGTAGACGGCCAGATCGGCAATGCTCGGCTGCTCGCCCTGGGCCAGCCACCGATGCTTGGCCAGATGGGCATCGAGCAGTTCCAGGGCGGCCACGGCGCTGCTGTGCACACGGGCTTGATCGATCGGCAGGCCGAACAGCTTGCCCAGACGCGCCAGGCCCGGGCCGTGCTGGATCTCGTTGGCGGCAAAACTCAACCAGCCGGCAATCCGTCCCTGGCTGATGGCGTCCAGCGGGTACCAGGCCTGATCGGCATAGCGCCGCGCCAGATACACCAAGATGGCCTGGGAGTCGCCCAGTTGCAGGTCGCCATCGACCAGCGCCGGCACCTGGCCTCGGGGGTTGATTGCCAGATAGGGCGCAGCCTTGTGCGCCCCTGCCGGCAAGTCGACGCCGTGCAGCTCGGCGCGCTGACCGATCAGGCTGAGAAACAGGCGGACCTTGTAGCAGTTGCCGGACAGGGTGAGGTCGTACAGGTGCATGGTGAGGCTCCAGTGAGCGAGGTGGAACTGGATAATAGACAGACAGGTCTGTATATTTCAAGTCGTGTTTTTTCTCCACTCTCTCAGCCGCCTTTCGGCCCCGGCCATGGCTTGCGCATAATGGCGGCCTACGGAGGTTCTACATGGCATCGAGTAAACGCGAGCAGCTGCTCAACACCGCGCTGCAGCTGTTCTATCGCGAGGGGTACCACAGCACTGGCATCGACCGCATCCTGGCCGAGTCCGGGGTGGCGAAGATGACCCTGTACAAGCACTTCAAGTCCAAGGACGAGCTGATCCTCGCCGCCTTGCAGGTGCAGCATGAACAGATCGCCGCGCGGATGCGCCAATCGCTCGAGGAGCTGGCGCCGCGCGAGGCGATCCTTCAGGCCTACGACGGCTTGCATCTGTGGCTGAGCGAGCAGGGCTTCTGCGGTTGCCTGTTCCTGCATGCCGCGGCAGAGTTCCACGAGCGCAGTCACCCCATTCACCGGCAGGCGGCCGAGCACAAACGCTTCGTCCTGGCGTATTTTCGTGGAGCGCTGCTGGCATTGGGCCTGGCACAGGCCGAGGTGCTGGCCGCGCAGTTGCAATTCCTGTTCGAGGGCGCCTTGAGCATGGCGCACCTCTATGGTCCGGCCGACCAGGCCTTGCAGGCCAAGGCCGCCGCCGAGCAGTTGCTGGTTGCCGTAGGCGTCTGAAGCGCGGCGTTTGGCGCATCGGCTGCAGTTTCCGGCTGGCCGCGGGCTCGCCGTTGGTCGACGGCGGCCGCGAATTGCTCAAGTTTTGTCCAGCCCCGCCGCCAACCAGGGAGGCAACTCACCCTGGTACCTCGTCATGACGCCCCTGGCCTCGCTTTACTCTCCTGCACCGCGCGCCGCTTTTCCGGCCGGCTCGCCAGCCGTGCGCACGGCCCCCGACGCCCAGGGCGCCCTGGCCAATCGTCTGGCCGAACGCCTCGGCCTGCAGCCTGGGGCACTGAACGGCAAGGCCGACGCCTTCACCCCGGAGAAGGTCGCCAGTCGGGTGCTCGGCTTCATTGAGCAGCGCCTGCACAGCGAGGCAGCCGCGGGTGCCGATCCGGCCAAGTTGCAGAACCTGTTGAGCCAGGCCCGCGAGGGTGTGGAAAAGGGCTTTGCCGAGGCGCGCAGCATTCTCGACGGCCTGGGCGTGCTGCAAGGCAAGGTGGCGGCAGATATCGACGACACCTACCAGCGCATTCAGGCGGGTTGGGCCAAGCTGGACCGGCGCCTCGCCGAACCCGCATCATCCGGCAGCGCGGCGGTGGCGGTCTACAGTGAGCGCTTCAGCGCGCAGGCGCAGACTTTCGACCTGGCGGTAACCACCCGCGATGGCGACCGCCTGCGGATATCCATCGGTCAGGCCTCCGCCAGTTGGTCGCACAGCAGCATCGTTGCGGCAAGCGGCGCTGACGGCAGCGCCGCAGTCGCCAGCAGGCAGGCGGGTAGCGTGCAGATCGGCGCCTGGCAGGTCAGCGTCGAGGGGGAGCTGGACGACAAGGAGCGCGCGGCGCTGGCGAAGCTGTTCGGCCAGGTCCAGGCGTTGTCCAGCAAGTTCTATGCAGGCGATCTCAACGGTGCCTTCGAGCGGGCCATGGCGCTGGACCTGGATGGCGAACAGTTGGCCTCGATGTCGCTGCGCCTGGCCCAGACCCGCGTTCGCCAGGCCTCCGATACCTATGGCGCAGTCGCCGAGCAGGGCGGCCAGCCGGCCAGCGCGGTGAACGCCGCGCTGATCGACTACGCCCAGGGCCTGCTCGAGGCCTTGCGCGGCGCCGATGCGCTGATCGAGCAGAGCCGGGACGGTTTGCAGTACTTGCTCGAGCGTAGTCTCGAGCTGGACGAGCGCTTCGATGGCACCCGCCGGGGCCGGGCCGAGCGACTCAACGAGCGGTTGCTCGACGGCCTGCAAGGGTTGCTGGCTGCCGGCCAGCTGGCTGCGCAGGCGGCATCCACGGCCGCCTGGGGCAGATGCTAGACTGCAGCCTTCGTCAAATGTGGAGGCGTGCATATGCAGCCTGAATGCCAGCTGTTCGGTACTCTCGGCTGTCACCTGTGTGAAGTGGCTGAAGCCCTGCTCATGTCATTCGTCGATCACGGTCTGCAGGTCGAGCTGGTCGATATCGCCGAGCAGGAGGAATGGGTCGAACGCTATGGCGTGCGTATCCCAGTGCTGCGCCGCAACGACACCGGTGCCGAGCTGGACTGGCCGTTCGATGCGGAGCAGATAGTCGCGTTCTTGCGTTGAGTCGCGAGTGCGCCGCCGGCGACAGCGGCTCGCAATACAGGCCACAGGCGCAGGCAAATGCTGCGCTGGGGAACTAACGAGGGGAGTGGGTGATGAGCGTGGCACTTGGGGATGAGTTGTCGCTGTTGTTGTTTCGTTTGCACAGTGGCAGGTTGCTCGGAATCAACCTGCTCAAGGTTCAGGAGATCATTCCCTGCCCGCCGTTGACCCGCTTGCCCAGCCATCATCCGCATGTGCGCGGCGTGGCGACGCTACGCGGCTCGACCCTGGTGGTCGTGGATCTGGCGCGGGCGATCGGTGAAGCGGGGCTGGGCGAGAGTCGCGACGGCTGCCTGATCGTCACCGAACTCAGTCGCTCCCGCCAGGGGCTGCACGTTCAGGGGGTCGAGCGCATCGTGCAGTGTTCGACCCGCGATGTGCGCCCACCTCCGGCCGGCGCCGGCGGCAGGGCCTATATCACCGGGGTGACCCAGATCGACGGCAGCATCGTGCAAATTCTCGATATCGAGAAGGTGCTGCATGTGATCGCGCCGGCACTGCCTGCGGAACTGGACGAGCAACTGCTCTCGGAAGCCGAATGCCGACTGCTGCGCGGGCGCCGGGTGCTGGTGGTCGACGATTCGCAGGTGGCCCTGCAGCAGACCTTGGTGACCCTGCGCAAGCTCGGGCTGGACTGCCAGGCGGTGCGCAGCGCAGCCGCGGCCCTTGAGCTCTTGCAGGCCCGGCAGCAGCCCGGCGAGCCGATCGAGGTGCTGGTCTCGGATATCGAAATGCCCGAGATGGACGGCTACAGCCTGGTGCGCGAAATCCGCCAGACCGCCAGCATCGCTCAGACCTACGTGTTGCTGCACACCTCGCTGGACAGCACCATGAACACCGAGAAGGCCCGCCAGGTCGGCGCCAACGATGTACTGACCAAGTTTTCTGCGGTGGATCTGAGCAAGGCCCTGGTGCGCGCGGTGAAGAGCCTGGCGTAAATCAGTCGCAGGTGTTGCGGGCCAGTAGGCGCTGCCCGGTGGTTGTTCGGGGGCTCGTCGGCCCAGGCGCAGCTTGGCAGCTAGTGGCCATGGCGGTTGCGGCTGGCCTGGACGATGCGCCCGGCCGGAACCCGCAGCTGGGTCAGCAGATAGTCGGCGAAGTCCGCTGGGTAGCCCTGTCGGGCGATGGCCTGTTCCATGCAGCTCAGCCAGGCCTGGCTGAGGCCCTCGCCAATCGGCCACTGGGCATGGAAGGCGGGGATGGAAATGGCGCCGTATCGCTCGCCGAACAGCTTGGGGCCGCCGAGCCAGCCACTGAGAAAACACGCCAGTTTGTCCTTGGACAGATCGAGGTCGGCCGGGTGCAGGCGCCGCAGTTCGGCGGCCTCCGGTAGCTGGTCCATCAACTGGTAGAAGTCGCCCACCAGTCGACGCAGCCCATCGATACCGCCTGCGGCCTGGTAGGAGGCGTCGCCGACGCCGTAAGAAGGACGGTGGCTCAAGGTTCTGCTCCTCGTGAGGAAAACGCCATTGTAGCCGGCTGTCCGATCGCGCAACATGGCGCCGCAAAGGTGGCGGCTGCAGGAGACGAATGCCGAATTGGCGGGTCCAATCACGCGAGGCACGCTCTCGCCGCGCGTTGCCTTTGCGACACCTTGGCCAACCCCCTCCCTTATGCGAGCTGCCGTCTTGTTTCGACTATCGCCTCTGATCCTCGCCCTGCTGTTCGCCGGTGGCGCTGCGGCTGCCGGTAGCTGTCCGCCGGGCCAGCACCAGGTGTGCCTGCTTGCCTGCTTCTGTGCGCCCGACGAGGCCGGCGACATGGGGCCGCTCTACGATGATCTGGGGCGTATGGCGGCCTCGGGCCTGGCGCAATGGCTGGTGCATTCGCGCAACACGCTGGCTGCCGGTGAGGTGCATGCCATCCCGCTGAACGTGCGCGCCCAACTCGAGCCCTATTTCGACCTGCAGGTGCTCGAAGGCGCGCGCTACCGCGTGGGCGATGCGGAACAGCTAAGCGCGGCCGGCGCCATGTTGCACAATCCCGATGTGCAGGCGGTCACCCTGGTCGACGTCGTGGTTTTTCGCCATGAGCACGATGCGCTCGACAATGTCGCCCTCTGGGCGCACGAACTCACGCACGTGGAGCAGTATCAGCAGTGGGGTGTCAGCGAGTTCGCCAGGCGTTACACGCGGGACTACCAGAGCGTCGAGGCCCCGGCGTATCAGAAGCAGGGCAGGGTGGCGAAGGCGCTGCGGGGTGAGGTGCCCTAGCTGGCGCTTGACTCGACGGCGCCTGAGCTGGTGTGAAAGGGAGATACAGCCAGAAACAAGAAAGCCCGCACTAGGCGGGCTTCTTGGGGTGTTTCGTAGACAGGTTGAGACTGCTAGAAACTGGGATTTGGTCGGAGAGACAGGATTCGAACCTGCGACCTTCTCGTCCCGAACGAGACGCGCTACCAAGCTGCGCTACACTCCGAATAAGTCGAAATTGTACTGAAAAACTTTTGTTGCACAAGGGGTTAGGCTGATTTTTTTTCGACTCAAGGTGGCTCACTTGACGAATGGCCGGGGCCGGATGCCGCACTCAGGTGTCGCCCGATTGGTTCGAGAGTCTCCGAGCGCAGGCGCCGTCTAGCGTTCTTCGATGGTGCGCACCTGATCCTTGTTGACCATGGCGCGGGTGCCGTCGAGTTGCTCGAATTCGTAGAAGCCGGACGCTTCCTCATACACGGGGCGGTCGCGGGTTTGCAGCTCGCGGCCGTCGTTGAGGGTGATCACCGATGGTGTGGCGCAGCCTGCCAGGCTGGCCAAGCCCAGGGCTAGCAGGAAGGCGAGTGTCGGCCGTTGAGTCATGGCGAGAGTCTCCTCGGTTGAGAAAGGCGGGTTACTCAGGCTCTGACGGAGAATCGGCCGGCAAGTTCAGCGCCCGGCTTCACGGCCGAGCGGGGGCACCTGGATGAGCAGTTCCGGGCTGTTCAGGTTGGCCAGGCGTGGGTCGCCAGGCTCGCAGTCCACGGCCAGGGGCGCATGCCGCTTCAGCCAGCGCTGCGGGCTGCGTTCGCCGGCCTGCCAGGCGTGCTCCAGCGAGCTCTCCAGGGCTTTGGGGATCACGCAGAACAGTGGCTCCCAGAACTCGCCCTGGCGCACCATCACCGGCCGCTCGCCGGCCTTGGCCAGCAGCGCCTCGAGCAGCTCGCGGTCGAGCCGCGGCGCGTCGCAGGGCAGCACCAGAAGCTGCGCATGACGGGCCACCTTGAGGCCCGCGCGAATACCGGCCAGGGGGCCGGGGAATTCGGCGTCCTCGTCCGCTACCAACTGGTCGGCGAAGGCGGCGTAGCGCTCGCGATTGCGGTTGCAGGAGACGATCAGGTCGTCGGTCAGCGGGCGAACCAGATCATGCAGCCAGCCGATCAAGGGGTGCCCCTGCCACTCGACCAGGCCCTTGTCGCGTCCGCCCATGCGTTGCCCGCGGCCGCCGCACAACAGCAGTACAGAGCAGGGCGGCAAGAAGGGTGTGGTGGGCATGGCAGAGCCTCCAAGGGTGGGCCTGTGATATAACACCAGGCTTTCGTTCCGACAACTGGAAGCCTGCCATGAACCACAAGGCCGAGGCGCAATTCGTGCCGCTGAATATCGCCGTACTGACCGTCAGCGATACCCGTTCCCTGGAGACCGACACCTCCGGTCAACTGTTCGTCGATCGCCTGCAAGCCGCCGGCCACCAGCTGGCCACGCGGGTGCTGCTCAAGGACGACCTGTACCGGATCCGCGCCCAGGTGGCGAACTGGATCGCCGAGGACGAGGTGCAGGTGGTGCTGATCACCGGTGGCACCGGTTTCACCGGCCGCGACAGCACCCCGGAGGCCGTGGCCTGTCTGCTGGACAAGCAGGTCGACGGCTTCGGCGAGCTGTTTCGGCAGATCTCCGTGGCCGATATCGGCACCTCGACCGTGCAGTCCCGCGCCCTGGCCGGCATGGCCAACGGCACCCTGGTGTGCTGCCTGCCGGGCTCGACCAACGCCTGCCGCACCGCCTGGGACGGTATCCTCGCCGAGCAGCTGGATGCCCGCCATCGGCCGTGCAACTTCGTTCCGCACCTGAAACAGGTGGCCGCCTGCGAGAGCCGCGGATGAGCGGCATCGACTATTCTGGCCTGCTGCCACTGGAGACCGCGCTCGAGCGGCTGCTGGCCATGGCCCAGTCGGCGCCGATCCAGGGCTGCGAGCGCGTCGAGCTGGCCGCTGCCGACGGCCGGGTGCTGGCCGAGCCGTTGATCGCCGGACTCGACCTGCCGCCCTGGCCCAACAGCGCCATGGACGGCTACGCCCTGCGCCTGGCTGACTGGGATGGCACGCCACTGGCGGTCAGCCAGCGGATCCTCGCCGGCACCGCCCCGCAGCCGCTGCAGCCCGGCACCTGTGCGCGCATCTTCACCGGCGCGCCGCTGCCGGTCGGCGCCGATAGCGTGGAAATGCAGGAGAACGTCGCCCTCGACGATGATGGGCGGGTGCGGTTCGCCGAGCCGCTGCGGCTCGGCCAGAACGTCCGTGGCCAGGGCCAGGAAACCCGCCAGGGTGATAGCGTGCTGCCGGCCGGCACACGCCTGGGCCCGATCGAGCTGGGCCTGGCGGCGTCGCTCGGGGTGGCCGAGCTGAGCGTCCGTCGCCAGCCGCGGGTGGCGGTGCTTTCCACCGGCGACGAACTGGTCGAGCCAGGTCTGCCGCTCGGTCCGGGGCAGATCTACAACAGCAACCGGCGCCTGCTGATCAGCTGGCTGCAGCGCCTGGGCTGCGCGGTGGTGGATGCCGGCATTCTCGCCGACGACCTGGCGCGCACCCGCACGGCGCTGGGCGGCTTGAGCGATGTCGACCTGATCGTCTCCACCGGCGGGGTTTCGGTGGGCGAGGCGGATTTTCTCGGTGAAGCGCTGCGCGAAGCCGGCGAGCTGACCTTCTGGAAGCTGGCGATCAAGCCGGGCAAGCCGCTGACCTGCGGCCAGTTTCGCGGCGTGCCGGTAATCGGCCTGCCCGGCAACCCGGCCTCGACCCTGGTGACCTTCGGCCTGCTGGCGCGGCCCTACCTGCTGCGCCGCCTGGGCGTCGAGCGGGTCGCGCCGCTGGGCTTTGCGATGCCGGCCGGATTCACCTGGAGCAAGCCGGGCAAGCGCCGCGAGTACTTGCGCGCACGTCTGGAAAATGGCCGGGTGGTGCCCTACCCGAATCAGAGTTCCGGGGTGCTGCGCAGCGCCGCCTGGGCCGAGGGCCTGGCCGAGGTGCTGGAAGGCACGACCCTGGCCGAAGGCGACAGCCTGCGCTTTATTCCGCTGAGCGAGATTCTCGGTTAGCGGGCCGAAAACTCCGCCGCGTCGGTGCCCTGGCGCGATAGCCCGCGCGGTCGGCGCTCGTCCTAGGGCTTGCGTCGGCGCTCGCGAAACTCGCCGGGAGTCTGCCCGGTCCAGCTCTTGAAGCTGCGGTGGAAGGAGCGCGACTCGGTGAAGCCGAGATAGCAGGCGATGTCCTGGATCGCCAAGTCACTGCGCAGCAGGTAGTGCTCGGCCAGTTCCCGGCGCAGCTCGTCGAGGATCTGCTGGTAGCTGGTATCGGCCTGCTGCAGGTGTCGCTGCAGGGTGCGCACCGTCATGTTGAACTTCTCCGCCACCCGTTCCTTGCGCGGCAGGCCGTCCTTGAGCAGCAGGCGCAAGGCGTTCTTGACTCGCCGCGGCAGTGGCTCGTCGTTGTCCAGCCCGGCGATCAGGGTCAGGGCGTGCTCTTCCAGGGTGCGCAGCAGGTTGGCGTCGGCCTGGCGCAGCGGTACGTCCAGGTAGTCCAGCGGCACCAGCAGGGCATTGCAGGATTGCTCGAAGCGCAGCGGACAACCGAACACCGTTTCGTACTCGGCCAGATCGACGCCGTCCGGCAAGGCATGCTCGAACCACACCTCGCGTGGCGAATGGGCGGACTCGGCGATCCAGCGCGCATACAGCAGCCACGAAGCCAGCACGTTCTCCACCATGTGCCGGCGAATCTCCGCCTGTTGGTGGCGGCAGCTCCAGATCAGCCGGACCTCGTCGGCGCCGGTTTCCATGCGGCTCACGCCCATGTCCCCCACCAGCTTTTCGTAGGGCACGATGCGGCTCATGGCTTCGCCGAGGGTGGCGCAGTTCATCGCGATGTAGCCGAGCACGCTCCAGGAACCGGGCTGGACGTAGCGCGCCGCATGCAGGCCGAACAACGGGTCGCCGGAAACCCGCAGCAGGTGCGCGAGCAGGCGCTCGTGGGTCTCGCTGGGCAGGCGCTTGCCGTTATCGCTCAGCGCTTCGGCGGCGATGCCGGCCGCCGCCAGAGCCTGGTCGGTGTCCAGGCCGAGGTGTTCGGCATGGCGCAGGTACTTGAGCAGGGCGGGGACCGAGGTGTAGCCGAGGTTTTCCATGCGTGCGTTCTTGTCAGGGGTGGCTTGATTGGCGATAGCGGCTGTCCCGATACGACAGTGACGCCGATCGGCGGCCGGCTAGTATAGGCAGCCATCGAGTGTGATCGGAATATCCGGGGGAGAGGCAGATGCGACGTTGGAATGGCTGGGGTGACGAGGCGACCGTGGTGGAGCTGCCGGCACATGGCGAGGCCTTTCTCGCCGAGTTGGTCGGGCCGGGGCAGCGCCTCGCCGATGCCAGCCTCGCACAGGTGCTGGCCAAGGTGCCGGCCTCGCGCCTGGCGGCTCATCCGCTGGTCAGCCAGGACGCCGAGGATCGCCTGCGCCATGCCCGCGGCCAGAGCCTGCCGGACTGGCTGGCGATGCGCTCCGGCGAGTTCGGTCAGTTCCCCGATGGCGTGGCCTTCCCAGAGACCGCCGAACAGATCCGCTCGCTGATGGCCTGGGCCAAACAGCAGGACGCGGTGCTGATTCCCTATGGCGGCGGCACCTCGGTGGCCGGGCATATCAACCCGCAGGCCGGCGAGCGGCCGATCCTGACCCTGTCGCTGGCGCGCATGAGCAAGCTGATCGAGGTCGACGAGGACAGCCTGATCGCCACCTTCGGCCCCGGCGCCAGCGGGCCCCAGGTGGAAAGCCAGTTGCGCGCCCGTGGCTACACCCTCGGCCATTTTCCCCAGTCCTGGGAGCTGTCGACCCTCGGCGGCTGGGTGGCCAGTCGCTCCAGCGGCCAGCAGTCGCTGCGCTACGGGCGGATCGAGCAGTTGTTCGCCGGCGGCAAGGTCGAGACCTTCGCCGGCACCCTGGAGATCCCCACCTTCCCGGCGTCGGCCGCCGGTCCCGACCTGCGCGAGGTGCTGCTGGGCTCGGAAGGGCGCTTCGGCATCATTTCCGAGGTCAAGGTGAGGATCAGTCGCCTGGCCGAGCAGGAAAGCTTCTACGCGGTGTTTATGCCCAGTTGGGGGGAGGCGCTCCGAGGAATCCGTATGCTGGCCCAGGCCCGGGTGCCGCTGTCGATGCTGCGCCTGTCGAATGCCATCGAGACCCGCACCCAGCTGGCCCTGGCCGGCCACCCCGGACAGATCGCCTTGCTGGAGAAGTACCTGGCCCTGCGCGGTGCCGGCGCCGACAAGTGCATGCTGACCTTCGGCGTCACCGGCAATCGCCGGCAGAACGCTGCCTCGCTGAAACAGGCCAAGCGCTTGCTCAAGGGCTTCGGCGGCGTGTTCAGCGGTACCCTGCTGGGCAAGAAATGGGCGCAGAACCGCTTCCGCTTCCCCTACCTGCGCCATGGCCTGTGGGCCGCCGGCTACGCGGTGGACACCCTGGAAACCGCCACCGACTGGAGCAACGTCGACAACCTGCTCAACCAGGTCGAGGCCAGCCTGCGCGACGGCCTGGCGGCCGAGGGCGAACGGGTCCACGTGTTCACTCACCTGTCCCACGTCTACGGTGAGGGCTCGAGCATCTACACCACCTACGTGTTCCGCCCGGGCGCCAGCTACGAACAGGCCATGGCGCGCTGGCAGACGCTCAAGCAGGCGGCCAGCCGCACCATCGCCGAGAACCGCGGCACCATCAGTCACCAGCACGGCGTCGGCCGCGACCATGCGCCCTACCTGGCGGCGGAGAAGGGCGAGCTGGGCATGGCGGCGTTGCAGGCATTGTCCAGTCACTTCGACCCGGAGCAGCGTCTGGTCCCCGGGGTGCTGCTGCAGGACCCGGCATGAGCGCCTGGAATGCCGCCTGGCGCGACCAAGCTGTGGCCGAACTGGCGGCGTGCGAGTGGGATTTGATCGTCGTCGGCGGCGGCATCAGCGGCGCCGGCATCCTGCGCGAGGCGGCCCGGCGCGGCTGGCGCTGCTTGCTGCTGGAGCAGCGCGACTTCGCCTGGGGCACCTCCAGCCGCTCCTCGAAGATGGTGCACGGCGGCCTACGCTATGTCGCCCAAGGCCAACTCGGGCTGACCCGCGACTCGGTGCGCGAGCGCCAGCGCCTGCTGCAGGAGGCGCCCGGCCTGGTCGACCCGCTGAGCTTCCTGATGCCGCACTACCGCGGCGGCTTCCCCGGCCCCCGAGTGTTCGGCGGCCTGCTGGCGGTGTATGACGCCCTGGCCGGCAAGCGCAACCACCTGTACTACCCGCTGCAGCAGCTGCGCTACCTGGCCCCGGGGCTGAAGGAGGAGGGCCTGCTCGGCGGTACCCGCTTCGGCGATGCGGTGACCGACGACGCCCGTCTGGTCATGCGGGTGCTCGACGAGGCGCGCGGCGACGGCGGCGAGGCGCTCAACGGCATGCAGGTGGTCGAATTGCGGCGTGAGGCCGGCCGGGTGGTGGGGCTGCTCGCCGAGGATCGCGAGAGCGGCCGACGCTTCAGCTTTCGCAGTCGTGCGGTGGTCCAGGCCACCGGCGTCTGGTCCGATCGATTGCGTCCGCGTAGCGCGGGCGAGCAGATTCGCCCGCTGCGCGGTAGCCACCTGTTGCTGCCGGCCTGGCGCCTGCCGGTGGCCCAGGCCATGAGCTTCATGCATGCGGCCGACAAGCGCCCGGTGTTCGTCTTCCCCTGGGAGGGCGCCACCGTGGTCGGCACCACCGATCTCGACCACCGCGAGGCGCTGGATCAGGAGGCGCGGATCAGCGCCGAGGAACTCGACTACCTGCTGGCGGCCTGCGCCCAGCAGTTTCCCGCGGCGGCGATCGAGGCCGTCGACGTGCTGTCGACCTGGGCCGGGGTGCGCCCGGTGGTCAGTGAGGGTGGCGCGAGCAGGCGCCCGTCCCAAGAGAAGCGCGAGCATGCGCTCTGGGTCGAGCCGGGCTGCGTGACCCTGGCCGGCGGCAAGCTGACCACTTTTCGCCTGCAGGCGCTGGAGGTGCTGCGGGCCTGTTCCGGCTTCGTCGGTCGGTCCGTGGACGATCCGGGCAGCGCGGTGTTCAAGGCCTGCGTCGAGCCGCCCATGGCGCGGCTGAGTCCGGCCCAGCGCAGGCGCCTGAGCGGGCGCCACGGTCGCCAGTTGCCCGGCCTGCTCAAGCTGATGGCAGAGGTCGGCAGTGAGCGGGTGGCCGACACCGACACGCTCTGGGCTGAGCTGGCCTGGGCCGCGGACAGCGAGCTGGTGCTGCACCTGGACGACCTGCTGCTGCGGCGCACGCGCCTGGGCCTGCTGCTGGCCGGCGGCGGCGCCGTCTACCTGCCACGGATCCGCACCCTGTGCCAGCCGCGCCTGGGCTGGAGCGATGCGCGCTGGATGCAGGAGGAGCGCGATTATCTGCAGCTGTGGCAGCGTTGCTACAGCCTGCCCGAGTTGGAACAACCCTAAGGATTGCGTCTTGAGCGAGAAAAGCTACCTGCTGGCCATCGACAACGGCACCCAGAGCGTGCGCGCATTGCTGTTCGACCTGCAGGGCAACCTGGTCGGCAAGGGCAAGGTGGAACTGCAGGCCTACTACTCCGCCCAGCCCGGCTGGGCCGAGCAGGACCCGGAGTACTACTGGAGGAGCCTGGGCGAGGCATGCCAGCAACTGTGGCAGCAGGTGGACATCGACCGCCGCCTGATCAAGGGGGTGTCGCTGACCACCCAGCGCGGCACCCTGATCCATGTCGATGCCCAGGGCAAGCCGCTGCGTCCGGCGATCCTCTGGCTCGACCAGCGCCGCGCCGAGGTGCGCGACAGGCTCAAGGGGCCCTGGGCCTGGCTGTTCAAGCTGGCCCGGGCGGAGGATGCGGTGGCGCATTTTCGCGCCCAGGCCGAAGTCAACTGGGTGGCCCAGAACCAGCCGCAAATCTGGGCGCAGACCCACAAGGTGCTGCTGCTCTCGGGCTTTCTCAGCCACCGCCTGTGCGGCCGCTTCGTCGATTCCCTGGCCTGCTGCGTGGCCTACCTGCCGTTCGACTACAAGCGCCTGCGCTGGGCCGCGCCACGGGACTGGAAGTGGCAGGCCATGCCGGTGCGCCGCGAGCTGCTGCCCGAGCTGTTCCAGCCGGGCGAGCGGCTCGGCCAGATCAGCGCCGCGGCCAGTCGCCAAACCGGCATTCCCGAGGGCTTGCCACTGATCGCCGCCGGCGCCGACAAGGCCTGCGAGGTGCTCGGTGCCGGCGGGGTGGAGCCCTCCACCGCCTGCCTGTCCTATGGCACCACCGCGACCATCAATACTACCCGCAGCCGCTACCTGGAGGTGACCCGGCTGATCCCGCCCTATCCGGCGGCGATTCCCGGCCACTTCAATACCGAGGTGATGATCTTCCGCGGCTTCTGGATGGTCAGCTGGTTCAAGCAGGAGTTCGGCCAGCGCGAGACGGCGCGGGCCAGGGAGCTGGGCGTCGAGCCCGAGGCGCTGTTCGACGAGCTGGTCAACGCGGTGCCGCCTGGTTCCATGGGTCTGATGCTGCAGCCCTACTGGTCTCCGGGCATCCGCGAGCCGGGGCTGGAGGCCAAGGGCTCGATCATTGGTTTCGGCGACGTGCACACCCGCGCCCATCTCTACCGGGCGATCCTCGAGGGCCTGGCCTATGCCCTGCGCCAGGGCAAGGAGCGCATCGAACAACGCTCGGGCACCCGCATCACCCGCCTGCGCGTCTCCGGCGGTGGCTCGCAGAGCGACGCGGCGATGCAGCTGACCGCCGACATCTTCGGCCTGCCGGCCGAGCGCCCGCACGTCTACGAGACCTCCGGCCTGGGCGCGGCCATCGACTGCGCGGTGGGTCTGGGCCTGCACCCGGACTTTCCCACCGCGATCGCCGCGATGACCCGCACCGGCCGCGTCTTCCAGCCCGACCCGCAGGCGCAGCAGACCTACCAGCGGCTCTATCGCGAGGTCTACCTGCGCATGTACCAGCAGCTGCGGCCCCTCTACCTGAGGATTCGCGCGATCACCGGCTACCCGGCTTAGGCTGGGCGCCGGCCAGGCCCAGCCGTCAGGCCGGTGCGCGCGCTATTGAGTGCCTGGCGGCCACGGAAAAATGCCTTTGGTCAGGCCGAAAGCAACTTGCTCGACTAGAGTTGCAGGGGGATGACTATGCGGTGAATATCTGCAAGGTCGGTCCCAGGTAACTGTGGACTTCGGGTAAGTAGACGACTGGAAGGAGCGCCAGCTTGAAAATACTGATAGTCGATGACTCGGCCATGTCGCGCAAACTGGTGATGAAGGCGTTGCCGGAGGATCTGGACGCAGTGATCACCCAGGCTTCGAACGGCGAAGAAGCCTTGGCCGCCTACCACGCCGGGCACGCCGAGGTCATATTCCTCGATCTCACCATGCCGGTCATGGATGGCTTTCGTACCCTGGAGCTGCTCAAGCGCGAGGATGCCAATGCCGTGGTCATCGTCATCAGCGCCGATATCCAGCCTCAGGCCCAGCAGCGCGTACGCGAGCTCGGCGCCGCCGCCTTCATCAAGAAGCCGGTCACCCCCGAAGCCATGCAGGCTGCCCTGCACGAAGTAGGATTGATCTGAATGAGCAGCCAATTGGCCAATTTGAGCGATGAGCAGCGCGATGCCCTGCAGGAATTGATGAACGTCGCCATGGGTCAGGGCGCCGATCGACTGGCGCGGTTGACCGAGACCTTTGTCACCCTGTCGGTGCCGCGTATCCACCCTGTCGACGTGGCCGATGCGAGCCTGCTCGAGCAGCTGATGATCGCTGGTCAACCGGCGATCATTACCCGGCAATCCTTTCTCGGCCGCCTGCGTGGCGAGGTGCTGGTGTGTTTTGGCGAGAATGGCGCCGACCAGCTGGCAGATCTGATGGGCTACGAAGGTGAGGAGAATGACGGCATCAAGGATGAGCTGATGCTGGATGTGACCAATATCCTCACCGGGGCCTGCATCAATGGCCTGGCCCAGCAGGTCGACATCAAGGTCAGCTATGGTACGCCGGCTCTGCTCGCGCGCGGGCGCACGCTGCAGGACGTGCTGGCCAGCCAGGAGTTTCGCGGCCACCAGGCCCTGGTTCTGGAAATTCACTTCGAAGTGGCGACCCACAGTTTCTATTGCGACCTGCTGGTATGCATCACCGAAGACGCGGTGGTCACGGTCGTCGAGGCCATCGATCGATTGCTGAGTGATATCTAGCGGCTCCCTTGCTGCTGCTCAGTTCTGGCTTCGACAGGAGCGTCAGTCGTCAAACTCGCCTGACCGAGTCGGCCTGGAGGGGCGCGAGCGAGCCGCGCATCGCCGGCAAGTCCAGGTCGACTCGATGGCAGGGGTTCTTCGGTTCATCTTGAAGAAGGGTGGTGGAATGGCGTGTGAGGCACAAGGCGTGTTGTCGGAGGAGTTGGGGGCGGTGCTGCAGAGCATCAATCTGGGCGTGATGCTGCTCGACAGTGACTGCCGGGTGGTGTTCTGGAACGACTTCATGGCCATTCATAGCGGCAAGGACAGCGAGGCGGTCCTCGGCCGGCTGCTTTTCGAACTTTTTCCTGAACTGCCGCAGCGGTGGATCCAGAAGAAGATCGACGGGGTCTTCGCGCTGCAGAATCTGGCGTTCACCTCCTGGCAGCAACGTCCGCATCTGTTCAATTTTTCCGGCAGCCGGCCGGTTACCGGGCAGGCCGAGTTGATGTATCAGAACTGTACTTTCTCGCCGGTCATGGAGGCTGCAGGGTGCGTCAAGTACGTGTGCCTGACGATCAGCGATACCAGCGAAGTCGCCACCCAGCAGCTGGAACTGGAGCATCTCAATCGGCTGCTGCAGGCGGAGAAAAGCGAGCAGGCTCGGTTGATTCGCAAGCTCGAGGATGCACAGGCGCAGCTGCTGCAATCGGAAAAGATGGCCGCGATTGGTCAGTTGGCCGCCGGTGTCGCCCATGAAATCAATAATCCGGTTGGCTACGTCTACTCCAATTTCAGCAGCCTGGAAGGCTATGTCGCCGATCTGTTCAAACTGATCGAGGCATACCGGGCGGCGGCGGCCGAGCAGCCGGATGGCGCTTTTCACGCCCGCCTGGAGCAGGCCAATCAGGCGCTGGAGTACGACTATCTGCGTGACGACATGGCCGATCTCGTGCGTGAATCCCGGCAGGGCTTGGAGCGGGTCAAGCAGATCGTTCAGGACCTGCGCGATTTTTCCCATATCGACTCGGGCGACTGGCAGATGGTCGACCTGCACAAGGGCCTCGATAGCACTCTCAATGTCATCTGGAACGAGATCAAGTTCAAGGCCGAGGTGGTCAAGAATTACGCTGAATTGCCGCTGGTGCAGTGCCTCGGCTCGCAGCTCAACCAGGTGTTCATGAACCTGCTGATCAACGCCGCCCATGCCATCGACAGGCAAGGTTATATCTGGTTGGAGACCGGGGTGCGCGACGACTGGGTGTTCGTCAGGGTGCGCGACGACGGTTCAGGTATAGCTCCAGAGCATCTGACCCGCCTGTTCGAGCCTTTCTTCACCACCAAACCGGTCGGTCAGGGCACAGGGCTTGGACTTTCCGTGTCCTACAGCATTGTCGCCAAGCATCATGGCCGTCTCGAGGTCGCAAGCGAGCTCGGCAAGGGGACGACCTTTACCGTCTGGCTGCCGCAGCGTCAGCCCGAAAAGGACGCGAAATCCGCTTGACTCGGTGGCCGACCTGGGCTCCCAGGCAGCGGCATGAGCCAGCGCCTGTCCGGGCCCAATGTTGGCGAGCGAGTTGCACTTCGGCCCCGGGCAATGCCGATCCTCGGCCGTCGCTCGGGGCCGGGGGGCACGGCCCCAGTTTCCTGTATGTCCGCCGTGCTGCCGCACTAGCTAGTGTCGTTTCCTTTGCTCGGGCATGATGGGCCTTCAGCGGTGTGGCTGTTGGCCGATAACCTCGCTGTAGCAAATCCCGACAGACACCTTGGAGCACCTAATGGCTGGCATTCTCGATTCGGTTGATCAACGTACCCAGTTGGTGGGCGAGAACCGCCTGGAGATCCTGATGTTCCGGCTGGCCGGGCGGCAGCTGTTCGCGATCAACGTGTTCAAGGTGCAGGAAGTCCTGCAGATGCCCAAGCTGACCCTGATGCCTCACCGCCATCGTTTCGTCTGCGGGGTGGTCAACCTGCGTGGCCAGACCCTGCCGGTGATCGACTTGTCGCAGGCGATAGGCATGCGCCCGCTGGTGCCGGATGAGCGCAGCACCATCATCGTCACCGAGTACAACCGTTCGGTGCAGGCCTTTCTGGTCGGCGGTGTCGAGCGGATCATCAACCTCAACTGGGAGTCGATCCTGCCGCCGCCCGGTGGCGCCGGGCGTCAGCACTACCTGACGGCGATCACCCGTGTCGAGGAGCAGCTGGTCGAGATCATCGATGTGGAGAAGGTGCTGGCCGAGATCGTGCCCTACAGCGTGAAGATCTCCGGCGAACGACTCGCCGATCCCTTGCTGGCGCAAGCGAGTGGTCGTGAGGTGTTGCTGGTCGATGACTCCAGCGTCGCCCTGGCGCAGTTGCGCGACACCCTGTCCCAGCTGGGGATGAAGATGCATGTGGCGACCGATGGCCTCAAGGGCCTGCAAATGCTGAAGAAGTGGGCCGACGCCGGTGAGGTCCTGACCGACAAGCTGCTGATGGTGTTCACCGATGCGGAAATGCCGGAGATGGACGGCTATCGCCTGACCACCGAAATTCGTCAGGACCCTCGTCTCAGGGAGCTCTACGTGGTGCTGCACACCTCGTTGTCCGGCAGCTTCAACGAGGCCATGGTGAAGAAGGTCGGCTGCGACAATTTCCTCTCCAAGTTCCAGCCGGACCGGCTGGTCGACGTCATCCGCGAACGCCTGCAGCTCGACCAGCCTGGCGCCTAGCACGGCCTGCCATGCGCTTCGGCCTGTCCCCGGCCGAATGCGCCTCGGGCCTATTCGCCCAGGCGTCGGCGAAGGCGTTCGACACGGTCGCGGTTGACGCCGAAGTCGGCATAGCCCAGGCGCGAGGCCGAGCGTACCTCGACCGCCTGCTCGCCGATCAGGAACTCCACATCATCGACGAAGCGCAATACCCGGCTGGTGAATTCTGCGCGCAGGTAACGACCGTCCTGTTGTACCAGGCGTGCCCGCGGTTCGCTGGCCAGTATCGCCAGCAGGCGCATCTGGGTCTGCTCGGGGCTGCCGACCAGCGGCAGCGGCTCGACGCGATGCTCGGCATCGCCGGCCTGGCTGCTGACGCAGTTGGGTGACTGCGGGCAGGGCGCCAGGCGACCGGCTTGTAGTCCGAGATTGGCCGGCGGGCTGCCGCTGCAGGCGCACAGCAACAGCAGGCTCAGACCGAGCGAGGGCTTGAGCGCGTATCGGGACGGCCGTATAAAGGCGTTTTGCCGATAGGAAGGTTGGCTCATGCTGCGTCTCTCCGGGTTGTACCGTTATCCACTTAAGTCGGCCAAGGGCGAGGCCCTGGAGCGGGCCAGCCTGGATGGCCTGGGTCTGTCTGGCGATCGCCGTTGGATGGTAGTCGATAGCCAGAGCGGGCGCTTTCTGACTCAGCGCCTGCTGCCACAGATGACCCAGTTGCTGGCGCGCTGGCAGGGCAGCGAGCAGTTGCTGCTGGCGGCGCCGGGAATGCCCGACCTGCAGGTCGCGCTGCCGGACGAAGACGCCGACCTGCGTGGCGTGACCATCTGGCGCGACAGCCTGCGCGTGCCGGATGCAGGCGAGGCGGCGGCGGATTGGTTGAGTCGCTTCCTCGGGCGGGCCTGTCGCCTGGTGCAGGTGCCGGAGGCGCGGGCACGGCAGGTGGACACCGCCTACGCCGAAGTCGGCGAGCGGGTGGCCTTCGCCGATGGGTTTCCCCTGCTGCTGATCGGCCAGGCCTCGCTGGATGACCTGGCGCAACGGGTCGGGCGCCCGTTACAGATGCAGCGCTTTCGCCCCAATCTGGTGGTCGAGGGCGCCGCGCCCTATGCCGAAGACGGCTGGAAGCGTATCCGCATCGGCTCCCTGGAACTGCGCGTGGTCAAAGGCTGTTCGCGCTGCATCATGACCACCCTCGATCCCCAGACCGGCGCCCGCAGCGCCGACCGCGAACCCCTGGCGACCCTGCAAGGTTACCGAGAGCGCGATGGCGAGGTGTACTTCGGGCAGAACCTGATCGCCTGTGGCACGGGCGAATTGGCCCTCGGCCAGTTGGTCGAGGTGCTGGAGTAGCCGCCTGGCGCGAGCCTACTGATCGTCGAAGTAGCGCTCGTGCCAGGCGATCAGTGGCTGCGGCGTGTTCAGCTTCTGTCCGTAGATGACCGAATAGGACAGCACGTTCTGCACGTACTGGCGGGTTTCATCGAAGGGGATGTTCTCGATCCATACGTCATACGCCAGGTGGTCGGCCCCCTTCAGCCACTGGCGCACCCGGCCGGGGCCGGCATTGTAGGCGGCCGATGCCAGCACCCGGTTGCCCTTGAACTGGCCGTAGATCTGGCTGAGGTAGGCCGCGCCGAGCTGGATATTGACCTCGGGGCGATAGGCCAGGTTGGTCGACGACAGCGGGATGCCGAAGCGCCGCGCGGTTTCCTTGGCGGTGGCCGGCATCAGCTGCATCAGGCCCATGGCACCGACCGGCGACCTGGCATCGGCCATGAAGGCGCTTTCCTGGCGGGTGATGGCGAACATCCAGCTGGAATGGATGCCGCGCTTCTTCGCTTCGACGGTCAGCGGCTCGCGATGGGCCATGGGGAAGCGCACGTCCAGGTCGTCCCAGTATTGGGCCTGGCTGATGCTGCGGATGGCCGGGAAGTACCAGCCCATGTCGTAGGCCAGGCGGGCCTGGGCGACCAGCTCGTCGCGACTGAACAGGCGGCTGACGTGATACCACTCGCGCCGACCATCGACGATCTGGCCGCGGGCATGAAACTCCATGGCGCGCCGGATACCGGCCGCGTTGCGCACCTTCTGCAGGGTCTTCGCGCTGAGGGCCAGGGGCTTGTTGTTCAGCTGGTAGGGCCGCTTGACCTGGTCGGCGGCCATGAACCCGTAGAAGTCACGCTCCTTGGCCAGGCCCTGATAGAGCGCTAGCGCTTGCGGGTTGTTGGGTTGTGCCAACTGCAGGCTGCGGGCCTGCCAGTAGCGCCAGCGATTGCTCTGGGCCAGGTCGGCGGGCATCTGCTGGGTCAGCCGGTGGGCCTCGTCCCAGCGGCCCAGGCGCAGCAGCAGGCGCGCGCGCCACTCGCTGACGGTGTTGTCGCGCAGTTCAGGGTCGTACTGGGCCATCACCGTGAGGGCGCGCGCATCGAACCGCTTGGCCAGGGTCAGGCCGATTTCCCGGGCGATCGCCACCTTTTCCTCGCTGGAGAAGTGCAGGCGCCTGGCATAGCTGTCCAGCAAGCCCAGGGCCTGTTCCGGATCTTGACGGGCCAGTCGCCGCAGGCCGAGGCCGACGACGTCGGCCATTGCCGCGTCGGCGGGGCTGAAGCGCGCCGGGTTGCCGAGCATCTGCGGCTTCTGCGCCACCTCGAGCAGCAGCTTGCCGTGGGCACCAAGGGTAGGCAGGCCCTTGATCAGGTAGGTGGCCAGGCCATAGTTGCGGGCCTCGGCAGCCAGCTTGGCCCGCTGCCAGCGCTTGGCTTCGGTCAACTGGCCGGCGGCGGCCCAGCGCTCGAAGAGTGGATCGCAGGACTCGGGCTGGGACTTGCCCACCAGCCAGAGCTTCTCGGCGGTAGCATTGCCTTCGGCGGTCATGCCGTGACCGAGTTGATACTGGCCGTATAGGCAGTCCAGCTCGGTGAAATTCAGGGCCGGGTCGTAATGATTGACGAAGGTCTGCCATTCGCCGCGCTCGGCCAGCCAGCGCAGCCAGCGCAGTTTCATCCAGCTGGCCTGGGGCAGGTCGCCGTGCTCGGCGAGGAATTTCTCGATTTCGTCATTGCTCGCCGATTTCAGACGGGCGGTAAGCGCGTCGTAGGCCAGGTACGGCTCCAGCGGATAGTTGCGCAGTGCCTTGGCGTAGCGTTGGTAGGGGCCGCTGTCGCCTTTGGCCAAGGCCCGTTTGGCTTCGTCATAGAGCTGGCGTTGTTGTTCCAGGCTGGTGGCCTGGGCCGTGGCGGCAGACAGGCACAGGAGAAGACAGGGGAGCAGGTAAGACAGACGACCGCGCATGACACTTCCGGGTTGGGCACTTGGGGGCGGCGGCAGAATCGCCGCGGGCTGCTCTTAGCTTAGCCTTTCGCCCTGGCATGACGAAAGCCGCTCGCCGGCCGCCAGGGCGAGAAAAATGCCGGCAATGGCCGGGCACAACTCGGTTAGAATGCGCGCCCAGTTTTTTGCCGACGCCCTGGGCTGCGGCAAACAAGTTTTTGCGGGCAGAAATGCCGTTAGACTAGGGTGTTCGCGGCGGATCGGGTTCGATCGTCGCGTTTCTCTGATTTTTCTGTAGTTTTGTTGTCCGCTGTACCGTCGAGGCGTGCCATGACCCTGCTTAAGTTCACCGATGTTTCCCTGGCCTACGGCGCCATGCCACTGCTGGATAAGGTGTCCTGGCAGATCGCTCGTGGCGAGCGGGTGTGCATCATCGGCCGTAATGGCACCGGCAAGTCGAGCATGCTGAAACTGGTCAAGGGCGACCAGAAGCCCGATGACGGCTCGGTCTGGCGTGCTCCCGGGCTGAAAATCGGCGAGTTGCCCCAGGAACTGCCGCTGGCCGATGAGCGGACGGTCTTCGATGTGGTGGCCGAAGGTCTCGATGGTGTCGGGGCATTGCTTGCCGAGTACCACCACCTGAGCCAGAACATCCACAGCGAGGCCGACCTCGAGAAGTTGATGCACGTCCAGCAGGATCTCGAGGCTCGTGATGGTTGGCGTCTGCAGCAACTGGTCGACAGTACCCTGAGCCGCCTGCAGCTGCCGGCCGACAAGACCCTGGCCGAGCTCTCCGGCGGCTGGCGGCGGCGGGTTCTGCTGGCCCAGGCGCTGGTCTCGGAACCGGACCTGCTGCTGCTCGACGAGCCGACCAACCACCTGGACATCGGTG
Source organism: Pseudomonas zhanjiangensis (assembly GCF_041027545.1). NCBI lineage: Bacteria > Pseudomonadati > Pseudomonadota > Gammaproteobacteria > Pseudomonadales > Pseudomonadaceae > Pseudomonas > Pseudomonas zhanjiangensis. The sequence continues at coordinate 22,194 of NZ_JBFTEG010000007.1, read as the reverse complement.
CCATCGCCTGGCTGGAGGAAGCCTTGGTCGGCTTCCAGGGGGCCGTGCTGTTCATCACCCACGATCGTTCCTTTCTGCAGAATCTGGCCACGCGCATCCTCGAACTGGATCGCGGCGGCCTGATCGACTGGAACGGCGACTACGCCAGCTTCCTGGTGCACAAGGAGGCGGTGCTGGCCGCCGAGGAGACCGCCAATGCGCTGTTCGACAAGCGTCTGGCCCAGGAAGAGGTGTGGATCCGCCAGGGTATCAAGGCCCGTCGTACCCGCAACGAAGGCCGTGTACGTGCCTTGAAGGCCTTGCGTGTGGAGCGCAGTCAGCGCCGCGAGCGTACCGGCAAGGCCAATATCCAGCTGGAGACAGCCGACAAGTCCGGCAAGCAGGTCATGGTCCTGGAGAGCGTCAGCTTCGCTCATCCGGACGGGCCGTTGTTGGTCAAGGACTTCTCCATGGTCCTGCAGCGCGGCGACCGAATCGGCCTGCTCGGCGCCAACGGTACCGGCAAGACCACCCTGCTCAAGTTGATGCTCGGCGGACTGCAGCCGACCAGCGGCAAGGTGGAAGAGGGCACACGTATCGATGTGGCCTATTTCGATCAGTTGCGCCATCAGCTGGACCTGGAAAAGACCGTGATCGATAACGTGGCCGAAGGCCGTGACTTCATCGAGATCGACGGGCAGGGCCGGCACGTGCTGAGCTATCTGGGTGACTTCCTGTTCAGCCCGCAGCGTGCCCGTACGCCGGTCAAGGCCTTGTCCGGTGGCGAGCGTGCGCGTCTTCTGCTGGCCAAGCTGTTCAGCAAGCCGGCCAACCTGCTGGTGCTGGATGAGCCCACCAACGACCTCGACGTGGAAACCCTGGAGTTGCTCGAAGAAGTGTTGCTGACCTTCCAGGGCACGGTGCTGATGGTCAGCCACGACCGGGCATTTCTCGACAACGTGGTGACCAGCACCCTGGTGTTCGAGGGCGAGGGGCGTGTGCGTGAATACGTCGGCGGGTATCAGGATTGGCTGCGCCAGGGTGGTTCGCCGCGCCTGCTCGGGGTTGGCGAAAGCAAGGCGGGCAAGGCCGAGTTGAGTTCGGCGGTGGTGCAGGCGCCGGCCCCGGAGGCGGCGGTGGAGCCAGCTGCGCCTGCAGGCACGAAGAAGAAACTCAGCTACAAGCTGCAGCGTGAGCTGGAAGCGATCCCGGGGCAGATCGATGCGCTCGAGTCGCAGATGGCCGCGGTGCAGGAGCAGATCGCCGATCCGGCCTTCTACCAGCAGCCGGCCGAGCACACTACGCAAGTGCTGGCGAGCTTGCAGGCGCTGCAGGAAGAGCTGGATCGCCTGGTCGAACGCTGGGCCGAGCTGGAAGAATAAGCGAGCGACAGCGCAGCGTGCGATGTCTGGAAGGAACCCGACAACAACAGGCGGAGAAAGCATGGCCATCGAGTACCGCATTAGCCTCGACGACAATCACCAGTTCGATTACAGGATCGAACTGGATCGCGCCTATGACCCGGCGCTGGCCGACGCGGCGCCGAGCTGGACTCGGCTGCAACATCAGCAATGCAGCAATTGCCCGCTGAGCAAGGGAGGCTTCAGCCACTGCCCGGCTGCCGTCGACCTGCAGCGGGTCATCGAGGATTTCCAGGGGCTGCCGGCCTTCAAGAAGGCCTTGGTCTGGGTGCGTACCCCGGAGCGCGAATACACCAAGCAGGTGAGCTTGGAGGAGGGTCTGCGTGCCCTGCTCGGGGTGATCATGGCGACCAGTGCCTGTCCGGTGCTGGGCAAGCTCAGGCCAATGGCACACAACCACCTGCCATTCGCCAATAATCAGGAATTCATCCTGCGCGCCGTTTCGCTGTATCTGGCGCGACAGTACTTCAATTTTCGCGAGGGGCGTCATGCCGATTGGGAGCTGAAGGGCCTGGTGCGCATGTTCCAGCAGTTGCAGCTGGTCAACCAGGCATTCTGGCAGCGGATTCACGCTACCTGCGAGGGCGATTCCAATCTCAAGGCGTTCCTGACCTTTTTCTCGTTGTCGTCGAGCATGACCTACTCGCTGGAAACCCAGCTGCAGAAGATCAGGCCCCTGGTGATGAGTGCCGGCGACGCCTTCGAGTAAGTCGCGGGCCGGATGGCGCGAGTCGCGCCATCCGGTGGGGGCGCTTACTCGGGCTTCTTCAGGCGCACGGCGAGAACATCGCAGGGCGCGCCATGCAGGACGTCATTGGCGGTGGAGCCGAGCAGCAGGGCCAGGCCGTGACGGCCATGGCTGCCGACGATGACCAGGTCGCAGCCCTGCTCTTCGGCCAGGCGATGGATTTCCTGGCGCGGCTGGCCATAGGCGAGGTGTCGTTGGTCGGCGCCGAGTTCCGGGTACTTGCCGGCAAAGCTGTCCAGTCGTTCACGGGCCTGATCGAACTGCTGCTGCTGCAGCATCGACAGATCCATTGGCACATCGCCGCCGAAGGCCATGGCCATCGGCTCGACGATATGCACCACCGAGAGTTTTGCGCCACAACTGGTCGCGAGTTTCTGCGCGCGGTGCATGACCGGGTCGCATTCCTCGGTTAGGTCGACGGCGACCAGGATGTGCTGGTAGGGCATGGGGAACTCCTTCTGAGGGGGAACCGATGAGTCAAGTATGGATGTATTAGGCGTTTACGGCAGGTTTTGCCCTGCGAGATCGAACTTATGAACTGGTGGATCGCTGTATTGCTCTTGGCGCTGGTGCTCAGCCCGTTGTCCTGGCTGGTGCCAAGCCGGCGTGAGCGTGGGCGGATGGACGTGCGTTTGCAAGCCCGGCGCATGGGGTTGGCCATGCAGCTGGCCCGCGAAGAGTGGCCTTACTGGCTTGCCCAGCATGCGCCTAGCCCATGCCCGCAGTATCATCGCCCACGTCGTCGCGGTAGTCATCTGGACTGTTGGTGCTATTGGCAGGTGGAGCCGGGCAACTGGCAGAACCAATGGCGCGAGCCCTGTGCCGATGCCGTGCTGGCCGCGCAACTTGCCACCCTGCCGGGCGATGTGTTCAAGGTGCAGGCCAGTGCGCAGATGGTCGCGCTTTACTGGGGGGAGCGGGCGCAGCCTGACTCGCTGCAGAAGATTGCCGATTTCCTGAAGGCGCGGGCCTGACAGGCGCGCGTCTGGAAAAAGAAAAGCCCGGCGCAAGCACCGGGCTGGGAAGACGGCCAGGCAGGCCGGAAAAGCGTCATGGCGCCGCGACACGCCCGATCCTACCTAGAGCTGCGGCGCCGAATATTGGGCGGATACCTGTTCCAGGCCCTCGATGATGCTGTCGGAATACTTGTTGACCAGGAACGGGACGCTGTTCTCGTTGTAATTACGCAGCGATTTTTCGATATAGCGCCACTTCGTGCCTATCTCATTCAGGGTCTGCTTGATCTGCGGCGTATTCTCCGGGGCCCGTTCCAGGCGGGTCAGTTTGCTGGCGAATTCATTGACCAGTTCGTCGATCGGCCGGGCGTCCCCGCCGCCCATGAAGGTGGCGCCTACCGAGGCGCTACGCGAGGCATAGTCGACCGCGATGGCCCGCATCAGTAGGCTCTGTTCGCGGCTCTGCTGGGTCAGTGTGGCGGCGGAGTAGCCGCCTTCCTGTTGGATCTTGTTGTACAGCTCCTGGCTCAGGCTCATCAGCTGCTGGTTGCGGTCCGCCAGGTCGGCGACCGGTTGCAGGTCGGTATAGCCTTGCTGCTTAAGCGCGCTGGTCAGCTTGTTCAGATCTATCTTGTAGCCAGTCCACAGTTGTTCGAGTTGCGAGCGCAGGGCCTTGGAACCTTCGCCGGGCATGTCGCTGAGCGCCTGCAGGCGTGCGCCGGCCTCATCGAGCGATTGGCCGATCATCTGGGCATAGCGTTGGTCACCTTCCATGCTGTTATACATGTAGAAGTCGCTCAGGCTCTTCTGCGTGGCCAGGCGCAGTTGATGCAGGTTGTGCAGGCTGCTGTCGATTTCGCTCGCCTGCAGGGCGGCGGTGGCTGGGCTTGCAAAGGCGAGCAGGGTGCTCAGGGATAGGGCCAGCAGGTGGCTCGACATTGGGGCTCCGTGCGCCCTGCGTTGGGGCGTCAGTTGTTTTCTTGTTGTTGTCGCACTCGGTTTGTGCCGAGCGAGTTGAGACGACTGTACCCGGAGCAAAAACTTTTGGCTAGCTATGCGGTGGGTCACAAATCAGGTGCCAGGTCGCCAGGAAGCCTTCGTTATCGGCGCCGATGATCGCCTGATCGCGACAGGCCGTCTTGGGCGCCCGCTGTGCTCTAGCCTGGGCCTCGTCTGCCTGGCGTGAGCCGTAATCGGCCCAATTGACAATTCGCGGGTTTTCCCTGAAGGTGTGCACACCCAAATCAAACGGGCGTATGAATTGAGTGTTTGCCTAAGGGCATCGCCTATACAGTCCGAATATCGCGTCGGTGGGTGTGCCAGGCTAACTGGAGCTATTTCTCGATCGCTTAGTCGTTGAGTAGCCCGCTGGTTGGCTCCGATGTGTACTGTTCAGCTTCCATACCGTGGAGATCAGTTGATGATTTACGAAGGTAAAGCCATCACGGTTAATGCTCTTGAGAGCGGCATCGTCGAATTGAAATTCGACCTCAAGGGTGAATCCGTCAACAAGTTCAACCGTCTTACCCTGAACGAATTGCGTCAGTCGGTTGATGCAATCAAGGCCGATGGTTCGATCAAAGGCGTGATTGTCACCAGTGGCAAAGACGTATTCATCGTCGGCGCCGATATCACCGAGTTCGTCGACAACTTCAAGTTGCCCGATGAAGAGCTGGTAGCTGGCAACCTCGAAGCCAACAAGATCTTCAGTGATTTTGAAGACCTCAATGTTCCGACAGTCGTGGCCATCAACGGCATCGCCCTCGGTGGCGGTTTCGAAATGTGCCTGGCTGCGGACTACCGCGTCATGGCCGATAGCGCCAAGGTCGGTTTGCCGGAAGTCAAACTGGGCATCTACCCGGGCTTCGGTGGCACCGTGCGTCTGCCGCGCGTCATCGGTACCGACAATGCCGTCGAGTGGATCGCCTCGGGCAAGGAAAACAGGGCGGTCGACGCTCTGAAGGTCGGCGCCGTGGATGCCGTGGTGAGCGCAGACAAACTCCAGGCCGCCGCGCTGGACCTGGTCAAGCGCGCGATCTCCGGCGAGCTGGACTACAAGGCCAAGCGTCAGCCGAAGCTGGACAAGCTCAAGCTCAATGCCATCGAGCAGATGATGTGCTTCGAGACCGCCAAGGGCTTCGTCGCCGGTCAGGCTGGCCCGAACTACCCGGCGCCGGTCGAGGCGATCAAGACCATCCAGAAGGCAGCCAACTTCGGTCGCGACAAGGCACTGGAAGTCGAGGCCGCCGGTTTCGTCAAGCTGGCCAAGACCTCGGTTGCCGAGAGCCTGATCGGCCTGTTCCTCAATGATCAGGAGCTGAAGAAGAAGGCCAAGCATCACGACGAGATCGCCCAGGACGTGAACCTGGCCGCCGTGCTCGGCGCCGGCATCATGGGCGGCGGCATCGCCTATCAGTCGGCAGTCAAGGGCACGCCGATCCTGATGAAGGATATCCGTGAGGAAGGCATCCAGATGGGCCTGAACGAGGCGTCCAAGTTGCTCGGCAAGCGTGTCGAGAAGGGCCGTCTGACCCCGGCGAAGATGGCCGAAGCCCTCAACGCCATTCGTCCGACCATGTCCTACGGTGATTTCGGCAACGTCGACATCGTGGTCGAAGCCGTGGTCGAGAACCCCAAGGTCAAGCAAGCGGTGCTGGCCGAGGTGGAAGGGGCAGTGAAGGACGATACGATTCTCGCCTCCAACACCTCGACCATCTCCATCAGTCTGCTGGCCAAGGCGCTCAAGCGTCCGGAAAACTTCGTCGGTATGCACTTCTTCAACCCGGTGCACATGATGCCGCTGGTGGAAGTCATTCGCGGCGAGAAGTCCAGTGAAGTGGCCGTCGCCACCACCGTTGCCTATGCCAAGAAGATGGGCAAGACCCCGGTCGTGGTCAACGACTGTCCGGGCTTCCTGGTCAACCGCGTGCTGTTCCCGTACTTCGGCGGCTTCTCCAAGCTGCTCGAGTTCGGTGTCGACTTCGTGCGCATCGACAAGGTCATGGAGAAATTCGGCTGGCCCATGGGCCCGGCCTACCTGTCCGACGTGGTCGGTATCGACACCGGTCATCATGGCCGCGACGTGATGGCCGAGGGCTTCCCGGATCGCATGGCGGTCGAAGGTCGCACCGCGGTCGACGTGATGTACGACGCCAATCGCCTGGGCCAGAAGAACGGCAAGGGTTTCTACGCCTACGAAACGGACAAGCGCGGCAAGCCGAAGAAGGTCATCGATCCGCAGGCATACGAACTGCTCAAGGCGATCGTGAGCGAGCAGCGTGAGGTGACCGACGAGGACATCATCAACTTCATGATGATCCCGCTGTGCATGGAAACCGTGCGCTGCCTGGAAGACGGCATCGTCGATACCGCCGCAGAGGCCGATATGGGCCTGATCTACGGCATCGGCTTCCCTCCCTTCCGCGGTGGTGCGCTGCGCTACATCGATAGCATCGGTGTGGCCGAGTTCGTCGCCCTGGCCGACAAGTACGCCGATCTGGGCGCGTTGTACCACCCGACCGCCAAGCTTCGCGAGATGGCCGCCAACGGCCAGAAGTTTTTCGGTTAAGCGCGCAACGACTAGAGCGAGAGTGAATTTATGAGCCTGAATCCTAGAGATGCAGTGATCGTCGACTTCGGCCGTACCCCCATGGGGCGTTCCAAGGGCGGCATGCACCGCAACACCCGTGCCGAAACCATGTCGGCCAACCTGATCAGCGGCGTGCTGGCGCGCAACACCAAGGTCGATCCGGCCGAAGTGGAAGACGTGATCTGGGGCTGCGTCAACCAGACCCTGGAGCAGGGCTGGAACATCGCCCGCATGGCGTCGCTGATGACCCAGATCCCGCACACCAGCGCCGGCCAGACCGTCAGCCGCCTGTGCGGCTCCTCGATGAGCGCCCTGCACACCGCCGTGCAGGCAATCCAGACCGGCAACGGTGATGTCTTCGTTGTCGGTGGCGTGGAGCACATGGGCCACGTCGGCATGATGCACGGCGTCGATCCGAACCCGCACCTGTCGCTGTACGCGGCCAAGGCCTCGGGCATGATGGGTCTGACTGCGGAAATGCTCGGCAAGATGCACGGCATCAGCCGCGAGCAGCAGGATGCCTTCGGCGAGCGTTCGCACCGTCTGGCCCACAAGGCCACGGTCGAAGGCAAGTTCAAGGATGAGATCATCCCGATGCAGGGTTACGACGAGAACGGCTTCCTCAAGGTGTTCGACTACGACGAAACCATTCGTCCGGAGACCACTTTGGAGAGCCTGGCTGCGTTGAAGCCGGCGTTCAACCCGAAAGGCGGCACCGTCACGGCGGGTACCTCCTCGCAGATCACCGATGGTGCTTCCTGCATGATCGTCATGAGCGCCCAGCGCGCCCAGGACCTCGGCATCCAGCCGATGGCCGTGGTGCGGGCCATGGCGGTGGCCGGCGTCGATCCGGCGATCATGGGCTACGGCCCGGTACCATCGACCCAGAAGGCGCTCAAGCGTGCCGGCCTGAGCATCAATGACATCGACTTCCTCGAGCTCAACGAGGCCTTCGCCGCCCAGGCTCTGCCTGTGTTGAAGGACCTGAAGGTACTCGACAAGATGGAAGAGAAGGTCAACCTGCATGGCGGTGCCATTGCCCTGGGTCACCCGTTCGGTTGTTCCGGTGCCCGTATCTCCGGTACCCTGCTGAACGTGATGAAGCAGAACGGCGGCACCCTGGGTGTTTCCACCATGTGTGTAGGCCTCGGCCAAGGCATCACCACCGTCTTCGAACGCCTCTAAGCGTTGGTCGGTGCAACAACCGGGGCCCTGTGCCCCGGTTTTTGTTTGTCAGCCGCAAATTTATTTCTAGGAATTGGATGATGCAGTTACAGCCCGGTCTTTATCGCCACTACAAAGGCCCCGAGTACCGCGTATTTGGCGTGGCCCTGCACTCCGAGACCGAGCAGCCGGTTGTGGTGTATCAAGCGCTATACGGCGATTACGGCCTGTGGGTGCGTCCGCTGGAGATGTTTTGCGAGGACGTCGAAGTGGATGGCCAGACAGTGCCGCGCTTCATGCTCGTGCAGGCGGAAACGACGCCTTTTAGCCGGCCATGAGCTGATATTGCCGGTCCCCTGTGCTTGACCTCACCTTGAGCGCCACTATATATAGCGGTGCCGCGCTTGTAGCCTGCGCGGCGCTTTCCGCCTCTTTTTTGAATTTCAGGAATTTTCCAATCCATGGGCAAATCGCTGGTCATCGTGGAATCCCCGGCCAAGGCCAAGACCATCAACAAGTACCTGGGCAGCCAGTACGTGGTGAAGTCGAGCATCGGCCACATCCGTGACCTGCCTACCAGCGGCTCGGCCAGTGCCAACAAGGAGCCCGTCAAGCGCGGCAAGGCGGCTGCCGGCGAAACGCCGGCTTTGACCCCCAAGGAAAAGGCCAAGCGTCAGCTGTTTGCCCGGATGGGCGTCGATCCGGAGCATGACTGGAAGGCCAAGTACGAAATCCTTCCAGGCAAGGAAAAGGTCGTCGACGAACTCAAACGGCTGGCCAAAGAAGCCGACACCATCTATCTCGCAACCGACTTGGATCGCGAGGGGGAGGCCATTGCCTGGCACCTGCGCGAGTCCATTGGTGGCGATGACAGCCGCTACAAACGCGTGGTGTTCAACGAGATCACCAAGAAGGCCATCCAGGAAGCGTTCTCCAAGCCCGGCGAGCTGGATATCAACCGGGTCAATGCGCAGCAGGCGCGGCGCTTTCTCGACCGTGTGGTCGGCTACATGGTCTCGCCGCTGCTGTGGGCGAAGATCGCCCGGGGGCTTTCTGCCGGCCGGGTGCAGTCGGTGGCGGTGAAGCTGGTAGTCGAGCGCGAGAAGGAAATCCGCGCGTTCGTACCGGAAGAATACTGGGAAGTGCACGCCGACCTGGGCACCGCCAAGGGGGCCAATGTGCGCTTCGAGGTCGCCCGTGAGAACGGCGCCGCCTTCAAGCCATTGAACGAGGCGCAGGCCATGGCCGCGCTGGAGATACTCAAGGCCTCCAGCTACAGCGTCGCCAAGCGAGAAGACAAGCCGACCAGCAGCAAGCCCTCGGCGCCCTTCATCACCTCCACGCTGCAGCAGGCGGCGAGCAACCGCCTTGGCTTCGGCGTGAAGAAGACCATGATGATGGCCCAGCGTCTCTATGAGGCCGGCTACATCACCTATATGCGTACCGATTCGACCAACCTTTCGGCGGATGCCGTGAGCATGGTGCGCGGCTTTATCGAGGGCGAGTTCGGCAAGCAATACCTGCCGGCCAACCCCATCGCTTACAGCAGCAAGGAAGGCGCGCAGGAAGCACACGAAGCGATCCGTCCTTCCGACGTCAACCTCAAGCCGACCCAGCTGTCCGGTATGGAGCGCGATGCCGAACGCCTCTATGACTTGATCTGGCGCCAGTTCGTGGCCTGTCAGATGCCGCCGGCCGAGTACCTCTCGACCACGGTCACCGTGACCGCCGCCCAGTTCGAGTTGCGCGCCAAGGGCCGTATCCTCAAGTTCGATGGTTACACCCGCGTGTTGCCGCAGCTGAGCAAACCAGGCGACGACGCGGTGCTGCCGGAGATGAGCCAGGGCGATGCGCTCAAGCTGGTCAAACTCGACCCGAGCCAGCACTTCACCAAGCCCCCGGCGCGTTACTCCGAAGCCAGCCTGGTCAAGGAAATGGAGAAGCGCGGGATCGGTCGCCCGTCGACCTATGCCGCGATCATCTCGACCATTCAGGATCGGGGTTACGTCGCGCTGAATAACCGTCGTTTCTATTCCGAGAAGATGGGCGAGATCGTCACCGAGCGTCTCGGTGAAAGCTTCTCCAACCTGATGGACTACGGCTTTACTGCCGGCATGGAGGAGCACCTGGACGATGTCGCCCAGGGTGAGCGCGAGTGGAAGCATGTGCTCGACGAATTCTACGGCGACTTCAAGAAGAAGCTTGAAGTAGCTGAGGCCAGCGACAACGGCATGCGTGCCAACCTGCCGACCCTGACGGATATCCCGTGCCGCGAGTGTGGGCGGCCCATGACGATTCGCACCGCATCGACCGGAGTGTTCCTCGGATGCTCGGGCTACGCGCTGCCACCCAAAGAGCGCTGCAAGGCCACTGTGAACCTGGTGCCGGGCGATGAAATCGCCGCCGATGACGAGGGCGAGTCCGAGTCCCGTGTTTTGCTGGGCAAGCATCGCTGTCAGAAATGTGGCACGGCGATGGATGCCTATCTGCTCGATGAAACCCGCAAGCTGCATGTTTGCGGCAACAACCCGGATTGCTCTGGGTATGAAGTCGAGCAGGGGCAGTTCCGCATCAAGGGCTATGAGGGCCCGAGCCTGGAATGCGACAAGTGTGGCAGCGAAATGCAACTGAAGACGGGCCGTTTCGGCAAGTTCTTCGGCTGCACCAACAGCGAGTGCAAGAACACCCGCAAGCTGCTGAAGAGCGGCGAGGCAGCACCGCCGAAGATGGATCCGGTGAAGATGCCGGAGCTCCAGTGCGAGAAGGTCAACGACACCTATATCCTGCGAGATGGCGCTTCGGGGCTGTTCCTGGCCGCTAGCCAGTTCCCGAAGAATCGTGAGACCCGCGCACCGCTGGTACTGGAATTGTTGCCGCACAAGGATGAGATCGACCCGAAGTATCACTTCCTTTGCGAGGCTCCGGCCAAGGATCCCGAGGGCCGGCCGGCGGTGATTCGCTACAGCCGCAAAACCAAGGAGCAGTACGTGCAAACTGAGGTCGACGGCAAGCCGACCGGATGGCGTGCGTTCTATGACGGAAGCAAGTGGAAGGTCGAGGACAAGCGCTGAGCGACAGGATGTGCGCCGGCATCGCTGGCGCGCGTATAGTGATGTGATGGGCTGCTGGTGGAGGCTGAGGTAATGGCCAAAGAGCTGTATACGCGTACCAATCAGAAAATATTCTATGTCGGATTGTCGCTTGAATCCTGGCGCAAGGCGCAAGAGCAGGGGGCGTTGAATGCCCAGGCGCTGGTTCAGGCCGAGCGTGAGGCGACCCTGTTTCACCTGTATGGCGCCTTGCTGGGGCTGTGTCACGAGGTGGCCGGATACTACCGTCTGGCGGAGAGTCGGGTGCCACGGGTCGAGCAAATACTGACGCCTGCGGTGCTGCAGTCGGCGCCGAGTGCCGAGTTGGCCGAGTTGGTGGAGCTGGCGCAACAGCCGGAAACCTGGCTTGCACAGTTGTTGGCGGCCTACGCCGGGTTGTTCCAGCCGCCCCAAGTGCCGCAGAAGGCCAAGGTGGACCCTGCGACTCCCTTGATTCAGGCGGTCAGCCTGGAGCAGGAGGAGGCACCGCTGGGTCTCGAAACCCTGGTGGCCTGGCGTCAGGAGTTGACCAGCTTGACTCGTCGCTTTCGCGAAACCCTGAGCGAGTGGTGATCTGAGTTTAGATAGGCGGGCTAGGGCGTACCCTGGTCGGCTGATACAATGCCGGCCTTTAGTGGAGAGCCTACCTATGTCTACATCCTATCTTGAGATCGTCGAATTGCCCGATGGGCGTATAGCGCTGCGTCGAGCCGAGGATCAAGAGTCATTGGTGGTTCTGGATTTTTCCGCCGATGCCAAGGAGTTTTTGCAGGGCCAACATGTAGAGGTGGCGAAGGCCATGCTCAATGTGGGCGTGCAGATGGCAGGGCGGCTGGCAGAGGGTGATTTCGAGCAAGATGACGCCCCGCGCGTGTTGCACTGAGCCAATTCTGCAGCTAAGAGCATATCGCCACGCACTGGCCTGCTGCTCAGGCGCTGAGTGTCGCCCTTCCAGTTACTTTCACTGCTTCATCGCAAAGGTCCGTCTGCGGCGTTGTTTGGCCACTGTCTAGCCCAGGCTGATATTCAGACTCTGCGCCTTGCCCTGACGTGCGGCCTGTGCCAGTTGCCGTTTTGCCTGCTGTCCGAGTGGTTGCAGCCAGCTGACCACGGTGTGGCTATGCCCTAGCTTTAGCGCTTCGCCTGCCAGTTCCAGTGCACTCTGTCCGCTGCGTGGGTAGAGCAGCAGTATGCGCTCGCGATTCAGGCCGGCCTCACGCAGCCAGCTCTGGGTCAGGCTGGCCGGCGGGGCGATCAGGGTCAGCCAGCGCGAGCTGTCGTTTTGGCTCAGTTCGCGTAGTACGGGGGCGAGCAGGTTGTGGCAGTGCCCGGCGGCGCCCCGTAGCGAAAGCTCGCTGAAGGCTTCCGAGTGCTCCGGCCAGGGATACTGCAGTTCGCTTTCTTCCATTAATGGCGCGGTAGTCGCGGCCAGGAATCCTTCGAACAGTGGGAGTTGTGCGCGGTTCAGCGACTGTGGGAACTGCATGGGTCCTCCTCTAGCGGCGGATGACGCCGACACTCAGGCCTTCGATCACCAGCTCTTGGTCTGCCAGATTCACTTCGATGGGCGCAAACTCGGGATTTTCGGCGATCAGCCAGACCTTGTCGCCCTCACGCTTGAAGCGTTTGACGGTCACCTCATCGTCGAGTCGCGCCACCACCACCTGGCCATTGCGAGCTTCGCGGGTGGTGTGCACGGCAAGCAGGTCGCCGTCGAAAATACCGATGTCCTTCATGCTCATGCCGCGCACGCGCAGCAGGTAGTCGGCCCTGGGGTGGAAGAAGTCGGGGTTGATCCGGCAGGATTCCTCAATATGTTGCTGAGCCAGGATGGGTGCGCCGGCGGCAACGCGGCCGATGACCGGCAGGCCGTCTTCTTCGCTATTCGGTTCAAAGCCGGGAATGCGGATACCGCGTGAGGCCCCCGGGGTCATCTCGATTGCGCCTTTGCGAGCCAGGGCCTTGAGGTGTTCCTCGGCGGCATTGGGTGACTTGAAGCCAAGCGCTTGGGCGATCTCTGCGCGGGTCGGTGGGTAGCCGTTGTCCTCGAGGCAGTGTTTGATGAAGGTGAGGATCTCGGCTTGGCGCGGCGTCAGTTTCAGCATGGGAGGCTCTGTCTTTTTATACAGTTGCTGGGATTATATACAGTGATGGCGACGATGCAATTGTCCTTTTGCCGCTTCTGGTAGCATTGTCTGCCTGAGGCTTGTCCGGATCCGGGCACAACAAGCTCCACAGCGCGTGCAATCCGCCGCTGATTGCGCGGCGGCGTGACTGCTCAGCCGAAATGCGGCTCGCGCGACTTGACAAGTCTGCAGGCTGAAACGTATGTTTCAAACAAGTGTTTGTCAGGTGAAGAGTCATGGCCCAGTCGGAAACCGTAGAGCGCATTCTCGATGCGGCAGAGCAACTGTTCGCGGAGAAGGGGTTCGCGGAAACCTCATTGCGATTGATCACCAGCAAGGCTGGGGTCAACCTGGCGGCGGTGAACTATCATTTCGGTTCCAAGAAGGCGCTGATCCAGGCGGTCTTTTCCCGTTTTCTCGGGCCATTCTGCAGCAGCCTCGAGCGCGAGCTCGACAAGCGTCAGGCCAAGCCGGAGGCAAATCCCAGTCTCGAGGAGTTGCTCGAGCTGCTGGTCGAGCAGGCGCTGGCGGTGAAGCCGCGCAGTGGTAACGACCTGTCGATTTTCATGCGTCTGCTGGGGCTGGCGTTCAGTCAGAGCCAGGGGCACCTGCGCAAGTACCTGGATGAGGTCTATGGCAAGGTGTTCCGCCGCTACATGATCCTGGTGCATGAGGCGGCGCCGCGGATTCCGCCGCTGGAGCTGTTCTGGCGGGTGCACTTCATGCTGGGGGCGGCAGCATTCAGCATGTCCGGGATCAAGGCCCTGCGGGCGATGGCCGAGAACGATTTCGGGGTGAATACCTCGATCGAACAGGTCATGCGTTTGATGGTGCCGTTCCTGGCGGCTGGCATGCGTTCGGAAAGTGGCCTGGCTGACCAGGCGCTTGCCTCCGCTCAACTGATTCCACGCGCCAAGAGCACAGCGGCCCCCGCCAAGGTGTGATGCCGTTCGGCGACTGCCGCCCGGTTGCTGGGCTTGGCGGAGTCGATCCGCTAAGCTAGCCGCTTATGCGCGCCCTTGACCTGTTGTACATATCCCTTGCCGATCAGCGCCTGTACGGTTTTGCCGACGGGCAGCTGTTGCTGCGCCTGGCCGTCTCCACCGCAGCGAACGGGCCGGGCGAGCTGAATGGTTCGGGCTGCACGCCCAGGGGGCTGCATCAGGTACGCGCGAAAATCGGTGCGGACCTGCCCTCGGGGGCTGTGCTGCGGGGGCGGCGCTGGACCGGCGAGGTCTGGTCGCCTGCCTTGGCGGCGCAGTTTCCCGACCGCGACTGGATTCTGACCCGCATCCTCTGGCTCAGCGGCCGTGAGCCCGGGCGTAATCGTTTGGGTTGCGTCGACACCTTTCGCCGTTATATCTACCTGCATGGCACGCCCGACAGCGAACCTATGGGGGTGCCCGGCTCTCACGGCTGTGTGCGCCTGCGCAATAATGATCTGCTGGAACTGTTCCCGCGGGTGCCCGTCCACTGTCCCGTAAGGATCGAAGAGGCGCCGTGCCCGCGATGGGCCGAAGCGCCGCTCAATTAAGGATTGTCTGTGACTACAAGCTTGCAAGGCTCGTTGATGCTGGACATCGACGGCACCTGGTTGACCGCCGAAGACCGACACCTGTTGCGTCAGTCCGAGGTGGGTGGAGTGATACTGTTCGCACGCAATATCGAGCATCCGCGCCAGGTGCGCGAGCTCTGTGCGGCGGTTCGTGCATTGCGCCCGGACATGTTGCTGGCGGTGGACCAGGAGGGGGGCAGGGTGCAGCGCCTGCGTCAGGGATTCGTACGTTTGCCGGCCATGCGGGCGATTGCCGACAACGCGAACGCCGAGCAGCTGGCCGATCATTGCGGCTGGCTGATGGCCTGCGAGGTGCTGGCGGCCGGACTGGATTTGAGCTTTGCACCGGTGCTGGATCTGGACCACCAGCGCAGTGCGGTGGTGGGCAGTCGCGCCTTCGAGGGGGATGCGGCGCGCGCCAGCTTGCTGGCTGGCGCCTTTATCCGTGGCATGAATGCTGCCGGGATGGCCGCCACGGGCAAGCACTTCCCGGGGCACGGTTGGGCCGAGGCGGATTCCCATGTGGCCATTCCGGTGGATGAGCGAAGCCTGGCGCAGATTCGCGCGCAAGACCTGCAGCCCTTCATCCGGTTGAGCCAGCAACTGGCCGCGGTGATGCCCGCCCACGTGATCTATCCGCAGGTCGATGCGCTGCCGGCTGGATTTTCCCGGCGCTGGCTGCAGGATATTCTGCGGGGCGAGCTGCAGTTCAAGGGGGTTATTTTCAGTGACGACCTGTCGATGGCCGGCGCCCACGTGGTGGGCGATGCGGCTTGCCGGATCGAGGCTGCGCTGACGGCAGGGTGCAACATGGGCCTGGTATGCAATGATCGGGCGGCCGCCGAGTTGGCCCTAGGCGCCTTGCAGCGCCTGCAGGTGATTGTTCCACCTGGCTTGGCGCGCATGAGTCGCCAAGCATTTCCATCGACAGAATACCGGCAAGACCCACGCTGGCTGGCCGCAATCACGGCATTGCGCGCCGCCCAATTAATAGACTGAGGAGCAATGGATGACTGTCTACGCCATCATCGGCGGCACCGGCCTGACCCAGCTGGATGGGTTGACCATCAAGGCGGCGCTGAATCTGGATACGCCCTTTGGCGCGCCTTCGGCACCGGTCCTGCGCGGCGAGTATGCGGGGCGCGAGGTGTTGTTCCTCGCGCGCCACGGCCAGCCGCACCGGATCCCGCCGCACCAGGTGAATTACCGGGCCAATCTCTGGGCGCTGCGCGAGGCGGGTGCCCAGGCGGTCGTCGCGGTCAATGCCGTCGGCGGCATTCATGCCGCCATGGGCACCGGGCATTTCTGCGTGCCTCATCAACTGATCGACTACACCTCGGGGCGCGCCCACACCTTCTACGAAGGCGAGTTGGAGCATGTCACCCACGTCGACTTCAGCCACCCTTATGATGCCGGTCTGCGCGAGAAGCTCTCGGCCGCCCTGGCGGCCGAGGGCTGTGCGGCTAGCAGTCATGGGATTTATGGCTGCACCCAGGGGCCGCGCCTGGAAACGGTGGCCGAGATCACCCGGATGGAGCGTGATGGTTGCGACATCGTCGGCATGACCGGTATGCCCGAGGCGGCGCTGGCGCGTGAGCTGGCGTTGCCCTATGCCTGTCTGGCGCTGGTGGTCAATCCGGCGGCAGGCAAGTCGGCGGCGCTGATCACCATGGCGGAGATCGAGCGCGCTCTGGATGAGGGGATGGGCAGGGTCAAGTCGGTGCTGGCGCGCGTGCTGGCCGGCTGACTGCTCCGCTGCGCTGTCAGCAGAGGGCCGCGTTGCGCGGCCCTTTTTGCGTTCAGAGCGGACTGATGCGAACCAGCAGGCCGAGGCTGCCGTGGTCGAGGTAGGTCAGCTCGCCGGTTTTCAGGCGGCTGCCCTGCTTGAGTCGCTCGCTGCTGTTGAGCACGCCACTGTCGTCGAACTGGTTGACCCACAGATCGGCGTCCAGGTCGATAAAGCGGCCCTGCTTGATATGCAGGGTGCCCTCCACCGGAAAGTGGCCGAACTGCTGGTTGCCACCGCTCAGGCTGATGCTGCTGAGATTGCCGTCCAGGTTCTGCGCCCAGGCCTTGTGCAGCAGCACCCGGTAGCCGTTTGCCGGGCTCAGTTTGGCGGCCTGGCTGTCGAGCGTGGTGGAGCGCTCGCGGCTGGCGTCGATCGGCTGGGCACCCTGGTCCCAGTCATCGGGGGCCAATTGGCTGGCTGGGATCGGCTCGCCGGCCTGGCGAAAGACGATGACCTCGACCTGGTAGAGGCCGGCCGCGAATGCCGCAGGGGCGCCAAGCAGGGATAGCAGGAGAAGCGGCAGCAGGGCCAGGGTGCGGAGTGCGCGCATGGGTCAGTCCTTTAGGCAGAGGGAGTCAGGCGCTCGAACAGCGCGTCCAGGGTGTTGAATCGTTGTTCCGGGCGTTCCATCGGCAGTTGAAACTTGAACTGGGTGGCGCCTTCGAACCTGTAGCGATTGGGCTGGCTCTGGATCAGCTTGATCAGGGTCAGCGGGTCGACGCAGGTGTCGGCGGCGAACTCGACGCGCCCGCCCTGGGGCCCGGCGTCGACCTTCTTGATGCCCAGTTGCTCGGCCTGCAGCTTGAGCAGGGTCAGGCGCACCAGGTTCTTGGTCGGCTCCGGCAGCAGGCCGAAGCGGTCGATCATCTCCACCTGCAGCTCTTTCAGGCCCTCTTCGTCGGTGGCCGAGGCGATGCGCTTGTAGAGGATCAGCCGGGCATGCACGTCGGGCAGGTAGTCCTCCGGGATCAGCGCCGGCACGCGCAGGTTGATCTCCGGGCCGCCGCCCAGCGGTTGCTCGAGGTTGGGCTGTTCGCCCTTGCGGATGGCCTTGACCGCACGCTCGAGCATTTCCATGTAGAGGGTGAAGCCCACGGCCTGGATCTGCCCGCTCTGGCCGTCGCCGAGCAGCTCGCCGGCGCCGCGGATCTCCAGGTCGTGGGTGGCGAGGAGGAAGCCGGCGCCGAGATCCTGGGCGCCGGCGATGGCCTCCAGGCGTTTCTGCGCATCATCGGTCATCTGCTTGCGCGGCGGTGTCAGCAGGTAGGCGTAGGCCTGGTGGTGACTGCGCCCGACCCGGCCACGCAACTGATGCAGCTGGGCCAGGCCGAACTTGTCGGCGCGCTCGATGATAATGGTATTGGCGCTGGGCACGTCGATGCCAGTCTCGATGATGGTCGAGGCGATCAGCACATTGAAGCGCTTGTGGTAGAAGTCGCCCATCACCTGTTCCAGCTCGCGCTCGCGCATCTGTCCGTGGCCGATGCCGATGCGCGCCTCGGGCACCAGCTCGGCCAGGTCGGCGGCGCACTTTTCGATGGTCTTCACATCGTTGTGCAGGTAGTACACCTGGCCGCCGCGCAGCAGCTCACGCAGCAGCGCCTCCTTGATGGTCGGGTTGTTCTGTTCCATGACGAAGGTGCGCACCGACAGTCGGCGTGCCGGCGGTGTGGCGATGATTGACAGGTCGCGCATGCCGGCGACCGCCATGTTCAGGGTGCGCGGAATGGGCGTGGCGGTGAGGGTGAGAATGTCCACCTCGCTGCGCAAGGCCTTGAGCTGCTCCTTCTGGCGCACGCCGAAACGGTGTTCCTCGTCGATGATCACCAGGCCGAGGTTGCTGAATTTGACATCGCCCTGGAGCAACTTGTGGGTGCCGATGACGATATCCACCTTGCCTTCGGCCAGCTGGGCCATGGCCTCGCCGACTTCCTTGGCGCTCTTGAAGCGGCTCATCACTTCGACCCTGACTGGCCAGTCGGCGAAGCGGTCGCGGAAACTGTTGTAGTGCTGCTGGGCGAGCAGGGTGGTGGGCACCAACACCGCGACTTGTTTTCCACTGTGCACGGCGATGAAGGCGGCGCGCATGGCCACCTCGGTCTTGCCGAAGCCGACGTCGCCGCAGACCAGGCGATCCATCGGCTTGGCCGCGAGCATGTCGGCACGCACGGCATCGATGGCGGCCTGCTGGTCCGGAGTTTCCTCGAAGGGGAAGCCGGCGCTGAAGGTGACGTAGTCGAGCTGCGGGTCGGCGAACGCATAGCCCTCGCGGGCGGCGCGACGGGCATAGATGTCGAGCAGTTCGGCGGCGACGTCGCGAACCTGCTCGGCGGCCTTGCGCTTGGCTTTCTGCCAGGTCTCGGAACCCAGACGGTGCAGCGGCGCCAGGGCGTCGTCGCTGCCGGTATAGCGGGCGATCAGGTGCAGGCTTGATACCGGCACGTAGAGCTTGGCCTCCTCGGCATACTGCAGGGCGAGGAATTCGGCGCTCTGGCCGTCGATCTCCAGGGTGATCAGGCCCTGGTAGCGGCCGACGCCGTGGTCGATATGCACCACCGGGGCGCCTTCGCGCAGCTCGGTGAGGTTCTTGATGACGTTGTCGCCGCCGTCGCGGGTCTTCTCGCGCCGGCGCCGCTGCATGACGCGTTGGCCGAACAGCGGGCTTTCGGCGATCAGCGCCAGGTCGTCGAGCAGCAGGCCCTCGTCCAGTGGCGCAATGCAGATGCCCAGGCGGTCGCTGCTTTCGGCGAACTCCGGCCAGCCGGTCACTTCCCTGGGCTTGAGCTTGAGCCGGGCCAGCAGTTCCAGCAGCACTTCGCGGCGCCCGGCGGACTCGGCGCAGAACAGCACTCGGCCGGGATGCTCCTCGATGAAGCGGCGCAGGGCGGCCAGTGGTTCCGTGGCCTTGGCCTGGATCGCCAGGTCCGGCAGTGGCTGCGCGTCGAAGCGCTGGCGGCCGACGCCGGGTTCGATGTCGTCCTGGCTGATCACCACCCGCGGCCAGTCCTTCAGGCGGGCGAAGCAGTCCTCGACTGGCAGGAAGATGTCGGCCGGCGGCAGCAGCGGCCGCTCGGGGTCGACCCTGCGCTCCTCGTAGCGGTTGCGTGCGTCGCTCCAGAAGTGCTCGGCGGCCTTCTCCACGCCCGGCAGGGAGAACACCTGGGTGTCCTGAGGCAGGTAGTCGAACAGGGTCGCGCTTTCCTCGAAGAACAGCGGCAGGTAGTACTCGATGCCGGCCGGAGTGATGCCGGTGGACAGGTCCTGATAGATCGGGCAGCGACGGAAGTCGACATCGAAGCGCTCGCGAAAGCGCCCGCGGAAATCCGTGATCGCTTTCTTCTCCAGCGGAAATTCCCGGGCCGGCAGCAGTTTTATCGAGCCGACCTTGTCGATCGAGCGCTGGGTCTCCGGGTCGAAGGTGCGCAGTGTCTCGATTTCGTCGTCGAACAGGTCAATGCGAAAAGGCTGTTCGCTGCCCATGGGAAAGAGGTCGATCAGCGCGCCCCGTACGGCAAACTCGCCATGCTCGTAGACCGTGTCGACGCAGCGGTAGCCGGCGGCTTCCAGGCGTGTGCGCATCTGCTCGACGTCGAGGCGCTGGCCGACCTCCAGCATCAGGCTGCTGCCGAGCAGGAAGCGGGTCGGCGCCAGGCGGTGGAGGGCCGTGCTGATCGGGACTACCAGGATGCCGTGCTTCAAGGCGGGCAGGCGGTAGAGCGCGGCGATGCGCTGGGAGATGATGTCCTGGTGCGGCGAGAACAGGTCGTAGGGCAGGGTTTCCCAGTCGGGGAAGTGCAGCACCGGCAGTGTGGGGGCGAAAAAGCTCAGCTCCTGTTCCAGGTGTTCGGCGCTCTGGCTGTCGGCGGTCAGCAGCAGGGTGAAGCGTTTGGCGCTGCTGGCGGCCTCGGCAATCGCCAGGCTCAGCGCGGCGCCAGGCAGGTTGCCCCAGTGTTGTTTTCCGGCGCTGGCCGGCAAGGGCGGCAGGCGCAGGACGGACGCGGTCGGTACAGACACGGATTGCTCGCAGTCATGGTACGGGGTCGACGATTGTAGCGGGGGAGGGCGCGTGCTGTCAGTGGCGACAGGCGCGCATTGCTCATGCCTGCGTGCGCCGTCATAATGTAGCCCCTTTTTTCAGCCCCTACATGTGGAAGGTACTGCCCGTGACTCAGAAGCCCGACCAGTGTCTCGGTGAGTGGATCGATCGAGAAGCCCTTGCGGAAGCGATGATTCCGATGATTGGCCAGCTCTACCGTAACAACAACGTGGTCACCTCGATCTATGGTCGCAGCTTGATCAATCGTTCGGTCATTCAGATCCTCAAGGCCCACCGTTATGCGCGCCATCGCCTGGATGGCGACGCCGAGCTGTCGGTCCATGACACCTTCCCGATGCTCAAGACCATGTGCGAGCTCAAGCTGGGCGCCGCCTCGGTCGACCTTGGCCGCATGATGGCCAAGTACGCCCAGGAGGCCAATGGTCGCAGTCTCGAGCAGTTCGTCCGTGACGAGCTCGAGATGGTCACCGGCCAGCAGAACGCCGTGGCGCGCAAGGGTACCGACGTGGTGCTCTACGGCTTCGGTCGCATCGGCCGCCTGCTGGCGCGCATCCTGATCGAGAAGACCGGTGGTGGCGACGGCTTGCGCCTGCGCGCCATCGTCGTGCGCAAGGGCGCCGAGAACGACCTGGTCAAGCGTGCCAGCCTGCTGCGCCGGGATTCGGTGCATGGTCCGTTCGACGGCACCATCATCGTCGATGAAGCCAACAACACCCTGACTGCCAACGGCAACCTGATCCAGGTGATCTATTCCAACGATCCCTCCTCGATCGATTACACCCAGTACGGCATCAAGGACGCACTGCTGGTCGACAACACCGGCAAGTGGCGTGATGCCGAAGGGCTGGGCCAGCACCTCAAGTGCCCGGGCATCGATCGCGTGGTGCTGACCGCACCGGGCAAGGGTGAGCTGAAGAATATCGTGCATGGCATCAACCATGGCGACATCACCGCCGAGGACAGGATCGTCTCCGCCGCCTCCTGCACCACCAATGCCATCGTGCCGGTGCTCAAGGCGGTGAACGACAAGTACGGGATCATCAACGGTCACGTCGAGACCGTTCACTCCTATACCAACGACCAGAACCTGATCGACAACTTCCACAAGGGCAGTCGTCGTGGGCGCAGTGCCGCCTTGAACATGGTCATCACCGAGACCGGCGCGGCTACTGCGGCGGCCAAGGCGCTGCCGGTGTTGAAGGGCAAGCTGACCGGCAATGCGATTCGTGTGCCGACGCCGAACGTTTCCATGGCGATCCTCAACCTGAACCTGGAAAAGCCCACCAGCCGCGAGGAGATCAACGAATACCTGCGCTACATGGCGCTGCATTCGGACCTGCACAAGCAGATCGATTTCGTCAATTCCCAGGAAGTGGTGTCCACCGACTTCGTCGGCTCGCGCCATGCCGGGGTGGTGGATGCCGAGGCGACCATCGCCAACGACAACCGTGTCGTGCTCTATGTCTGGTACGACAACGAGTTTGGCTACAGCTGCCAGGTGATTCGCGTGATGGAAGACATGGTCGGGGTCAATCCGCCGGCTTTCCCGCACTAAGCGCTAGCGGGTCATAAAGGACGGGAGCTTTGGCTCCCGTTTTTTTAGGCTATGTCCCAATAGCGTGTTGCGCGGTGCGTCCTACCGCCTCCTGGATGCAGTGAACTGGCCGAATGCTTTGCTGGTAGCGCTCAAGCATGCGGCGCCAGCCCAGGTAATTGGGGAG